>JAFZEP010000144.1 GCA_017560625.1 Bacteroidales bacterium
CTACGTTTCAACTGGTGGTGGTGCTATGCTCGAGTACCTCGAGGGCAAGGAGCTCCCAGGCATCGCAGCAATCCGCGCGTAATCATACTAATGCCTAATGCGGCGCCTTGGCGTCGTCCAAATAACAAGTCGGCCACAAAATGAGACGTTTTTGTGGCCGACTTGCTGTTTTTTATGGTCACGTCCACAAATAAGCCTGTTTTTGTGGCCGGACATGTTTGGGCTGGGAATTTATAGTGCAATCGCATAGTTATAATCCCTTTTTATTTTATCTTTGCTAGATTAATCTGAATAATTGACAACCTATGGAAGAGAAAGATAAGATTCAGAATGAATATGAGCCAGTTCTCAGTGAAGAGCCAGTTCTCAGTGAAGAGCCAGTTCTCAGTGAAGAGCCGGTAAGTCCGGTAAATGAAGAGAAGCCGGAGATCGGTGGATGGCTTGCAGTATTCCTTTGGGTAGGCCTTGGTGTTGGAGCATTGGTAAGCCTTTTCAACATACTGCCGCAGATAGGCCTGCTCACTCCTGTATATGTTCTCGTCTTGCTTTTGATTGCCGGCACTATTGTTACTGTGGCAGTTTCTACTATCGTAGCCTTCATCAAAAGAAAGCCTAATGCTGTCGCTTTGGCCAAGACATATATAGCGATGATTGCTTTTGATGCTGTGCTCAGTTTTATCAATTATGGCCTTTTCGATGAGCAGGATGCATTAAAGCCAGGACTGAGATCCATCACTTGGGCATGCATTTGGTTTGCTTATCTTTGTCGTTCAACGAGAGTTGCGGCGCTTATTCCGAAGGAGACAAGGGTGTGGAAAGGCTTTGAGAAGCTGCTCCTGTGCGTTAATATGGGCGCAAATGTGATTCTGCTCGGATCTATTGCTTCTGTTATCTCGCAGTCGCTTCCTGCGCAGGTTGTATATAAAGATAACGCGCTGGTCACATCTGGCATTAAAGAACTTCAGAGCGACCTTCCTATGTATTTGGAAGACGGACTTTATTGGGACGCTGCTGAGGTCAAGGGTGATGATGTGGTCTTTACGTATCGGATCAGCGATATGTATAAAAGCGATTATACATCATATGAACTGACACTTTTCAGGAGGGAGATCGAGTCTAATGTTGTAGACGCCTACGAAGAGTGGCTTGTAGATCCTTTCATGAAAGCTGTTTTCAATGAAGGATACAACATGGTAGTCCGTTATGTCGATGCTCTTCATGCAGAACTGTGTGAGGTGCGTGTGACAAAGGAAGACCTGGAGGCTGCATTATAAATCACGATGACTATGTTTGATATTTTAGCTATAAATTGGAATGTCGATCCTGAGATCATTTCTCTGGGATTCTTCTCGCTCAGGTGGTACTCCCTGCTGTTCATTTCGGGATTCATCCTCGGATGGTTCATCTTCAAGTGGTTCTTCAAGAGAGAAGGCATAAGCGAGAAGCTGCTTGATCCGCTTCTTTATACTTTGCTTATCGGAACGATCATCGGTGCGCGTCTTGGTCATTGTCTGTTCTATCAGCCTGACTACTATCTGACAGCCGAGCATTTCTGGGAGATATTCCAGCCTTGGAAAGGCGGACTTGCAAGCCATGGCGGCACAATTGCACTTTTTATCGCAATGTGGTGGTTTGCAAGGCATTATGGTAAGAAACATGATTTTGACTTCATCTGGATTCTCGATCACCTTTGCATTGCGGTGTGCTTCGCTGCCACATTCATCCGTTTGGGCAATCTTATGAATTCGGAGATCTACGGTCACGTCACAAGTCTGCCTTGGGGCTTTGTGTTTGAGGGCAGAGGAGAGACGGAGCCTAAGCACCCGACACAGCTTTACGAGGCTCTCAGCTATGCAATCTTGGGAGTTGTGCTGATCCTTCTTTATAAGAACAGGGTGAAATGGCTTTACAGAGGCTCGTATATCGGAATTTTCTTCATTGTACTTTTCGGCATGCGTTTCATAATCGAGTTCGTCAAGGAAGACCAGGTCGGCTTTGAGGCTGGCATGGCACTCAACATGGGACAGTGGCTCAGCATTCCTTTCATCCTTATTGGAGTCGGCCTGCTGATCTACAGCTACATCAAGAAACTGCCGATGGAAGCGGTCCATCCTGAAAAGCCGAAGTCTCAGCCTACCCACTATGCAAAAAGCCTAAGCAAATGATAGAAAACAACAAGATCCAGGAAGTCCTTGACTTTCTGGATCAGCATTCAATAAGCTACACTCTTCACACTCATCCGCCTCTTCCGACAATAGAGCTCGCGCTTGAGTACTGGAAGGACATCGATTCGGTTCACTGCAAGAACCTCTTCTTTAGGAATCATAAGGGAAACCGCCACTATCTGGTGGTTTTCGAGTGCCATAAGGAACTGGCGATCCACTCTCTGGAGCAGATGCTCAAGCAGGGTAAACTGTCGTTTGCCTCTGCTGAAAGAATGGAGCGCTGCTTGGGTCTTCTTCCCGGCTCCGTGTCTCCTCTTGGTCTCATACATGACCCGTATACTCAAGAGCTTACAAAGGAGCATTTCCCTAATGGACATAGGGTTAAACTGTTCCTTGACAGTGACTTGAAGACAGCAGAAAGAGTCAGTTTCCACCCTTGCGACAACACAGGAAGTGTTGTCCTCTCCAACGCAGGTTTTATGCGTTTTCTTGAACTTTGGGCTGGAGAGTATGAGTGGATTGACGTAGTGTAAGCAGGGTCTTCTTCAGGTTCTGACGATATTTCAGAGGCGACATTCCGGTGTGCTTCTTGAAGAATTTTCCAAATGACGACTGGTCGGAAAATGACATCTTTTCAGCCACTTGCTGAATTGTCAGTTCCGGGTCTCTGAGCAGTCCGCCAGCGACCTCGACGCGCATTGCAGAGATTGCGGTGCCGATAGGAACCCTCATCTTTTCCTTTACAATAAGCGAAAGGTATTGCTTTGAAATACAGAGCTTTTCAGCATAGAATCCTACGCTGGTCTCTGTTTTGATGTGTTTGCTGAGCAGTTCGGCAAACTCTTTCAGGATGCTGTCTGCCCGCTTCATTTCCGTGTGATGGGCAGGTTCTGCCCTCTTGAATTTTCTCCATATCATATCTGCCATGTCTGTCAGCAGGATATAGAAGTAAGCATAGTTGATTTCTTCTGCAAACAGGTGCTTCTTGTTGGAAAGCGAGTCGATCAGGTTGCTGATGTCCTTGCACAGAATCTCAAGGTCACGGTCTTCTTCAATGTATCCTCCCAGTCCATGGTCAATCCTGAACTGGAAATCTATCGGGAACGGGTTGCGGTTGCGGAATATGTCTTCGACAATGCTTCTATCTGTAGCCGTGGTCATGGCATGGAAGCCTCCGCCGTATTCGATCTCATATATGTCGGTCCATGTGGGAAGGTTGATGTAGGCTTTTCTTTCAAATCTGTGCCTTTCTCCATTGATGACCAGGTTGAGATAGCCTTCTATGACAATGATTACAAGAGGATACTTCGGGCGGCGCGGCTTCGAGTAGACAATGTGGTCTTCTCCCTCGATCTCGCAGGCGAAGATATAATTGTCGATGTAGCCTATCCTTTTGGCTGTCTTTTCTCCGAAAAGAACAGCCGGTTTGGTGTTTTTCTGTTTTTTGATTTTCATTTCATTCCAATAGATTGTCAAATTTACGTATTTTAGAAGAATGAACCAAATCTATATAAATTTGGACCAATGTTTTTCCGTCAAATGGCGCGAATTTTGCGACCAAATTGTGCCCTTTCGAAATTTAAACAGTTTAGTGTATATAAATCAATGAAAAAATTAGCGGTAACAGCAGTGATCATTGCCGGCGCGCTTCTTTCCAATGTCGATGCGAATGCTCAATACAGGACAGATGCCCCGCAGAAGTCAGAGGCTCAGCTCATCATGGAGAGCGCCGAGGCTTCAGAGACTCCGGTGATCATCACTTTGGAACAGGCGCTCGAGATTGCCTTGAGCGAGAATGTGTCAGTCAAGGTTGCTGACATGGAAATTAAAAGAGCGGAGTATGCAAAGAAAGGCTCATATGCCTCTCTCTTCCCGCAGATCGATGCTTCTGGTGCATACCAGAGAACAATCAAGAAACAGGTGATGTACATGGACTTCGACATGAGTTCGCTCATGGGCGGAGGAGCAGGTACCGAAGGAACAGAGATTCCTGATGGCGTGGAGATTCCGGAGACCGGAGCTACAGATTCTGCAGAGAGCTCTACTGACAATGGTGGCGGTATCGAAATGGGTCGTTGGAACACTTGGTCAGCCGGCCTCAGCGCAGCCATGCCTCTCGTAAACGCACAGCTTTGGGCCAGCCTCAAGATTTCAGGTATGGATGTGGAGCTTGCAGTGGAGAAAGCACGCGCATCACGCCTCGACATGGTGACTCAGGTGAAGAACGCGTACTTCTCGACTCTCCTTGCAAAGGAGGCTTTCGAGGTTTACAAGCAGGTATACGAGAATGCTGTCCAGAATCTCGCAGAGACCCAGAAGAAATATGACGTGCAGAAGGTCTCGGAAATGGAGCTTCTCAGGGCAAAGACTACAGTTGCCAATGCAATTCCGAATGTATACAATGCTGAAGGTTCTGTGATCCTCGCATTGTGGCAGCTCAAGGCTGTTCTCGGAGTCGACCTCGACATGAACATCGACGTGGCAGGAAAACTTGAGGACTGGTCACAGCACATGCTCTATGACCTTCATCAGCATGACGGCGCTTCTCTCGACATGAACTCGACAATGAAGCAGCTCGCCATCCAGGCGGAAATGCTTGCTCAGACAGTGAAGGTGCAGCAGTATGCAAACATCCCTTCTCTTGCTCTCGCATTCAACTTCAGCCTCAATGCGATGACAAACGACTTCAAGTTCAGCGAGTACCGTTGGACTCCATATTCTTACGTTGCCCTCAGCTTGAACATTCCGATCTTTGCAGGTGGAAAGCGCTATCAGCAGATCCGCCAGGCTAAGAACCAGTACGAGCAGGTGCAGCTTCAGACAGTGAACACAGAGCGCCAGCTCAAGATCGCGATCCGTCAGTGTCTCAACACTATGGAGACAAACATGAAGAGCTACTATGCTGCGAAGGAGGCAGTGGCAGCCGCTCAGAAGGGATATGACATCGTAGAGAAGTCATACCAGGTGGGCCGCAGCACGCTCATCGAGGTGAACGACGCTCAGCTCGCACTCACTCAGTCACAGCTCGCAGCTTCGCAGGCTGTCTACAACTTCCTGTCAGCAAAGTCTCAGCTCGAGCAGACTCTTGGTCAGGACTTCATCCAGTAACGATAATAAATAAAGTAAAGACATATATGAAAACTATTTTCAGAATGATGTGCATCGCAGGTGCTGTAGTTGCAGCTGCTTCATGCGCTAATAATGAGGCTCAGACCAAGCAGCCTGTAGACACGACTCCTACAGTGGCTGTAGAGCAGGTCACAAGACGCGATGTGCCTCAGGAGGTTGTGTATACAACTACAGTTCAGGCATTTGCAAAGAACAACATTGCTCCTCAGAGCGGCAATCGTATTGCAGAGATCTTCGTTGAGGTGGGCGACTACGTGACTAAGGGCCAGAAGCTTGCAAAGATGGATCAGGTTCAGTTCCAGCAGGCTGAGATCCAGCTCCAGCAGGCAGAGCTTCAAATGAAGAACAACGAGATCGAGTATGGCCGTCTCAAGGGTCTTTATGATGCAGGCGGACTCTCGCAGTCTGATCTTGATGCAATCGAGCTTGCTTACAAGGCTAGCAAGCTTTCTTACAGCGTTGCCAAGAAGTCTTATGCAAACCTTCTTGAGAACTCTGTTCTCCTCAGCCCTATCAACGGTGTGGTGACTGCCCGCAACTATGACGTCGGCGACATGTACGCCATGAGCGCTCCGATCTTCACTGTAGAGCAGATCTCTCCTGTGAAGCTTCTTGTCGGAGTTTCCGAGACAGACTACACAAAGGTTCACCAGGGTGATGCTGTGACAATCGCAGCTGACGCTCTTCCTGGCCAGACATTCGAGGGTACAATCAACAGAATCTATCCTACAGTGGATCCGGCAACCCGTACATTCACAGTTGAGGTGAAGGTTGAGAATGCAGACAAGGTCCTCAGACCGGGTATGTTCGCAAGAGCTACTGTTACATTCGGTATCAACAACAGCATCATCATCCCTGACGTGGCTGTTGTGAAGCAGCAGGGCTCAGGTGAGCGCTTCGTTTATGTTCTCAACGAGGACGGCACTGTTTCTTATACAAAGGTGACTCTCGGTCGTCGTCTCGGTGCTGAGTACGAGGTACTTGAGGGACTTACAGACGGTGCAAAGGTTGTAACAGGCGGTCAGATCCGTCTCAAGGATGGTGTTAAGGTTATTGTTAACGAATAAGGACTGATATGAGCATTTACAGAAAAGCGGTCAATAACCCGGTAACCACGGCGCTGGTATTCATCGCCATGGCTATCTTCGGTATTTTCTCGCTGATAAATATTTCACTGGACAAGTTCCCTAAGTTCGATGCGAACGTGATCATGGTCATGTCTTCGTATCCGGGAGCCAGTGCGGAGGATATCGAGACCAACCTTACCAAGGTGCTCGAGAACTCCCTCAACGGAGTGAGTGACCTCAAGAACCTTTCTTCTACTTCAAGAGAGAACATCTCACTCATCACTCTCGAGTTCAACGAAGGTGTGGACGTCGATGTGGCTACAAACGATGTGCGTGACAAGCTTGACATGGTGAACTCGGTGCTTCCTGACGGCGCATCGCTTCCGCTTATCTTCAAGTTCAGCGCAGATGACATGCCTATCATGATCATGGCTGCCACAGCGCATGAGAGCCTTCCGGCACTCGAGAAGATCCTCGACGACAAGGTTGCGACTCCGCTCGCGCGAGTTTCAGGCGTAGGTACAGTGTCTATCGCCGGAGCTCCCAAGCGTGAGATACAGGTATATTGCGACCCTAACAAGCTTGAGGCTTACGGTCTTACAGTGGCTTCGATCTCAAGCCTCATCGCTTCCGAGAACAGAAACGTGCCGTCTGGTACAATCGACATTGGATCGAATGCCTATGCTCTCCGTGTGGAGAAGGAGTTCACTTCTGCAGACCAGATGCTCGACATCGTCGTTGGATATTCACAGGGCAGAACAATCTATCTCCGTGACGTTGCACGTGTTGTGGACGGCGTGGAGGAAAGATACCAGGAGGCTTACATCAACGGCATCCAGGGCGCTCAGATCATCATCCAGAAGCAGGCAGATGCCAACACTGTGAACGTTATCAAGGGCGTAAAGGCAGAGCTTGATAAGATCCAGGCCGGTCTCCCTTCAGATATCGAGATCAGAACAGTAGTCGACAGCTCCGACAACATCCTCAATACTCTCAACTCATTGAAGGAGACAATTCTCGTTACCTTCATCATCGTGATGCTCGTCGTTTACCTCTTCCTTGGAAGATGGCGTGCGACCTTCATCATCGTGCTTGCGATTCCTATCTCCCTCCTTGCATCTCTGATGTACCTCTGGGCGACAGGAAACACTCTCAACATCGTGTCGATGTCGGCTCTCTCGATCGCCATCGGTATGGTCGTGGACGATGCCATCGTAGTATTGGAGAACATCTCTACACATCTAGAGAGGGGTGCGAAGCCTAAGGAGGCTGCTGTGCATGCAACTCAGGAGGTGGGTATCTCGGTTATCGCATCTACTTTGACAATGCTTGCCGTGTTCATGCCTCTTACCATGGTCAAGGGTATGGCCGGCCTCATGTTCAAGCAGCTCGGTTGGATCACAAGTATTATCATGATCGTTTCGACTGTCGGTGCGCTCACATTGATCCCTATGCTCTGCTCGCAGTATCTCAGGTTCAAGCCTAAAAAGAGCAAGCTCAATGCTTTGATCTTCGGAAACTTCAGCAAGTTCATCGATTGGATTTCAGCTGGTTACAGCCGTCTCATCAACTGGTGTATCGGCCACAGGACAATCGTTACCCTCATCTCGCTTGGCGTATTTGCAGCAACAGTAGGTATCCTCGGACCGATCATCAAGACAGAGTTCTTCCCTAAGGCGGACGACGGACGTATCACAGTTCAGCTTGAACTTCCAGCAGGTACAGGTCAGTCAGTGACAAGAGGTCTTGCGCATGAGCTTCATGGCAAGTTTGCAGCTTCGATCCCAGAGATCACAAACTGCTCATATGCCTTCGGTCAGGCAGACTCAGACAATGCTTTCGCTTCAATGCAGAATAACGGTACACACGTGATGTCGTTCAATGTCAATGTCGGCAGTATGGAGGACCGTGAGCGTTCTACCGGTCAGATTGCAGATGTTATCCGTGAGATCCTCAAGGATTACCCTGAGTTCAAGAAGGTGAGAGTGACAGAGGGTGCTCAGGCCGGTATGGGTGGTGCTTCAACTGTGGATATCGAAATCTATGGATATGACTTCTATACCACAGACCTTGTTGCGCGTGAAATCCAGTCAAAGATGCTTGCGGCGGGCGGAAGTGCACAGGTGCTTCTCAGCCGCGACGAGTATACACCTGAGTATCAGGTAGACTTCGACCGTGAGAAGCTTGCGGTGAACGGCCTCAACAGTACAACTGCTGCCGCTTACCTCACAGCAGCGATGAACGGTTCTACCCAGTCATACTATCGTGAGGACGGAGATGAGTACGACATCCGCGTACGTTATGCTCCAGAGTTCAGAACAAGCATCGAGGACATCGAGAACATCCTCATCTACAACAATATGGGCAAGGGAGTGAGAATCAAGGATCTCGGAAAGGTGATCGAGACAGAGACTCCTCCGGCTATCCAGAGAAAGAACCGTGAGCGTCTCATCACTGTTTCATGTATGGTTGCTGACGACTATGCTCTCTCTGATGTTGTGGAGATTGCTGAGGGTGTGCTTGCAGACACTGAAATCCCATCTGAGCTCCTTGTAAGAATCGGTGGTTCGTATGAGAAGCAGCAGGAGATGTTTGCGGACCTTATCATGCTCCTCATCATGATCATCATCCTTGTGTACATCGTGATGGCATCTCAGTTCGAGTCGTTCATGAGCCCGTTCGTGATCATGTTCTCAGTGCCATTCGCATTCGTAGGTGTGCTCATGGGACTCGTCATCACAGGAACTCCTCTCGGAGCCATGGGTATGATCGGTATCCTCATCCTCATGGGTATCGTGGTGAAGAACGGTATCGTGCTTATCGACTACACAATCCTCATGCGTGAGCGTGGTTACAGCATTGCTGAGGCTTCAGTAATTGCTGCCAAGTCCCGTCTGCGTCCGATCCTCATGACAACTCTCACAACTGTCCTTGGTATGGTGCCTATGGCGATCGGTACAGGTGAGGGTGCAGAGATGTGGCGTTCGCTCGGTATGGTAGTGGCATGGGGTCTTTCGATCTCGACACTCGTGACCCTCGTCATCATCCCAACTCTCTACGCTTCACTCGCTTCAATGCAGGAGCGCCGTGCCGCAAAGAAACTTGCAGCTAAATAAGGTAACGTAGAAAGTTACGTTCAACGTTCAATAACGAGAAAACATTAATAACATGAAAGGTATATTTATAGCATACGATCAGGCGTATAACATGGATATTGCTGACGCTATCGAGAAACTCGGATGCAGAGGCTTCACCATGTGGCAGGATATCGCTGGACGCGGTGGCTTCACTGGCGAGCCGCATCTTGGCAACCATGCCTGGCCGACAATGAACAATGCAATCCTCACATTCGTCGCTGACGACAAGGTAGACAGCATTCTCGCTCAGCTGAAGGCAATGGACGAAGAGACCCCTGCTCTTGGAATCAGGGCATTCGTCTGGAATGTGGAGAAGTTTTATTAAAATAAAAGATAATGGCGCCCTCGAGGCGCCATTATTGTTTAATAATATTATTATATTTGCGAACTCATTAAATTTAAAAAAATTATGGCAAAAGCAGTAAATGATGCGAATTTCGCAGAAGTAATCAATAGCGAAATCCCAGTAGTTGTGGATTTCTGGGCAACATGGTGCGGTCCATGCAAGGCTATCGCTCCTATCATCGACGAGCTTGCAGAGGAGTTCGAGGGTAAGGTGCTCGTATGCAAGTGCAACGTGGACGAGTGTGACGATGTTCCTATGGACTACGGCATCAGAAGCATCCCTACAGTCCTTTTCTTCAAGGGCGGTGAGGTTGTTGACAGACATGTAGGCGCTGCCACAAAGGATGTTTTCGCAGCTAAGATCAACGCTCTTCTCTAATATTCAGCATGAAAAGAATTTTGGTGGTCATTGCGCTCTGCGTGATGACTTTTTGGAGTGCTCATAACTCTGCAGCAAGAGGCTTCGGCGTAACAGGAGGTGCCAGTTTCGTCGGCCTCAAGGATGTAACCAAGGGCTCGGCTACAGGCTACCACGCCGGATTGACCTACCAGTTCAAACTTCCGTTGGGATTTGCAATCCAGCCTTCTGTTCTCTATCACATGAAGGGCTCGGTGGTGAGGGATGCATATGAAAACGGTGCGTCACTTGATCTGAAAACCGGTTTTGTGGAGGTTCCTGTGTCGTTTCAGTGGGGCCCGGACCTTATTCTCTTCCGTCCTTTCCTGGATGTGACTCCGTTTGTTGGATATGGTCTGTCCAGCGGTGTTTCATGGGAGGTGCTCAATCGTTTGGAGTACGGATTGGGCGTCGGTCTTGGTGTTGACCTGTGGAAGCTTCAGGTGATCGGAAGATACAACTGGAACTTTGGCCCACTCATGAATTCTCAAGGAGAGCTTCCTTCGGGAGAACAGGTTGTGACAAATGTGAAATCGTCACTCTTTGGAGGAAACAATTATGATGGCGTGACGCTCACTGTGGCGTTCATTTTCTAACAGGTGATCTTACATGAAGAAGATAGCAGTCTTTTGTTCGGCAAGTTTCAACATCGATCCGGAGTACAATGATGTGGCTCGTGACTTCGTCAGAGCTGCTTCGTCGAGAGGTTACGGAATAGTTACAGGTGGAACCATAAAGGGAACCATGGGCGTGATTTCCAATGAAATGCGCGACAATGGCGGATATCATCTGGGTGTGATACCGCGATTCATGGAGCAGTATGTCTATCCGGAGCTTTCCGAGGTCAAGTGGACTGAAACTATGGCCGAGCGCAAGACCCTTCTCAGAGAGGGTACGTGCGCTGTCGTGGCTCTTCCAGGTGGCATCGGCACATTGGACGAACTCATCGAGACATTTGCCTTGATTCATCTCAAGCAGTACGACGGAAAGATTCTGGTCCTTGACCACAAGGGCTTCTATCAGCCGCTCAAGGCTCTTCTTGACCACTATGTGCAGGCCGGCATGCTCTGTCCTGAGACAATGGACAAACTTCACTTTGCCAAGTCGGCGGAAGAACTCTTAGATCTGTTGGAGGACTGATATGGATATAAAGCAGGTTAAGGAATTCGTCGGTGGTGACTGGACCGCTGTGCAGGAAAGCATTGAGAGTGCTCTGCTCAGTGACATCAACTTGCTCAACAAGACCAACGAATCGATACTTTCACATTCCGGAAAGCAGCTTCGTCCTCTTCTAGCCCTTCTTTTTGCACGCGCGTGCAACGGGGGACAGATTACTGAGGCGACGGTAAGATATGCTGCAGCTGCGGAACTTCTGCATAACGCTACGCTTCTGCACGATGACGTGGCCGACTCCAGCGCGACGCGTAGGGGAGTGCCGACAATCATGTCGCTCATGGGTCCGTCTGTTGCCGTGCTTATCGGAGACTATTGGCTCGTGAAGGCCCTGGACAGCATTCTGACTGATGCACCTTCAGATCCGGCAGTGCTGAAGATCTTCTCAAGAACTCTCAGTGCTCTTGCAGAAGGTGAGCTCCTCCAGCTCCAGAAGGCTCAGAACGGAGACACTGTCGAGGAAGACTATCTCAGGATCATATACAACAAGACAGCTTCGCTTTTTGAAGCTGCATGTCTGTCGGCAGCGTTGTCGGTAGGTGCTTCAAAGGAAATAGAGCAGGCGGCAATAGATTATGCCGTGGCTTTGGGAAATGCGTTCCAGATTCAGGACGACATCCTTGACTATTCGGGCACAGACTCGGTAGGAAAGCCTCTGGGTGTAGATGTGCTGGAGCAGAAGATCACCATTCCGCTTCTCGGTGCTTTGGGAAATGTTCCGGAGCAGGAGCAGGCGAGGGTGCGTGCGCTGGTCAACGACATCGTCGGCCATCCTGAGCACAGAGACGAGATTGTGGATTTTGTCAAGGCGAACGGAGGAATAGAATATTCGCGAGTGCGTCTTGAGGAATATGTGGAAAAGGCTGTGCGCGCTTTGGATGTGCTTCCTGACTCTCAGGAGAAAGAGTATCTGAAGGCCCTTGCTTATTTCACAGCCAACAGAAACAAGTAATCATAAATCATACGAAGTGAGATTTTGTGATGTCATAGGTAACGCTTCAGTAGCGAAGATGCTCTCGTCCATGGCGGACAGCGGCAGGGTTGCGCATGCCATGCTCCTTTATGAAAATGAGGGCTGTGGAGCGCTGGCTCTTGCGCTGGCTTATGTGCAGTATCTCAACTGCAGCAACCCTTCGAACGGCGATTCGTGCGGCAAGTGCCCGTCGTGCAACCAGATATCCAAGCTCATTCATCCGGACGTGCATTTTGTGTTTCCGGTAAACAAGGGACCGAAGTCTTCGGATGAAAAGCCGACTTCGGAATCATATCTCAAATATTGGAGAGAACTGGCGGTTGCAGATCCGTATTTCACGGAAGCAGACCTGCAGCGCGCCATCGGTATAGAAAGCAAGAATGGTCTCATTGCTGTTGCCGAGGCCAAGTCAATCATCAACAAGCTGTCGTTGGCATCAGTTGCGGACGGATATAAGGCCGTCATCTTCTATCTTCCGGAGAAGATGAATCAGGAGACTGCAAACCGTCTTCTCAAGATGGTGGAGGAACCGCCTGAAAAGACAGTGTTCCTGTTCATTACGCATGCTCCGGAGAAGGTGCTTCAGACTATCTTCTCACGTTGTCAGAGCGTGAGGGTGATGCCGCTTTCAAAGGAGGAGGCCGCTCAGGTTGCAGCATTGAAGCCGGAGCGTGACTCAGAGGAGGAGAATGTTTACATGGACATTTTCTCAGATCTGATGCGTGGCATCGTTTCGCGTGATCTCATGACCACGCTGGAGTGCGGCGAGAGCATGGCGGCTTTGGACTCCCGTGAAAAACAGAAAGCTTTTTGTACCTTTGCGTCAGAGTGCATCAGAAAGATATTCATGGTCCAGCAGAACCTCCATCAGATTTCCGGTGTCGGAGATCACGAGCAGGAATTCTATGCGGAGATGGCAAAAAAATGCCCTAAGGGGTTCTGTGTGAAGGCTGTGGCAAATATTGAGAAGGTCGCGTCGATGATCGACAGGAACGTGAATTCAAAGATCCTGTTCTGCGACCTTGTCAACAGAATGTTTTTAAATATATAATTTCGCTAGGGCGAAACCTGGTAATTTATGGAAAACGAATCTAAGAAATATGACTGTTCAAGAGGCTGTTCGGTAGAGCGCAATGAGGGCGGAGAGCTCGAGTGCAACTACCGTCCCGGCTGCTGTAAACTGGAGGTCTACGACTGGCTTTCCGGCGTAAATCAGGAGCAGTTCAAAGAGTTTTTTGAAGTACGTTTCAAGAACACCCGCAAGGGAATCTACCGCAATGCTTCAGGCCAGAGCGTCAAGACGGGAGACATGGTCATCGTCGAGGCGGCAAATGGACATGATCTGGGCATCGTGACATTGGAGGGTCCGATCGTTGGTCGTCAGATGAAGTGCAAGCGCATCAACCCTGAGACATACGAGTTCAAGAAGATCTATCGTAAGGCAAAGCCTTTCGATATCGAGAGATGGCAGGAGGCAATTGCACGTGAGCATGAGACAATGATCCGCTCGCGTCAGATAGCTGCCGAGCTTGGTCTTGAGATGAAGATCGGCGACGTGGAGTTCCAGGGCGACGGCACCAAGGCGATCTTCTATTATATCGCTGATGGCCGTGTGGATTTCCGTCAGCTCATCAAGGTGTTTGCCGAGGAGTTCCGCATCAGGATCGAGATGAAGCAGATCGGTGCGCGTCAGGAGGCCGGCCTTATCGGTGGCCTCGGTGTCTGCGGACGTGAGCTCTGCTGCTCGAACTATATTTCAAGCTTCCAGTCCATCACCACATCTGCAGCCCGCGTGCAGGATCTTTCATTGAATCCTCAGAAGCTTGCAGGTCAGTGCGGAAAGCTCAAGTGCTGTCTGAACTATGAGACTGCCGTATATATGGATGCCCAGTCGCGCATTCCTAAGGTGTACGAGCCGCTTGAGTTTGAGGATGGTCTTGCATATCTGATGAAGACCGACATCCTCAGCGAGACAATGTACTTCTCATACGACCAGTCATCTCTTGCAAACCTTTACCCAGTATATGCAGAGGACGTTTGGGAGATCATCAAGATGAACCGTCGCGGCGAAAAGCCTGCTTCATTGAAGTCTGACGATGTTCCTGCTGCACCGGAGTTTGTGACTGCTGTCGGTGACGATGCCATCAACAGATTCGACGAGGCACGCAAGCGCAAGAAGAAAAAGAAGAAGCCGGCCCAGAAGCAGGGACCTAAGCCTGAAGGCCAGGCTCCGGCAGAGGCTCTTGCGACTCCGAAGGCTGAAGGCCAGAAGGGCAATGGCGGTCAGAAAGGCGAGAACGGTCCAAAGAACGGTCCAAAGAACGACAACAGAGGCGGCCAGAAGGGTGAGAGACGTGAAGACCGTGGCGAAAGACGTGAAGACCGTGGCGATCGTGGCGAAAGACGTGGCGGCAACAGAGGCGGACGCAGCCACCACAACAACAGGGGCGGAGACCGTCCGAAGAAGGAACAATAGGCTGACTGGCCTTACTGTCATCCTGAGCGAAGTCGAAGGATCTGTAAACCGATAACAAAGAATGGGAAAAGATAAACTTAGAAAATTCCGTGAAAACGAGACCTTCAGATGCCTGATCCAGCCGGCGACATCTGAGGTCTTGAACTGTGACCACCCTCTGAAGGGCAACTGGGGACGTGATTTCTTCGGAAATGACAATCCTATTGTGCTGGAGTTGGGTTGTGGCAAGGGCGATTACACCATAGACCTTGCAGAGCGCAATCCTGCATGCAACTACATCGGTGTGGACATCAAGGGCGCACGTCTCTGGAAGGGTGCCAAGTATGCTGAGGAGCATGGCCTTAAGAATGTCGGCTTCCTCCGTACTCGTATCGAGTTCATCGAGTCGCTTTTTGCTCCTGGTGAGGTGTCGGAGATCTGGATCACATTTGCGGATCCGCAGATCGGTCGCGAGAAGAAGCGTCTGACAGCTCCGCTTTTCATGAACCGCTACCGCAACTTCCTGAAGGAAGGCGGCATCGTTCATCTGAAGACCGACAGCCGTTATCTTCACGAATATTCTCTCGCTATGGCACAGCAGAACAATCTGCATATCCTTGCTGCGGGAATCGATATCTACGGTGAAGACCGTGAGAGACTTTACGAAAGTGAGCTTTCGTCGGTGAGCGGCCGTGCTGCAGTGGATGCGTTGTTTGAGGTCCAGACTTTCTATGAGGCTCAGTACCTGGCTCAGGGATTCCCGATCACATATCTTGCGTTCCTGGCAGATCATGAGGGCGACTACATCTCGCCGGAATGGGCAGAAGACCTCTGGAAGGACGAAGGACATCACTTCGTAATCCCGTCAGGCCTGCCGGTAGCGTCAAAATTCTATCCAGAAGGATAATACAACATCTAGATGCGATTTCGCCTGGCGTATATCGGTCTGATTGTCAATGTTTTACAAAAACCGCGTGCTGTTTTTTGACGGCACGCGGTTTTGTAAGGTGTTGTGTCTGAGGCGGTTGCCCGCCAGAGCTATACGGCAGTCCAATGGATGGTGATGCCTTTGCGTTCCATGCCGCGGAACCATGTCATCTGGCGTTTTGCAAATTGGTGGATGGCAGTGGCCAGCTGCGTGCGCATTTCCTCAAAAGTCAGTTCTCCGATCAGATAGAGAGTAACAAACTTATACTCAAGGCCGTAATATATCAGGTCCTCAGCCGGAACAGGTGTGTGCTCAGGAGCAAGGGCTGGATGTGTGCCGTCTATCAGACCGCGGATTTCCTCTACCATTCCCTCTTCCAGGCGGGCATCAAGACGCTTGTCGATTTTTGCATTGCGCACGTCGCGTGACACGAGTGTTCCGATGTAATATGTGTTCTTAGGAAGGTAGCATGAGCGCTGAACGGGATGCTCGGCTTCATAGATGGCAATTTCGAGAGCGCGGATCAGGCGCTTGCGTGTGTCGTAGTCGGTGTTGTTGTGAAGCGGCTTGAGTGAAGCCAGTTGGGCGATGAGCTCTTCATCGGACTTCAGCTCTAATTCTGCACGCAGTTCCGGGTTTGGAGCGACTTCCGGGAGAGAATACCCGCATGTTGCCGCTTCGATATATAGTCCGCTTCCGCCGCACAGGATCGGAATGCAACCTCTGTCCCTGATGTCTTTGTACGCCTTTTCGAAATCACGCTGATACTCGAAGATGTTGTACTTGGCGCCGGCATCCACGATGTCCATCAGGTGATATGGAATCTCCTCATACTCGCCAAGATCCTTTCCGGTTCCGATGTCCATTCCTCTGTACACCTGTCTGGAGTCTGCAGAGATGATTTCCGCTTTTACAGAGGCCATGTCATTCAGCAGCTGATTGATCTGGCGGGCAAGCTGGACTGCATAGCGCGTCTTGCCTGAGGCTGTCGGGCCCAAGACGCAGATCAGGTCTATTTCACCGGAGAGGTATTTGTCGAGTATGTCCTTGACATTGATTTCCTCAGCAGGAGGAAGTTCTGCCATAGGAGGTATGGGAGTAAACGGTTTCTTTGCCATGTAAATTGTGAATTCTGCATGCAAATATAGTATTTTGCGGCGAGAGTCAACATTTTACGAAAAAGCAGTATCTTTGCACCTCCTCTTATAATTCTCCGTCCGTAAAAACAGCCCATTTTACGTACGAGAGCATATAAAAGGAATGGACCATCCGTAAAAACAGCCCATTTTACGGACGGGAAAACAGTTGGGCATCAGGTTCGCATTGACGAAATTAAAATTGAAATTATGCCGAGAGCAAAAAGCAGCGTAGAGATAAAGAACAGGAGGGCTTCGTTTGATTATGAGTTCATCGAGACCTTCCAGGCGGGAATGGTGCTGACTGGCACAGAGATAAAGTCCATCAGAGCAGGCAAGGCCTCGTTGGTGGACGCATATTGCTATTTCAACAACAACGAACTGTATGTCAAGAACATGCATGTGGCTGAGTACTGGTGGGGAAGCTGGGGCAAGCACGATCCGCGTCGCGAGCGCAAGCTTCTGCTCACCCGCAAGGAGCTCAATAAACTTCAGCGTGCTGTGAAGGAGAAAGGATTGACCATCGTGGCAGTGAAGCTTTACATCGCGGATAACGGATATGCAAAACTGTCTATAGCACTGGCTCGCGGTAAGAAAGAGTACGATAAGCGTGCAACCATCAAGGAGAAAGATCTCCGCCGCGAGATGGAACGCATATAGAAATAAAACAAAACGACATCCCCTGTAGCTCACGAAGCAAAAGAAAGGTAAATGCTTCGTTCGACTACAGGGGATGTCGTTTGTATATGATCAGACTAAAGTCCGAAAGCCTCTTTGATCATGTCGACTGAGTCAAGAAGCTCCCAGCCGAAGAACTGAACGTATTCTGTTGTCTTCACGCCGTTGCGGATCATAGTCACTGACTCCTTGTATGGAGTGCGGCCTACGTGACCGTATGAAGCTGTCGGCTCATAGATAGGCTTCTTGAGGCCGAACTTCTCGATGATCTTCGCTGGACGGAGGTCGAAGAGCTGCTCGATCTTCTGAGCGATCTCTGCGTCAGAAATTCCGTTTACAGCTGTACCGTAAGTGTTTACGAAGATGCTGAGCGGGCGAGCAACACCGATAGCGTATGACACCTGGACGAGCATCTCGCGAGCAACACCTGCTGCTACCATGTTCTTTGCGATGTAGCGTGATGCGTATGCTGCAGAACGGTCTACCTTTGAAGGATCCTTGCCTGAGAATGCTCCACCGCCGTGTGCTCCCTTTCCACCGTATGTGTCTACGATGATCTTGCGGCCTGTAAGACCAGTGTCTCCGTGAGGACCACCGATCACGAACTTACCTGTAGGGTTTACGTGAAGGATGTAGTCGCCGTGGAAGAGGGCAGCTGTCTCAGGGGCGAGTGTCTCGACGAGCATAGGGATGAGGATGTTCTGAACGTCCTCGCGGATCTTTGCCTGCATTGCCTCGTCTACTCTCTTCTGGCCGAACTGCTCGCAGCCCTCAGCGTATGTCATGTTGCCGAGTGACTTTGGAGTGAACTCGTCGTGCTGAGTAGAGATTACGATTGTGTGGATACGTACAGGCTCGTTAGTCTCGCCGTCATACTCGATAGTGAACTGTGACTTGGAGTCCGGACGGAGGTAAGGCATGAGCTCTGGCTTCTGCTTGCGGATCTTTGCAAGCATGAGGAGCGCCTGGTGCGAAAGTGCGAGTGGAAGAGGCATGTACTCCTCTGTGTCGCAGCATGCATAACCGAACATCATACCCTGGTCGCCGGCACCCTGAGCGTCAGCGTCCTCACCAACGACACCTCTGTTGATGTCGACGCTCTGCTCGTGGAGAGCTGAAAGGATACCGCATGAGTTGCCGTCGAACATGTACTCGGCCTTGTTGTAGCCGATCTTGTTGATGACGCGACGAACAGTCTTTGGAATGTCAACGTAAGCATCCTCTGAGCGAACCTCGCCGCCCACAACAACGAGACCTGTGCTGCAGAATGTCTCGCAAGCTACCTTTGACTCTGGGTCCTGACGAAGGAACTCGTCAAGGATTGCATCGGAAATCTGATCCGAAACTTTGTCTGGGTGTCCCTCTGACACCGACTCTGAAGTGAAAAGATAATTCATATTGTTATGTGTCTGTTTATATTCCGGTTTGCGGATTGCCACGGCCCTTGCAGGGCCTCGCAATGACGTATAGGTGTCATGCCTGCGCTTTACTCACACGTCATTGCGAGGAGCGGCAGCGACGTGGCAATCTCTTCATTGCAGGGCAAAACAAAAGCCCCACAAAAAATGCGGAGCCAACACAAAAACACAAAACATTGATGTAAACCATGTCGCACAAGTCGACACTCAACATTTTAGCATTTTTTCAAGTGGTTGCAAGCGGTCAAATCTCTCCACATTTTTTTCGGGCGGCAAAGATAGACAAAAATTCTGATATGCAAGCATTTGGAAAATATTTTTTACAAATTTTTCTGCGGCTTGAAAATCTACCTTTCCGAACGCATTAAAATCGTCTCTGAATGTATTTAAAAGTGCATTAAAACTTCCTAAAACCATTAAAATGTGTTATCTTCGCGGCATAAAAAACCTATTATTTTTAACTAAATCGTTATGAAACAAACAATTAAGTGTCTTATTGCTGCTTTCGCAGCAATGCTTATGAGCGTAGCTGCCTTCGCACAGGTGACTACTTCAGCTCTAGGTGGACGTGTTGTTGATGCTAACGGCGAGCCTGTAGTCGGCGCTGCGGTAGTTGCTACCCACGAGCCTTCAGGTACTGTTTACGGCGTTGTAACTAACAACGACGGTCGTTATGCAATCAACGGTATGCGTGCCGGTGGCCCTTACAAGGTAGAGATTACTTGCCTTGGTTATCAGCCGCTTACTTACACAGGTGTTGATCTTCAGCTCGCTGAGACTTTCGCTCTCAACGGACAGCTCGCTGAGGACTCTGAGATGCTCGGTGAGGCGATGGTAATCGCAGCTTCAGCATCTAAGTTCTCTGCTCAGAAGATGGGTTCTGCGACAAACATCTCAAGCAAGGAGATCGAGTCGATCCCAACTATCAGCAGAAGCCTTACAGATGTAACTCGTCTTTCTCCATATGGTGGAAATGGTATGAGTTTCGCCGGTGCTGACGGTCGTACAGCTAACTTTACTGTCGATGGAGCTAACTTCAACAACAACTTCGGTCTTTCATCTAACCTCCCAGGTGGTGGAAACCCTATCTCAATCGATGCAATCGAGGAGATGCAGGTTGTTATCTCTCCTTACGACGTACGTCAGACAAACTTCATCGGTGGTGGTGTGAACGCTATCACAAAGTCTGGTACAAACACTTTCAAGGGATCTGCTTATGTATATCACCGCAACGAGAACATGCGTGGTAACATGGTAGCAGGACAGGAGGTTGCCGGTGCACGTGACAAGGATCGTAACACTACTTACGGTTTCACTCTCGGTGGACCTATCATCAAGAACAAGCTCTTCTTCTTCGTGAATGCTGAGTATTCTGAGACTCCTTCAGTTGCTGTTCGTTGGAGAGCATCTGCTAATGGTGTAGGAAATGCGAATTCATATCTTTCATATGCTTCAGTAGAGGATATGGAGGCTGTTC
>JAFZEP010000145.1 GCA_017560625.1 Bacteroidales bacterium
GCCTTCGCTGCGGCCCACGAAGCCAAGCTTCTCTGTTGTGGTGGCTTTCACTGAAACTCTGTCGACAGGGATGCCCATGATGCCGGCCAGGCATTCTCTCATCGGGAGGATGTAAGGCGCAAGTTTTGGCTTCTGCATAGCGATGGTGATGTCTGCATTGCTCACGCTCCAACCTTCTGAACGCAGGAGGTCCATCACGCGGCCAAGAAGGATCTTGCTGTCGATGCCCTTGAACTCTGAAGATGTATCGGGGAAGTGCTTGCCTATGTCTCCGAGGGCGAGTGCGCCAAGCAGCGCGTCGCATAATGCATGTATGGCCACATCGCCGTCCGAGTGGGCGATGCATCCTATTGGGCTTTCAATCAAAACGCCTCCGAGCCACAATGGAAGTCCCTGAGCCAGAGCGTGTACGTCATATCCGTTGCCTATTCTGATGTCCATGTCGATCACATTTAACACGCAAAATTAAGAAAAAAACATTATTTTTGCTTGTTAAAACACTCCGGTCTGGCATCGGAGCCAAAAATGAGTAAAAACAACAATATATATGGGATTCAGTTTTAATTTCTTCGGCAAGACGGAGATCCGCAAGTTCAACTACCGTCCACGTTTCTATGATCCGGATGAGGAGGCAAGAAAGGAGAAGTTCGGCGACCATGCAGCTCCAAAGGAGTATGTTCCGGGTGAGATCCTGCGCGGAAGTCTTCGCGACGGCAACTACAAGGAAACAAAGGATGTGACAAAGAACCAGAAGTTCCTTGGCGCGCTTACATTGCTTCTTATGTTTGCCGTAGTGATAGCAATGTTCAAGTACTTCCCATACCTGTTGGAGTCGCTGCAGCGTCAGAGCGAGGAGCCTGCTGTCGAGCAGGTGGCCCCAGCTGAGCGTCCTCAGCCGGTGCAGGATGACTTTGAAATCGTGAATCTGAATTAAAGTGGCAGATGGATATAAGGATATTACCAAGTAACATAGCAAATATGATCGCTGCGGGCGAGGTGGTTCAGAGGCCTGCGTCTGTAGTGAAGGAGCTGGTGGAAAACGCAGTCGATGCAGGAGCAGATCAGATAACCGTTGTGATCCAGGATGCGGGAAGGACCCTTATCCAGGTGATCGACAACGGATGTGGCATGTCTCCTGATCAGGCTGTGCTTTGTTTTGAAAGGCACGCGACTTCAAAGATCCAGAGTGCTGAGGATCTTCACAACATCATGACGTTCGGATTCCGCGGAGAGGCTCTTGCCTCGATAGCGGCTGTGGCCGAGGTGTCTCTCAAGACACGTCGCGAGGAGGATGAGATCGGATGTGAGGTCGTGTTTGCAGACTCGCAGCATGTGTCCACTGAAGAGGTGGCCTCGCCACGTGGTGCAAATTTCAGTGTCCGCAACCTGTTCTACAATGTTCCGGCAAGAAGGAAGTTCCTCAAGTCGGACAGTGTAGAGTTCAAGCATGTTGCCTCTGAATTCATAAGAGTTGCGCTCACCAGACCGGATGTGGGATTCACTTTGACTCACAACGGAAAGGATGTGTATGTGCTCAGACCAGCCAAGTCATTGAAGTTCAGAATTCAGGATGTGTTGGGTGCTGCTGTCGCAAATGAGGTGGTCGATGTGTTTGCTGAGACTTCGGTGGTGACTGTCAGCGGATATGTAGGCCGTCCTGCTTCTGCGCGCAAGGCTCTCGGCAACCAGTATCTCTTCGTCAACGGACGATTCTTCAAGAGCCCATACCTGCACAAAGCGGTGATGAAGGCTTATGAAAACCTGATTCCGGACGGAACGACGCCGTCATATTTCCTGTATCTGGACATCAACCCGCAGGCCATCGACGTCAACATCCATCCGACCAAGACCGAGATCAAGTTCGAGGATGACAGCGTCGTCTTCCAGATCGTATATGCATGCATCAAGGAGGCACTTGGAAAGAACTCATTCGGAGAAAGCATAGATTTTGACCGTGAAGGCGTTCCTGATATTCCTGCATTCAGCCGGAATTTCGAGGAGTTCAGACCGGTTGAGGAGCCTAAGATGGGCCAGGATGATACATTCAATCCGTTCGACAACGACGGATTCCCGTCTTTCGACTCTCCGTTTGCAAACGCTATCAACACAGGCGGATACACACCTCGTACCGAGCAGGAGAAACTTTGGGCAGACGAGCCTGCGCCGTCGTACACCTACCCGGCTGGCGGTGGATACAATGCAGGGGCATACGTTGCACAGAGGGATGACTACGGAAAACTTTTTGAGGATAAGATTGCGCCGGGAAAGTCGGTGCTTGTGATCCAGGGCAAATATGTCCTTACTACTTCGCGCAGCGGCCTGATGGTTGTCAATGTCAACAGGGCGATGGAGCGTATTCTGTATGACCGCTTCCTTGAGGCAATGTCGCAGAATGCCCATGTTACGCAGACCGCTCTCTTCCCTGTGACAGTGCAGGTGGGTGTCGAGAACATGTGCCTGTTTGAGGAGCATTCGCGGATGCTTGCTGCCTTGGGATTCGACATCGCACCTTTTGGTGTGGATACAATCGTGGTCAACGGAGTTCCGGAAGGCTACAGCGCGGAAGCGGGAAAGGTGCAGACTATGATAGGTGACCTTCTCCTCATTCTTGCAGAGGACCACACTGCTCTTCCTGAGATGATGATGGCAAACATGGCATCGAAGTTTGCGAGATTAGGTTCTCTGAGTTCGGATCAGCTGACAAATCCGGCTGAGGCCCAGAGGCTGATCGACACTTTGTTTGCTTGTGAAAATCCGGAATACACCAGCACCGGAAGACGAGTGGTGTCACTGATTCCGGTTGAGGAAATCGATAAGAAATTTTAGTATGGGATTTTTTGATAATGAATCAGGCAGAGGAGGATTCCTCAGCAGTCTGCCTGTGGCTGTGAAGAACATCATCATCATCAATGTTGTGATGATGATCGCTTCCGCCGTCAACTATTCACTGATGTCCACCAACTTCGCGCTCTATTTTCCAGCGTCTCCGCTTTTCAGGATATGGCAGCCGATCACATACATGTTTATGCATGGAGGATTCTTCCATCTTTTCTTCAATATGTATACTCTGGTGATTTTCGGAACTGTGCTTGAACGTGTGTGGGGAGCTAAAAAGTTCCTCCTGTTCTATTTCGTGACAGGAATCGGAGCCGCCCTAGTGCATATGGGAGTGCAGTGGATCCAGTATGAAAACGCATTATCTGCTGCCGGTCTTACTGCATCTGAGGCTGCCATCTGGGCAGAGCAGATAGCGCTGAGCGTAAAGGCTGGTGCTCAGAGTGTGCCGGTGTGGAGCGTGACTCTCTTTGTGCCGACGGTCGGTGCTTCCGGTGCAATCTACGGCATTCTGATGGGATATGCTATGCTTTATCCAGACGCTATCCTGAGGCTGATCTTCCCGCCTGTCGCTTTGAAGGCAAAATGGTTTGTGCTCATTTTTGCCGGCCTTGAACTTGTGCTCGGAATCTCATCGACAGGTGGTGGCATCGCCCATTTCGCGCATCTTGGCGGCCTTATCTTCGGACTGCTTCTGCTGCTCTACTGGAAGAAGGCCCGCAAACTTTATGGAAACTATTAATATCTCACTGACCAGATGAATACAGAAATACAGAAAGCAGTCGAGGTGCTCCGCCAGGGTGGAGTGATCCTTTATCCGACAGACACAGTGTGGGGCATCGGATGTGATGCGACCAATCCTGAAGCGGTCGCAAAGGTGTATGCGATCAAGAAACGTGAGGACAGCAAGTCTCTCGTCCTGCTTGCCAGCGACATGGACATGATCTGCAGATATGTAAAAGAGGTGCCGGAGATGGCGATTCAGCTCGTCGAGGTGAACGACAAGCCGATGACTATCATCTATCCTGGTGCTGTGGTCGGAGAGAAGGGCAAGATGCAGGCATGCCGTCATTGTCTGGCATTCAATGCTGTGGCTGAAGATGGCACAGTAGGAATCCGTGTGCCGATGATGGACTTCTGCACTCAGCTCGTGGCAAAGCTTGGCCGCCCGATCGTGTCGACTTCTGCCAACATTTCAGGCGAACCGACTCCTAAGAACTATGCTGAAATCACAGATGAGATAAAGGATTCAGTTGACCATGTCGTAGAACCTTCTCTTGAAAAGGGTGCGACCGGCCAGTCTTCGTCAATAATCAAGGTAGGCCTTGATTATTCAATCGAGATCATCAGAAAATAATATTACATGTGCTGATAATATACCGATGCGGCTGCTGTCAAGGCAGCCGTTTCTGTTCTCAGGCGTGATGCTCCGAGGTGAACAGGGATGAATCCTGCAGCGAGCGCCATTTCGGCCTCCTCATGGGAGAAATCTCCTTCAGGGCCGATCATGACGATGATTTCGGTGCCGTCGTAAGCGCCGAGCACATCTTTGATGCTTCTGCGTGGAACGCTTTCATCCTCAAAACAGTATGCGATCATCTTCAATGCGGTACTGTCTGCATGGTTCTGGATGAAATCCTTCACGCTTACCGGTTCGTCTACAGCCGGAACCGCTGCCTTCAGCGACTGCTTGGCGGCACTTACAAGAATCTTTTCCACACGTGCCGTCTTCAGGATGCGTCTTTCGGAATGGTCACCTATGATAGGGGACAGTCTGTCGAATCCCATCTCGCATGCCTTCTCGGCAAACCATTCATAACGGTCGTTGTTCTTTGTCGGGCACACGGCCAGGTGAAGGACATATGGATGTGCTCCCCAGTCGGGAGTGCTCTCCAGCACGACTGCCTCCACTCCCTTATGGCTGTCTGAAGTGATGCGGCATCTGTACATCGTGCCGCAGCCGTCGATTACCGAGATCTCGTCTCCGCAGCGGTGTCTGAGCACCTTGATGCAATGTCCGGACTCGTCGTGGTCCAATCTGCAGATTCCGCCTTCTATGTCGCGAGAGTAGAAAAGTTCCATATTTATATCCTGAATTAGCGGTGCAAATATAATCAATTTGCTAATTTTGTGATGCAAACCGCAACTATAACACTGCTATGACAAAACGATATCTGTCGCTGGATGTGCTGAGGGGTCTGACAGTCGCCTTCATGATAATAGTCAACAATCCGGGATCCTGGTCGGTGATGTATCCGCCTCTCAAGCATGCAGCATGGGATGGATGCACTCCGTGCGATCTTGTGTTCCCGTTCTTTCTGTTCTGCGTCGGCACATCGATGGCTTTCGCCTTTGCAAAGTACAGCTCGCTCACTGGCGAGGCAGCAGCAAAGGTGTTCAAGAGAGGCATACTGCTGTATCTGGTGGGTTTGCTGCTGACCGCATTTCCGTTTTATCCTTCCTCAATGGATCCTCAGCTTACGTTCTGGGAAAACTGGGTCGAGTGGGCGTCGGGACTGAGGCTCCTGGGTGTCTTGCCGAGAATCGCATTGTGCTATATGCTTGCTTCTGTTCTTGTGCTGTGGCTGAGGAAGCCTATGCGTCTGTTGGGTGCCGTGGCTGCACTTTCCGCCCTGCATGTGGGTCTGCTTGTGGCTTTTGCCGGTCCGGAAGGCGCTTTTTCGCTCCAGGGCAATTTTGCACGCGTGGTCGATCTTGCAGTCTTTGGAGAGAACCATATATATAAAGGATTCGGTATTCCTTTTGATCCGGAGGGTCTGCTTGGTGTCTTGACTGGCTCATGCACGGTCATCTTGGGCTATCTGGTCGGCATGATGATCCGCACTTCAGCAAAACGTTATGAGCAGGATGCAAATGTGCAGGATTCTCCTGTGGGTGTGTGCGCAAGGCTGTTTTCGATGTCTGCCGGTGCGCTGATTCTAGGATTGGCATTGAGCCTTGCCGTTCCGATCAACAAGGCGCTGTGGTCTGTTTCTTATGTGTTCTATGCTGCCGGATGGGCTATGTTTGTGCTGGCTCTGATGATGTATCTGATAGACGTCAAAGGCCTGGAGAAGCCTTTCTTCCCGTTCAAGGCCCTCGGCATGAACGCCCTGGCTCTCTTTGTCCTTTCCGGACTTGTAATGAAGATAATATGGAGGTATACATCGTGGGACTACACTGCAGTTTTCGGCGTGAGCGAAGGCATGTCTCTTCTTTTTGCCTCGATGTACCTTTCTGTTCATCTGGTCATAGCGATGCTGATGTACAGATTCAGGATATTCATAAAACTGTAATATGTATATAGGTCTTATATCTGACACTCATGGAGTGTTCAGCGATGAATTCAAGGCTTTTCTTGAGCCGGTTGACGAGATCTGGCATGCCGGAGACTTCGGTGGAGGTCTCGACCTTGCGCAGGAGATTGCCCAGTTCAAGCCGCTGGCAGGTGTGGCCGGCAACTGCGACAACTACGATCTGCGTTATACCCATCCCATGCACAGGGTTTTCAACTGCGGTGGCCTCAAGGTGCTGATGACTCACATCGGAGGCTATCCCGGCAGGTATGACGCGAAGGCGCGTAAACTCATCAACGAGCATCGTCCTGATATATTTGTCTGTGGACATTCGCACATTCTGAAGGTTGTGAGAGATCCGTCATATAATGGTATGCTGGTGCTCAATCCCGGTGCTGCGGGCATTCAGGGTTTCCATGTGGTGCGCACGGCGTTGAGGTTCCATATCGATGAGGGACGGATACATGACATGGAGGTTTTTGAGCTGGACCGATGATTTTGGCACCCTTCTCTTGCACTTTAGCTCCCTTTTGTTTAACTTTGAGAAGTATTTTTTGTTTAATTTTTAAAACATATTGCTATGAAAAAGGTACTTATGTCAATGGCAGTTCTAGCAGCGATGATCGCGTTTGCTGCATGTGGTAACAACACAAAGAAGGCTGAGGATAAAGCTGCCGAAGCAACTGAGCAGTGCTGTGCAGAGGGATGCTGCAAGGGAGAAGACGAGTGCACAAAGGCTGAAGGCTGCTGCAAGGGCGAAGGAGAATGTGCAAAGGAGGGCTGCTGTAAGGAAGGAGCCTGCACAGAGCAGGAGTGCGCAGAATGTACCGAGTGCACTGAGTGCCCAGATTGTCCGGCAGGCGAAAGCGCAGAGTAAACTAAATAAAAAAGATATTGCCCCGGCAATATCTTTTTTTAACCCCTGATCGGTCCGGATTGGGCCGAAAAACATTGATATATATATGGCTACAGTGAAGACAAAGACGGTGTGGTTCTGCAAGGAGTGCGGAAATGAGAGTCCGAAGTGGATGGGCAGGTGTCCTGCTTGCGGAGAGTGGAATACAATGGTGGAGGAGAGGGTTGCGACCGGAAAGAAAAGTCCGGTTGCCGCGGTGTCTGTGCCAGGTGCAGGCCATAAGCCTATGCCTTTGTCTGACATTGATTCGTCAGTTGAAAACCGCATTTCTCTGAATAACGGTGAGGTGGACCGCATTCTCGGAGGCGGTCTTGTTGAAGGTTCCCTCGTGCTTGTCGGAGGTGAGCCTGGCATCGGAAAGTCGACGCTTTCCCTTCAGATTCCTCTGCATTGCTCCAACCTGAAGACATTGTATGTGACAGGTGAGGAAAGCGCAAAGCAGGTGAAGCTGAGAGCTGCGCGTATCGGAGGAGATGATGCCAACTGCATGATCTACAGCGAGACTCTGATGGAGAACATTATTGCGGAAGCTCGCGAAATGATGCCTGATCTGATGATAGTGGACTCTGTGCAGACGATGTATTCACAGGCTGTAGAATCATCACCTGGGTCTGTTTCCCAGATCAAGGAGACTGCTGCAATGCTGCTTCGCTTCGCTAAAGAGACAGGCGTGCCGGTAATTCTTATTGGCCATATAACAAAAGAGGGAAGCATTGCCGGACCGAAGGTGCTTGAACATATTGTGGACGTCGTCCTGCAGTTTGAAGGTGACAACAGAGGCACATACAGACTTCTGCGTAGCATAAAGAACCGCTTCGGATCAACATCTGAGCTGGCTGTCTTCGAAATGACCGGCAAGGGCCTGAGAGAAGTGAGCAATCCTTCGGAAATGCTGATTCCTATGCATGAGGAAGGTCTGAGTGGAGTGGCTGTGAGCGCCATGCTTGACGGCACGAGACCGTTCCTTATCGAGGTGCAGGCGCTTGTGAGTTCTGCGGCATATGGTACGCCTCAGCGCAGCGCTACCGGTTTTGAGGTGCGCAGACTCAATATGCTTCTTGCAGTATTGGAGAAGCGTGCCGGCTTTAAACTTGGAGTCAAGGATGTCTTTCTGAATATGGCTGGCGGCCTGAAGGTCAGCGATCCGGCTTGTGACCTGGCAGTCATCTGTGCTGTCCTTTCCTCTAATTTCGATTTTGCTATTCCGGCCGACACATGCTTTGCCGGCGAGGTGGGCCTCAGCGGTGAGATACGTCCTGTTGCACAGACGGACCGCCGTGTTATCGAGGCGGCCCGTCTGGGATTCAAAAGGATATTCGTGTCGGGATTCAGCAGCCTTGAGGGCTTGGGCGGACAGGACATCAACGGCATTGAGGTCGTCAAGGTGTCAGACGTTCCGTCTCTGTGCCGCACCCTGTTCAAAGGCTAATTCTCTTTTGCCAGTTCTGCCATTATGCTGTCCAGAAGGTTGCGCATCTGGGCAGTGGATGATGTGCAGTTGTTGATCATCAGCGAGAAGATGATCACATCCTCTTTGCCGCCATCGGTAGGGATCACGTATCCGCTGTAGCATCTTACTCCGTTCATGGATCCGCTTTTCACTTTGATGCGTGACTTGATGTCGTCGGAATATTTCCTCATGTTGTATATCATGGATCCCTTGCTTCCCGGAGAAGGGAGGCTGTTGGCAAAGTGTTCAAAATGAGGGGAATCCATCATTCCAAGCAGGAATCTGCAAAGGAAATCCGAAGATATATAGTTCTGTCTTGAAAGTCCGCTGCCATCTTTTATGCGGGCCCCGCGGCTTGTGTCTACGCCTAGTCCTGTGAGGACCTTGTCGAGGGCCATGTATGACGACTCATAGCATGCGTCGCCGTTCATTTTGCGGCCCAGGGATCTGAGCAGAGTCTCTGCAAAGACATTGTTGCTGATGTAGTTGGTCTCGAAAATTATCCTTCGCAGCTGTGGCGAATATGTCTTTCCAAGCTCCTTGATTTCGCCTCTCCTGTGCCATCCTCTGTCAAGTCTGAAGTCTCCGATGCTGTCGCAGGCTATTCCGTTTCGGTTGAGATACTCCTTAAAGTAGTGTGCACACGTGTATTCCGGGAATTTGTTGCTGCAGTCGAGTCGCTTGGCTCCTCTGTCAAGGCCGAATGTGCCACGTACTTCCGCTATAGGAGCAAGGTCGCTTGTGTAAAGGAACAGTTTGTCTCCTGTGCCGTTTTCCCCTGTTGTGCAGTTGTAGCGGAAATCCATCCAAGGTGTCTCCGGGTATGACGGCGTGATGTTGACGGAATCTCCTACATATGCTCCTGCTGACACTCTGAATGACTGCATGTTTTCGTAGAACATCAGGCCTGTAGTGCCGGCTCCGTAGTATGTGCCGATGTCTTCCATAAGCCATGTCGGCTCTTCCATTGTCTGCCCAAAGCAGCTTCCGTCTCCTATGATCCTGCCGTTTATATATGATATTCCGGCATTTTTCAGCATTGCATGCCATTGGGAGAAAACCTTTTCAAGTGGTGTTGCAATGGAGTCAGTCGATCCTAATGTCGGGTCTCCTCCGCCTATGATATAAACGTTGCCGTTAAGGACTCCTTCAGAGATTTCTCCGTCATGTCCGATCGTTGTCTCGAATCGGAATTCCGGTCCCAGCTGATGTACTGCGGCTCCTGTGCTGATGAGTTTCATGTTGGACGCCGGCACGAGCATCATGGATGAGTTGATGTCCACGATCTTCTGTCCGTCTGTCTTGATGGCGCAGATGCTTACTGCTGCCTGTGAGGCCGCGTCTGAGAATGCAAGTTTTTCAATGCGGCTCTGCAGATCCTGGGCATTTGCGTCTATGTTGCCGGCGAACATGGCCGCCAGGCATATGGTTGTAATTATCCTGTTCATTGTAAATTCAACATGAGTCATACAAAAATAACATTTAATTTGATTACTTTTGTCCGGATCAAATGAAATCAATGATGGCAAAGAAAGTTCTTGTTTCCGGTGGTGCCGGATATATCGGAAGTCATGTGACCGTTGAGCTTATTGCTGCAGGTTACGAAGTTGTGGTGGCGGACAACATGTCCAACTGCGACATGACTTGTTTTGAGGGTGTTAAAAAGATAACCGGAAAGGAAGACATACCGTTCTATCAGATCGACTGCTGTGACTATGAGTCTGTGGATCGCCTGTTTACTGAGCATCAGATTGATGCAGTAATCCATTTCGCTGCCTTCAAGGCTGTGGGTGAGTCTGTGGCGAAGCCTGTCATGTACTACAGGAACAACCTGGTGTCTTTCCTGAATATTCTTGAGGTTGCAGGTAAGCATGGCGGATGCAATGTGCTTTTCTCGTCTTCGGCGACAGTGTATGGCGAGGCAGGGGATCTTCCTGTGACAGAGCAGACTCCGCGTCTGCCTGCGACGTCTCCATATGGCAATACAAAGCAGATGTGCGAGGACATAATCCGCGATGTGGTGAAGGCTACGGCAGGCACTGAGGGTGAGGTCAGAGGCATTGCGCTCAGATATTTCAACCCTATCGGTGCGCATCCTTCCGCTTTGATCGGTGAACTTCCGCGTGGTGTTCCGAACAATCTGGTTCCGTTCATAACCCAGACTGCTGTCGGCAAGCGTGAGTGTCTCAGCATTTTCGGCAACGACTATCCGACAGAGGACGGCACATGTCTTCGTGACTACATCGACATCGTCGATCTGGCAAAGGCACATGTGGCAGCTGTGTCAAGAATGGTCGAGGGCAGGATGAAGGAAGGATATGAGATATTCAATGTCGGAACCGGCCGTCCTGTGTCTGTATATGAACTTGTGACAGCCTTTGAAAAAGTGAACGACGTAAAACTGAATTATAAGTTTGTAGACCGTCGTCCTGGGGATGTCATGGCGATATGGGCTGACACAACCCTTGCAAACGAAGAACTCGGATGGAGGGCAGAACGTACGATCGAAGAGACGCTGGCCTCGGCCTGGGCGTGGGAGAAGCATCTGGCTGAGAAATAGCCTTAGCGCAAAAAATAGCGTACCTCAACAGTTATTGTGAGGTACGCTTATTTTTTGTTTGAGAAGTGATTATGCCTGCTTTGAAACTACAGCGCTGAGCTTCTCGCAAAGCTCGTCAAGCTTCTCGAACATCTCCTTAGTGAGAGCCATGTAGTAAGCCTTCTTGACTCCCTCAGGATGATTTGCCTTATACTTGAGCTCGTTGTAGAGGTCAACAGCCTCGTCAACGATGTTTGAGATCTCATCAGCATCCTTGTGTGGATTGAGCGCTACGAAAAGTGCGCAGTCATCAATGAATTCTCCAACGAAGTACTCGATGTCTTTCTTAAAAACTCTAAGGTTCATGGTTAATACGTATTAAATTTTAATGTTTTTGTTATAACACGGCAAATATAGGAAAAAGTTTTAATAGCACAAGCGGCATGCCTTGATGATCCTATGTGCGTTTTCGTAGTAGTTTTCCTTTCCCGGAATCAGCGAGTTTACGCGCACCAGATGCGATGCATGGATCATCTCGCCTCCTCCAAGGTAAATGCCTACGTGTGTTATGCTTCCGGTCTCAGTGTTTCCGAAGAACACCAGGTCTCCTCTGCAGAGATTCTTGATGGCTTCTTCAGCTTTGCTCCTGTCATATCCCGCCTTCACCTCTGCCTGTGTCTTACCTTTGATGTCTGGTCTGGACACCTCGATCTGCTTGCCGCAGAACACCTGCTGGGATGCGTTTCTCGGTAGCAGGATGTCGTTCATCAGGAAGCTGATGCGCACCAGTCCGCTGCAGTCTACTCCTTTTGATGACATTCCGCCCCATAGGTACGGCACGCCGCGGAGTCTTTGTGCAGCCATGATGACTGCCTCCATCTTTTCTCCATCAATGAGTCCCTCTGACGGGTCTCCCTTTCGGATGCTGATACGCTCGCCAAGGATCCTCACGTCCTTCTTGTATGTCCAGCCAGTTCTTCCGTCAGGCAGCATCACCTCTACCCATTTTCCATGCTTTCCCGACGGGCTGACCTCTCCCTTCTTCTTTTCTACTACTCTCAGGACATCTCCTCCGACAAGGTCGGTTATCATGGTTCCTGTTTCATGAGGCACAGTCAGGACCTGGCCATAGTGTGCGGTGAAAATATACTTCGGAGCCTTCTCGTATTCTTCAAGCTGCTCTGCAGTCATCTCCACCAGTGTCTTCTCTGTGGTCCACGCCTTGTACGGCTGCGGCGAGATGATCTCTCTCCAGTATCCGCTTTCACCCACGATCTCTACCACTGTTCCCATCAGTTCCTGTGTCTCCAGCGCCGACTCATAGTCCGGTTGCAATCTCATATAACATGTCGAAGTCTGCACCACTGCCATCCTCTTCTCCTGAGCAATGGCGGTGAATTGCGCGCACATTAGTAGCGCTATGAATAAAATACGTCTCATCGTTTATGCTGATTATCAATTGTTTAACCAATGAGCCCGACGCCCCGGGGCTGCAGGCTCGTTGTCTATATCTTTAATTATCAATAGTTTGCGTTTTCCGATCTTGTACAGGCTGAGTTCTTTTTATTGAGCTTCAATGTCGTTTTCGCAAAAGTATGAAAATATTGTCTAATTTTGTTGCCAATGAATATTGATTTTAAAAAGTACGGATTCCCGGACGGCAAGAGATACAACTCCTTTGTCGGCTATTTCAAGCGTAGGTATGGTGAGCGCCTCCAGAAAATAGTTCTGGACGCAGGTTTTACGTGCCCTAATCGTGATGGCAAAGTAGGCCGTGGCGGCTGTACATATTGCGATAATGCTGCATTTCATCCATCGTATAGTACTTCCGGCAAAAGTCTGCATCAGCAGTTGGATGAGGGCATTGAGTTTCACAAGGTGCGCTATCGTACAACTGAGCACTATCTTGCTTATTTTCAATCGTTTTCAAATACGTATGCACCTTTGGACCGGCTTCGTGAACTATATGAAGAGGCTTTGTCTCATCCATCAGTTGTCGGACTTGTGATAGGTACGCGTCCGGATTGTGTGGATGAAGAGAAGCTTGATTATCTGTCAGATCTTGCCCAAGGCCGCGTACTTTCTGGGTGGACGAGAACTTTAGTTGGAGAGCCAGAGAGGAATGCCCCTATTATAATTGTCGAGTATGGTGTTGAGTCGTGCTATGATCAGACACTCCAGAGAATCAATAGAGGCCATGATTTTGAGACAGCCCGTCGCGCTATTGAGATGACGGCAAAGCGTGGTCTGGATGTGGGTGTTCACTTCATTCTTGGCTTGCCCGGTGAAACGCGTCAGATGATGCTTGATTCGTGCTCTTTGATTAATGCTCTTCCAATACGCTCGGTAAAATTTCATCAGCTTCAGATTGTGAAAGGAACGAGGATGGAACAGGAATATTCTGAATGTCCTGAGGACTTTGAGCGTTTTGCACTTGATGAGTATCTGGATTTCTTTGTGGATATGCTCGAGCGTTTACGTCCGACACTGAGCATTGAGCGTTTTGTGGGTGAGGTCCCTCCTCGCTTTGTCAATGAAACCCCATGGGGTCTTATACGAAATGTTGAGCTCATCCGTCTCCTTGAGCAGCGCCTGGAATCCCGTCAGACATGGCAGGGTCGCCTGTATATCAAAGAGGGAATGTAAATTGCTAATACTCAATATTTTGCTTGATTAGCCTGCCGCCCCGGGGTGTCGGGCTAATGTTGTATGTTGTTGATAGTTAATAATTTACATTCCTTATCTATGGCGCTCCCATAGAAAATAAGAATGTTTTTTGATTTGTTGCTAGATTTAAAAATTATTTCGCCACATTTTTCTTTTTCTTTAACACTTTTCCTTGAGATGCGGATATTTTCGTGGAAAAAACACTGTTTGTTATGCGAAAGTATCGAAAAAGAAGATTTGTGCAAGGAGAGTGCATGCACGTTTATCAGCGATCAATAGATGGCGTGAATGTGTTTTATGATGACGAGGATTACATTGTTTTCTTAAGTATTGTCTCCGTTTTAAAAAAGGTCTATAATGTCGTAGTTTTGGAAGTGTGCATAATGAGAAATCATGTGCATCTTTTGCTCGCGGCAGAAAGATTGGAGGATATAAGTGCATTTGTTCGTCATTATACGTCCCTGTTTGTGACAGAGAGTAACCATGATATAGGAAGGAGGGGACCGTTGTTCCATAAAAGCTTCGGCAGTGCGCCCAAAAAAGGAAGCAAGATGATGCGCTCGGCTATTGTATATATCGGCAATAATCCTGTTGAAAAGGGGATGTGTGAAGAAGCTAGACAATACAGGTGGAATTTCCTTGCATATGCGGATTCAATGACTCCATTTTCCAAGTATGTGAGCCTTAAAAAATGCAGTCATAAGTTTCAAGTTGCGCTGGCGGAGGTCATGGATATGCTCAAAAGAAATTGTTTCCTATCATATCCTCAGACGCGTCGGTTGCTGCAGAGTGTCTGTGGTAATGAGAGGGAACTTTTGATAGACTCAATCATCTGTGCTTACAAATTGTGTGATTACGAATGTTTGTTGTCGTATTACGATAATGTCGCTGAGATGTTTTTTGCGATGAAGTCTACATCTGGCAGTGAGTACGATATCAAGGAACGGTTTTATTCAGGTTCAGATGCTGTGTATGATGATATGGTCCGTGTTGTAACAGATAAACTTATGATCGTGCCGGCTAGGGCTGTGATTGCAGTGTCTGTTGATGATAAGATAGAGATTGCACATCAGCTGAGAAGGTATACTTCTGCCAGTATCAATCAGATCTCAAGGTTCTTGCACTTGGATATATCTCGCAGTGCGGAATGTAATAAATTGGTTGATAAAGAGTTGTGATGCTGGCCCGACGCCCTGGGGCTGCAGGCTATATAGCTAATATGCTGATAATTAGACAATTTTATTCCGCCATAATTTGTAAGTCAGGGTGATATGTTTTTCCGAAAAAATGATTACATTTGCCAAATTTTAGACACGACATGGATACTTTTACTAACTCTCCGATTATTGAAGGTCTTACCTTCGACGACGTTTTGTTGATTCCTGCGCATTCTGAGGTTCTTCCAAGAACTGTGGATGTTTCTTCTAAGTTCACGAGAGAAATCACTCTCCAGACTCCTATCGTATCTGCGGCAATGGACACTGTGACTGAGGCGGAGCTTGCAATCGCAATGGCTCGTGCCGGTGGTATCGGTGTGATTCACAAGAACATGAGCATTGAGGAACAGATGAATCAGGTTCGTCGTGTGAAGAGAGCTGAGAACGGAATGATCTATGATCCTATCACTATTCATCCTGATGCAACTGTAGGTCAGGTGCTTGGAATGATGGCTCAGCATCATGTCGGCGGTATCCCGGTTGTTGACGACAACGGTTTCCTTGTCGGAATCGTGACAAACCGCGACCTTCGTTTCCAGAGAGATCCGAAGATGCCTGTGTCTGAGATCATGACAAAGGATAATCTCGTTACTGCTCGTCAGGGCATCAGCCTTCCTGAGGCTACAGACATTCTCCGTCAGTACAAGATCGAGAAGCTCCCTGTAATCGATGCGGACGGCAAGCTCGTCGGCCTGATCACTTACAAGGACCTTATGAAGATCAAGGACAATCCGATCGCATCAAAGGACAGCAAGGGCCGCCTTCTCGTGGCTGCAGCTGTGGGTGTGAACTCTGAGACTGTAGAGCGCATCGAAATGCTCGTAAGCGCTGGTGCTGATGCGGTTGTTGTGGATACAGCTCACGGTCACTCACAGGGAGTGCTTGACGTGATCAAGAAGGCATGTGACGCTCTTCCTGAGGTTCAGATCGTTGCAGGTAACGTTGCAACTGCAGAGGGAGCAAAGGCGCTTGCTGATGCAGGTGTAAGCGCTGTGAAGGTGGGTATCGGACCTGGCTCTATCTGTACAACACGTGTCATTGCCGGTGTGGGTATGCCGCAGCTTTCTGCTGTGATGATGGCGTCTGAGGCTCTCAAGGGCACAGGCGTTCCAGTTATCGCAGACGGTGGTATCCGTTACTCAGGTGACGTTGTTAAGGCTCTCGCTGCCGGTGCAAGCACAATCATGGCAGGTTCGCTCTTCGCTGGTGTGGAGGAGTCGCCAGGAGAGACAATCATCCTCAACGGACGTAAATACAAGTCATACCGTGGCATGGGCTCACTCGAGGCTATGCAGCAGGGTTCAAAGGACCGCTACTTCCAGGATATGGAGGCAGACATCAAGAAGCTCGTTCCAGAGGGAATCGTGGCTCAGGTGCCATACAAGGGAACTCTCAACGAGGTGGTTTACCAGCTCGTTGGTGGTCTCCGCGCAGGTATGGGCTACTGCGGTGCAGCTAACATCGAGAAGCTCCGCAATGCGAAGTTCGTTCGCATAACCAATGCAGGATATCTTGAGGGACATCCACACGATGTGACAATCACACGTGAGGCTCCGAACTATTCACGCTAGTCTGCGGATGAGGCGGATAGCGCACATAGCAATAATCTTAGGGATCGTCTTGCCGATGTTCGCATCGTGCAAGGCGATTTCGGACTTTCTTGACGATGGTCAGGTGGTGGCCAGAGTGGGGGAGTCCAAGCTTATGATGGAAGAGCTCCAGAAGGTGATTCCAAACGGAATCTCAGCTGAAGACAGCACGATACTGGCCCATAGATACATCAGCTCATGGGCGTTGGATCATGTGTATATGGAAGTGGCAGTAAGTCAATTGTCCGAGGAGGAGAGGGATGTGTCGCAGGAGCTTGAGACCTACAGAAGGTCTCTGCTGAAATATCGCTATGAACAGCTGTTTGTCAATCAGAGGCTGGATACATTGGTCTCTGAAGAGCAGGTGCAGGAGTTCTACGAAAAGCATAGCGAAAGATTTGTCCTCAAGCAGCCTGTCGTAAAGGCCCGATTCATGAGCGTGCCTTCGGATTCTCCGAATCTGAAGAAGATCCAGAAGAAGATGTCTTCTGACGATCCCGCGGATGTGATGGAGGCTGACAGCATGGCTTATCTGGCTGCCTTCAAGTTCATGACTTGGGATGATGCGTGGATCGATGCATCGACGCTGGCCAAGGAATTCGGTGCAGAGGCTCCGTCTGTGCTCTCTGCCATCAAGAGGGGTTGGATTGAAAGGACAGATACGAACAAGGTGAAAAGCATGGCATATGTCTTTGACATGACAGGTGCGGGAAATGTTGCCCCTTTGGAATATAGTGTCCCTTTCATTAAGGACATGATAATAAGTGCGCGCAAGCAGGTTCTCCTTTCCACATTGGAACAGGATTTGATGAAAGACGCGCGCGAAAGTGGAAAATTTGAAATATTAAGATAAAATGAACATTATCAAGAAGTTTGCCGTAGGCGCTTTCATGTTGGCTGCAGCCTTTTCAGCTTCAGCGCAGAAATACTCTAACGGATTGGTTGATAAGACTGTAGCGGTGGTAGGAAATGAGGTCATCATGCTTTCCGATGTTGAGGAGGAAATACAGGTGATGCGAGCATATGGAATGATTTCCGACAAGACCGGCCGATGCGATGTGTTGGAGCAGATGATGTCTTCAAAGCTCTTCCTCATGCAGGCACGTGTGGACTCGCTCGTTCTCAACAACGATATGGTGGAAAGCCAGCTGTCGGAAAGAATTGACATGATCCGTACAAATTACGGTGGTGATGAGGCTGTCGAGAAGCAGTTCGGCAAGCCTGTCTATAAGCTTCGCCAGGAGTGGCGTGCTGCAATTGCAGACCAGACTCTGACTCAGCAGATGCAGTCGGAGATCGCCAGAAATGTGCCTGAGCTTACTCCTTATGATGTTCAGAAGTACATTGAAAACACCGATCCGGCAGATCTTCCGGTGGTTCCTGTAAAATATCAGCTCAGCCAGATCTGTGTATATCCAGACCGTGAGGCTGCAAAGCTTGCTGTGAAGGAGCGTCTTCTTGCGATCCGCGAGCGTATCATCAACGGTGAGAAGTTCTCGACTCTCGCCCGCATCTATTCGCAGGATCCGGGCAGCGCACGCAAAGGCGGTGAGCTCGGAATGGCTTCTAAGTCTATCTTCTGGCCTGTGTTCTCGGATGCAGCGATGTCTCTGAAGCCGGGCGTTGTGTCTCAGATAGTAGAGACTCCGGACGGATTCCATATCATTGAAGTGTTGGAGAAGAAAGGTGACATGTTCAATGCACGCCATATTCTTCTCAAGCCGGAGTATACATCAGAGGACCGTCAGAAAGGTTTCCGCGTACTTGACAGTCTCAAGACTGAGATCGGCAATGAAGCCGTGACATTCGAACTTGCAGCCCGCTTCTACTCTGAAGACCCTACAACCAGGACCAATGGAGGCCAGATGGCAGATCCTGCATCAGGTTCTTCATACTTTGAAATCGACCAGCTTAAGCCGCAGGACTATGCAGCCATCAAGAACCTCAAGGAAGGGGAGATCTCGGAGCCTGTAGAGTCTTTGGATAACGAGGGACGTGACGGAAACCTTGTCTACAAGATCATCCGCGTTGACAAGATCCTCCCTTCTCACACAGCGTCGTTCGCAAATGACTATGACCTCATGCTCCAGCATGCAAGGGCAGAGCTCCAGAACAAAGCAATCAACGATTTCATCGAAGAGAAGATCAAGACAACATACATTATCATCGACCCTCTTTACAAGGACTGCGTCTTTGAGAAGGAAGGTTGGGCTGAAAAGATCCGTAAGTAAACCGTCAACAGACCTGTGAGACTGTTCCGCAACATAATTTTTGCTGCTCTCGTCGTTTTGACGGGCTTCTCCGTCATGTCCAGTGCCCAAGGGCAAAGATCGGATGAAAAGGAGGAGAAGGACAGTCTGGTATTCCTCCTGAGTTCGAAATCTGCTCAGATGGTGGAAATTGACGGCATCAGCTACAGAAAGGTTGTCGGTCCGGCGCGTTTCCTGCACAACGGCACATATCTCCTTTGTGACACGGCTCTGTGGAACGTAGACTCCAAAGTCATCGATGCATGGGGAAATGTCAGCATCCTTCAGGATGAGACTGTCCTTACCAGTGACAATCTTAAATATCTGGTTGATCAGGATCTTGCTCAGTTCCGCGGTTCTGTTGTCCAACTCACTGACAAAGATCATAACACTCTCAGAACGAGACATCTGGACTATAACACTGCTGACTCTGTCGCGATCTTCCAGAACGGAGCCTCAATGAGAGACAAGGATGGTCAGATCATCGAGAGCCGCAACGGAACATATGATTCAAAGATCAAGGTCTTTACTTTTGAGACCGATGTGAACATGTTCACTGATTCGATCTTCGTCAAGACCCGTTCGCTGGTGTATGAGTCCGACAGGGACCTTGCGACATTCGGATTTGCGACTGATGTGTGGAAGGATGACAACATGCTCTCTGCAAACAAGGGATGGTATGACCGCGCAAATGAGGTCTTCTTCTTTGAGACCGATGTCCATCTCATGTCCGAGGATCAGGAGGGCTGGTGCGACTCGCTGTTCTTCTACCGTAACACGTCCGACATTGATATGTTCGGCAATGCCCAGGTAACGGACACGACAAGAAATGTTTTCGGCCTTGCTGGCCACATCGAGTATATCGACTCTCTTTCAAGGATTACCATGACTCGCAAGCCTGCCGTCATCTCTCAGACTCAGAATAAGGACGAGTCTGTCGACACGGTATATCTTGGAGCTGAAAAGCTTGTGTATTACACGGTTCCTAGATGCGACGTGGACAGTCTTGTTGCATTGGATGCATCAAAGAGGGTGGAGGCGATGCATGTTGATCCGGTGGGCGAGTACCGCAAGAAGGCTGCCGCAGAGGCTGCAAAAGCTGCTGCCGAGGCTGCCAAGAACGATCCCAACTACAGACCTCAGAATGCCAAAGGCAAGCCAGGTGCCAAGGAACAGGCGCCTCAGATGCCAGCTCAAAAGCCAGGCGCTCAGAAGCCCGCCGGCAAAATGGGACCTCAGAAGGATGGAGCGTTGGGCATGGATCTGAAGGCTGGTGCAGACTCTTTGGCGATGACGGATTCTTTGTCAGCTGTCGACTCTATCGCAGCTGCCGATACTTTGGCTCCACCTCCTCCACCTAAAGACACGACCAAGATCGGTTTCCTTCAGGCTGTCCGAAAAGTGAAGATGTATAAAAAGGACATGCAGATTGCATGTGACTCTCTACTGTATAGCGACCTTGATTCTCTGGCGAGATTCTTTGTAGATCCAAAGATCTGGCAGGATGAAAGAAAGCAGTATGCGGCCGACAGTATATATGTGCTGGTGCGCAATGAGGCGATGGACAAGGCCAGCCTTATGTCGAATGCCTTCATCACTATCCAGGAGGATGCATCACACTATGACCAGATCAAGGGAACTGAGATGCTGGCATATTTTGATGCTGCAGGCGAGCTGAGCCGTTTCGACGTGCTTGGTGGAGCATCGGCTCTTTTCTATATTGAGGAAAACGATGTCTTCGCGACTGTCAATAAACCGGAGTCGAAGATGCTGTCTGCAATATTCAAGGATGGAGAGATACAGAGGATCTATTACTATGACCAGGCAAAGAATGACGGATTCCCGATCGTTCAGCTTTCCGAGGATGATCAGCGCCTGAAAGGCTTCAACTGGCAGCCGGATGAGCGACCAGCAGACCGAAACGCGGTGACGCCGCTTTCTCTAAGGCCAAGTCAGCGCAAGATGTATGCGTCGCGCCCAAGGGCTAAATATAGGCAGACAGACATATACTTCCCAGGCTACATGGGTGATGTGTATAAGCAGATAGAGGTCCGTGACTCGTTGAGGAGACTCCGTGAGCGTGACAGGAAGATTGCTGAACTGAATGCGAAAGAGCAGGCCCGTCTGGATAGTCTTGAGCTTGCGGATAAGGTGGTTCCGGCAGAGTTGGCGTCGTCAGTAGTTGATACGATCCCTAAGGCCGACTCCTTGTCAACAAAGTTGCCTGATATGCCGGTGGTAGACAGCCTTGATGTGAAGGATACAGTCGAGGCTAAGGTTCTGACTCCGGAGGAGATCAAGGCTGCTGAAAAGGCTGCCGCAAAGGAGGCGAAAGCCAAGAAGAAGGCAGACAAGAAGGCCAAACGTGAGGCGGACAAGAAGCGCAAGCAGGAGGCCCTTGAGGCGAAGTGGGCTGAAAAGGATAGGCGTGATGCCGAAAAGGCTGCAGCCAAGGAGGCAAAGCGCTTGGCAAAAGAGCGTAAGCGTAAACGTGATGCCCTTGAAAAGGAGGCGCAGCGTGCCAGGAAAGAAGCGGAGCTGCTTGAGAGATATAAGCAGGAATACCGCGAAAAGAAAAAGAGACTTTAAAACAATAAGGCAGCTGTGAAATTTTCACAGCTGCCTTATTGTTTATTCTGCGTATAGGCTGATGATGTTGAGGATTACCTCGCTGGCCTTCTCCATGCTCTGGAGCGGAAGGTACTCCATCTTGCCGTGGAAGTTATGGCCTCCTGCGAAGATGTTAGGGCAAGGAAGACCCATGAACGAGAGGTTCGCTCCGTCTGTGCCGCCGCGGATCGGCTGCACCTTCGGTGTGATGCCAGCCATCTCGATAGCCTTCATCGCCTTTTCCACGATGTGGTAGTGCGGCTCCACCTGCTTGCGCATGTTGTAGTACTGGTGCTTGAGATCGAGTGTTGCTGTTCCTTCGCCGTATTTTGCATTGATGAAGTCAACGCATTTCTGGATGAAAGCCTTCTTGGCTTCGTAGAGGTCCATGTCGTGGTCACGGATGATGTATGTGAAGTCTGCTGTCTCCACTTCTCCCTTGAAGCCGATCAGGTGGTAGAATCCTTCGTATCCGCTTGTGTATTCAGGACGCTGGTCGACAGGGAGCATGCCGTGGAGCTCCATTCCGATGAGTGTCGCATTCTTCATCTTGCCCTTGGCAGTGCCTGGATGCACGTTGCAGCCCTGGATGTGAATGCTGGCAGCTGCGGCGTTGAAGTTTTCGTATTCGATCTCTCCGATCTGTCCGCCGTCCATTGTGTAAGCGTATTTTGCTCCGAATTTTTCCACGTCGAACTTCACGACGCCGCGTCCGATCTCCTCATCTGGTGTGAAACCCACCTTGATCTCTCCGTGCTTGAACTCAGGATGCTCCACGATGTACTGCACGGCATTCATAATCTCTGCGATGCCGGCCTTGTCGTCTGCGCCCAGAAGTGTTGTTCCGTCTGTTGTGATGATTGTCTGTCCTTTATAATTGAGAAGCTCAGGGAACTCGCTTGGCTTGAGACTGAGGCCAGGAACTCCTTTGAGAGGAATGTCGCTGCCGTCGTAGTTCTCAATGATCTGAGGCTTCACGTCATTGCCCGGAGCATCTGGAGCTGTGTCTGCGTGTGCGATGAATCCGACTGCTGGGATATCCTTGTCACAGTTTGACGGGATGCTTCCCATTACATAGCCGTATTCGTCGATTGTTGCCTTGACTCCCATGGCGTTCAGCTCCTGGCAGAGCATCTTCAGGAGGTCCAGCTCCCTTGCGGCGCTAGGCTGTGTCTCTGATGTCGGATCTGCCTTGGTATCGACTGCGACGTATCGTAAGAATCTGTCTAAAATGTTTTCCATACTAATTAATATATATAATGTTTGTTTCCTTGGTTGGCTTGCGCTACATGATCAGCAGGCTGCCGGCCATTATGGCCATACCTGCGATTACGCCTCCGATCGCGATGTGGTGTTTGCCGTATTTTTCTGCTGTCGGCAGCAGTTCGTCAAGCGAGATGTATACCATGATGCCGGCTACTGCTGAGAGAATGAGCGGGAACGCCATGCTGCTTCCGGTCAATTCTATGCCGAACAGTTTGGTCAGGCCGATGCAGATCAGCGCTCCAAGAAGTTCGCTCAATCCGGACAATGTCGCGTAAAGCAGCGCTTTTCCTCTGTTGCGTGTTGCGTAATATATAGGAATGGCAACAGCAATGCCTTCGGGAATGTTGTGGAGTGCTATGGCGAATGTGATGCCGGCTCCCATTTCCGGATTATTCAAGGCTCCGACGAAAGTCGCCACACCTTCAGGGAAGTTGTGTACTGCAATTGCGATGGCTGACATGATGCCAAGCTTCTTCATGGCTGATGCGTCGCTTGTGTGTTGCAGCATGTCCACGGCTGCGGTCTTGTCTGCGAGAGAAAGCCCCGGCGCTTCGTGAGGGTTCTCGTATTCCGGGATGAGGAAGTCGATCAGTGTTATTATTCCCATTCCTATAAAGAAGGCGAGAAGTACGAATGCCTTTCCATGGGAGCCCGCACCGTTGGCTATGATTTCGGCCTGGGCTTCGGGATAAAGTTCCGCAAGAGAGATGAAGATCATGACTCCGGCGCTTAATCCGAGGGCGCCAGCGAGAAAGTTACTGCTGATTTTTTTCTTGAAAAGCACTAAAGCTCCGCCGATGCCCGTGGCGGAACCGGCGACTAAAGTCAGAAATAGTGCAGTAAAAACTCCGTTCATAAACTCAATTTTCTCCTTCACCTATCTAAGTTTGTGCAAAGGATTACAAAATTAGTCATAAAAATCGGAAATTTTTATAAAAATAAGGGTTGGGAATATAAGTTATTGGTGCATAGCAAGTTAGCCTAATAGCATGCCGCCCCGGGGTTGCAGGCTATTGGGCTAATCTGCAGAATATCAATGAGTTGTATTGCTCAGTTGGAGGTAATATATTGATAATTAATAGATTAATCAGACTTGTGAAGAAAAAGTGAAAAATTTTTGCAAAAAAAGTGCAGAAAAATTTGGAGGTAAAGAAAAAAGTCGTACCTTTGCAACCCGTTTGAGAAAAAACGGTAAGTTCATTGACAAGTTTGAGAAAAGATAACGAGGTAAAGTTAGAAGATGAAATTAAA
>JAFZEP010000146.1 GCA_017560625.1 Bacteroidales bacterium
CAGGGTATCGGTTCAGCTAGCGGTGCAAGCCGTTTCGAGTGGGAGAAGGAGATCCCAGCTGCAGAAGTTATGGAGCTTCTTCAGATCTGTGAGCCAGGCGTGATCGACAAGACACGTTACCTCGTTGAGGCTGGTGACCACACTTATGAGGTAGACGAATTCTACGGTGACAACGAAGGCCTTGTTGTGGCTGAAGTTGAGCTTGCTGCTGAGGACGAGGCTTTTGTAAAGCCAGAGTGGCTCGGTGAGGAAGTTACCGGAGATGTGAAGTACTACAACTCTATGCTTATGAAGAACCCATATAAGAATTGGGAGAAGTAATATTCTGAAAGATTGCCACGGCCTTTCAGGCCTCGCAATGACGTGGTATACTTACCATTTCAATAACGTGGTATAATTACCATTTCAATAACGTGGTATAATTACCATTTCAATGACGTGGTATACTTACCATTTCAACGATGTGGTGTACTTACCATAAGTTTCAATGACGTGGTGTAGACTTTTTACGTCATTGCGAGGAGCGAAGCGACGTGGCAATCTTTAAAACTTAAAAACTATGACCGACAAGAACACAGCACTTGACCAGCAGCAGGCATTCGATCCGCTGGACATGAATAATTATAAGGTGGAGAAACTGCCGAAGATGGAGAAATCCGGATTCGAAAAATGGATGGCCCGTCTCGGAGGACCTATCGCTGCCTTGGTTTTCATCCTCCTTTATTGGGTTGTCGATATTCCGTTGTTCGACAATATCGACTTCAGCCAGCTTGGAGACAAGGCTCAGGCCCGTCTTGCTGTAATCGGTGAGGAGAACTTCATCCGCATATGCTATGCGATGCTTGCGATCTTCTGTTCGTCGATCATATTGTGGATCACAGAGGCAGTCCAGAGCTATCTGACATCTCTGCTGGTCATCATGGCCGTCATCATCTGCGATGTGACCACCCAGAAAGAGGCTTTCGCTCAGCTGGGACACCCTGTGATGTGGCTCAACATCCTTTCTTTTGTACTCGCCAGCATGCTGGTGAAGACCAAGGTAGCCAAGAGGTTCGCACTTTGGTTTGTGCTCAAGTTCGGTAAGAGCGCGTCGGGAATCTTCTTCAGTTTCCTGGTCATCAACGTAGTTCTGTCTCTTTTCATTTCGGCTACAACCGTCAAGGCTACCATCCTTCTTCCTATCTTCATGGTGGTTGCTGCGATCTTTGGTGCCAGCCAGGGCAAGAGAAACAACTTCGGCCGAAATCTCGTGCTTCAGAACCTTTTCCAGATCAACATCGGCGCAAGTGCCTTCATGACTGGTTCGGGAGCAAACCTTCTGGCTATATCGCTCCTTATGGGTGCATATAGTTCAGTTTCAATCATCTATTCGGATTGGCTTGTTGCAGCCTTTCCTCTTGCCATGATCCTGCTGCTTATTGGCTGGTTCGTTGGTGTAAAACTCATCTTCCCGCTTAAGCCGGAGGAAAAGAAACCTCAGATCCAGGGTGGTATGGAACGCCTCCGTGAGGAGCTCACCGCCATGGGCAAGATGAAAGTCGAGGAGTTCAAATCCATCGCCATCTTTGTCGGCGTGCTTGTCATGTGGGTGACTGAGAGCTGGCATGGAATTTCTGCGGAGGTCGTTGTGCTTATTGGCGCAATCGTAGCTCTGCTTCCAGGCATCGGTGTCGTGAAATGGAATGATGTGGACATCCCATGGCACCTGATGATCTTCTCTGCCGGTGCATATGTCATCGGTTCGGGTCTGAATGCGACTGACCTGCCGTCAATGCTGGTAGGTGCAGGTATGGATGCTCTCGGCATCACTGCTCAGACACCGTTCATTGTACTTTATCTCCTTCTTACAGGTCTGATGCTCTTCAGTGGACTTGTGTTCCAGTCGAAGAACATGAGAGCGCTGGTCTTCCTGCCTATCGCCATCGGTGTGGAGAAGCAGTTCGGTCTTCCGCCGCTCAGCCTCTCGTTCCCTGTATCTCTTTTGATTGAACATGTTTACGTGCTGCCGTTCAACAGCAAGCCGGCAGCGCTGCTCTATACAACAAACCACTACAGCTGGAGTGACACCTTCAAGTTCGGTATCACCATGATGCTTATCGCATGGGTGATGATCGTCATCTGGGGACAGACTGTCCTCCATTGGTTAGGCTATACACCAGGCCTATTTTAGGCCTGGTGTATAGCCCGGCCCGAGTAGGGTCGCAATCCCCCTCGGGGGTGCAGGGGGTATATAGCAGAGCACGTCATTGCGAGGAGCAAAGCGACGTGGCAATCTTATTATGTAGACTATGATATCCATAGAAGCAAAGAAACACGATAATTTTTCGGTTGAGTTCAAGTTCGGGTTCAACTGCCTGCATGACGGTGTCAAGGATGACTTCGCTGTCAATGCATGGATTTTTGTGCCTAACAGTCTGGATATCAATCCGGAGAACTACGGAAAGAGTCAGTTCTATCGTGATGTCAAGTCCAATGTCCGACTGATCACTCCGGTGTATAAGCTCCGTGAGATGGCGCAGGAGGATTCTCTCCCACTAAAGTCTCTTACTTCAGCGCTTCATGATATAGCCCAGACTCCGAACGATCAGTTGGCTGTCGATGCGTACGAGTACCATCTGAAGATGTTTGCGGCAATATTCAAGAGTGCGCTCCGCGATAAGGCCAAGATCCTGATCGATGCGCTTCCTGATGCTTCAGAATTGATAGAACGCTACGTCATGAGGACTCAGAATGTCCTCTCGCGTTTCCGTGCTTTATATGAAATCATTGACATCCCGACTGTTCCGGCAAACATCAAGAACAAGTTCAGGATGAGCGACGAGTTCATGTCTCATGTGATGGAGTTGAGGACCATCAGTCTTATCAAGAGCATTGATGAACTTGGCGACGGATCCTGCGCGCAGATCAGACGCAGGTTGGCAGAAATGGTGACCCAGGAGCATGCCTACAGAGACAAGGTGAAGTTCCCGATGCTCAACGGTGAGCCGGAAAGAGACCGTGACCTTCTGCATCATTACGGCATGCTGAAGAAGTTTACAGAAAGCGAACTCTACATCAAGCTTGACAAGAAGAAGGATGGAGTGGCTCTGCAGCAGATATACTACAGCCTTGCGGCCGGTGTGGCTATGGTGTTTGCAACGGCGGTCTCATGGTACTACCAGCAGAAATACGGAAGCGTCACTTTGCCGCTGTTCATCGTCCTTGTCATCAGCTACATGATGAAGGACCGCATAAAGGACCTGCTCCGATTCTATTTCGCTCATAGATTGGGCAACAACTACTACGACAAGAAGGCTACGATCGCAGTCGGAAATACTAAGGTGGGTGAGATCAAGGAAGGCTTTGACTTCATTTCCGAGACGAAGATTCCTGCAGAAGTGAAGGCTCTGCGTGAAAGTGCGTCGTTTGTGGAGGGAGAGTCTGATATATTCGAAGAGAAGGTTCTTCTCTACAGACAGCGTGTGCTATTGGACGACAAGGCTCTTGCGGTCAAGGACAAGTATCCGAGAAAGGGCATCAACGAGATCCTGCGTCTGCACCTGTATAGATTTGTCCAGAAGATGGATAATCCTTGCATGACGGTAGATACGCTTGATCAGGATGGAAACATAGTTCCGATAGTAGTGCCGAAGATCTACTATGTAAATGTGATCTTCAAACTGGTGCATGACGGTCATGAGGAGTATGCCTCTTTCCGCATTGGCATGAGCCGCGACGGAGTGTTTGAGGTGAAGCGCTTTTAATATATCCCAAGTTCAATCAAAATTTTATATATGGCATTCTTCAGAAAAGACCGCGGTTACAAATGGCAGTTCGGCAATGTCGGTGGCTGCCCCCGCGTAAAGATTTCTTCAGGAGAGGACATCGCGCATCTCTCCGAGCTTGATCCTACAATGTGGACCGTGCTTTCATGTCCGGTCAAAGG
>JAFZEP010000147.1 GCA_017560625.1 Bacteroidales bacterium
CCAATGATGTCGACGTATTTGAGATTGTGCATGTCGGTGCCGTAGAATGTCACGATGCCTTCGTCGACCAGAGATCGTGCCCTGTCACGCGATTCCGTTCCGTACAATCCGGCAAGCGAACCGTAGTTGCACTGGATCACCACCCCGGCGTCCACGTATCTGAGAAGTTCGTCATGTGAAAGGTAGAAATAGCGTTCCGGATGCGGCAGGATAGGGGTGAGACCCATGGAGACTAGTTTTCTGAACTCTTCCAACGGCTTGATGTCCTTCATCTCTTCCTTTTTCGAAATAGGAAGTTCGGTAAGGATATACTTGTCTTCTATCGGCATGATCCAGTTCTTCTCCAGCACCTGCGGCCATGTCTCCGGCACGAGTCTGTACTCTGCCGACATGGCAAGCAGAATGTCTACATGCCTGTCCTCCAGGGCCATCTGCAGTGCGTCGAATGCCCTTTCGATGTCTGAAGGCTTATTGGGATAGAGTGCGTTGATATGTGGGGTGCATGTGATCTTCTCGAACCCCCAGCCCTTCATAGCGCTGACCAGCTCCACTGCATTGTCGATGTCAGTGGCTCCGTCGTCTATTCCGGGTAATATATGACTGTGAAAATCAAGCTTCATGGCTACATCATCTTAATGAGTTCTTCATATACAAGATGCACCGGAAGCCCCATGATGGTAAAGTAGGATCCTTCTATTTTTCCGATGCCGATGTAGCCGATCCATTCCTGGATGCCGTAGGCACCTGCCTTGTCATATGGCTTGTAGGTGTCTACATAATACTCTATCTCTTTATCAGACAGATCTTTGAAATATACAATTGCAGTGTCGCTTGAGGTGCGGCATCTGCTTGAGTCTCTAAGTGTGATGGCTGTGATGACCTTGTGCCCGCGACCGGAAAGGCAGCGGAGCATGTCGATGGCTTCTTCCCTTGAACGAGGCTTGCCCATGACTCTGTCTCCGCAGAGGACAAGGGTGTCAGACGTGATGAGGATCTCATCTTCGGCAAGCTCTCTGTGGAAGCCGTACGACTTGCCCTCTGAAAGCACTTCCGGAATCTTCTCCATCGGAGTGGAAGGGTCATAGACCTCCTCAAAGTTGTTCCTTGTGTCTACTTCAAAAACTATATCCATCCCGGCCAGGAGTTCTTTCCTGCGGGGCGAGTTGCTGCCGAGTATTATCCTTTTTGTTCCCTGCTCCATTTTCTGCGGTTCGTATTTTGATGCTAAGGTACACATAATTTTGCATAGGCACGAAATTAATCGTATTTTTGCTTTGATATACTACTAAACCAAACCTACCATAAAAGAAATGAAAAACACATCAGAACAGGAGATCCTCGCCATACATAAGGCTCAGAAAGAGTACTTTGCAACCGGTGAGACCCTCTCTATCCCGTTCCGCAGGAAGATGCTTGCAAATTTTCTGCAGGCGATGGAAAAATGGGAACAGAAACTCGCAGAGGCACTTTGGACAGACCTTCATAAGTCATATGAGGAGGCCTATATGACAGAGATCAGCATCGTGAAAGGCGAGATTATAAATCATATCAAGCATGTCGGAAAATGGGCGCGCCGCAAGAAAGAAGGCTCTCCGCTGAAACTCTTCCCGTCAAGAAGTTACGTCGTCAAGGAGCCGCTTGGAGCCGCTCTCATCGTTTCGCCATGGAACTATCCTGTGCAGCTTCTGCTCAACCCGCTTGTGGGCGCAATTTCGTCAGGCTGCACGGCTGTGCTTAAGCCGTCTCCATACGTGCCAAACGTGTCAAAGGTCATCGAGGAGATGATCAAGGACACATTTGAAGAAAAATACATTGCAGTGGTGCAGGGAAATAGGGAAGTGAACACTGTCCTGTTTGACCAGCGTTGGGACATAATCTTCTTCACAGGCAGTCCTGACCTTGCCAAGAAGGTCATGGCAGCAGCTGCAAAATACCTCACTCCTGTCGTGCTGGAACTTGGAGGAAAGAGCCCTTGCATCATCGACAGGACTGCAGATCTCAAGAGGGCTGCCAAGAGGATCGCATGGGGAAAGACTCTCAACAGCGGACAGACCTGCATCGCTCCTGACTACATCCTGATCCATAAGGACGTCAAGGATGCCTTTGTGGAGGCATTTGCAAAGGAAGTTCACGCTTTGCATGGAGAGGATATTTCTGCAGACAAGCATTATGTCAGAATGGTCAACGACCGTGCATTCGAGCGTGTCACAGGATATTTCAAGGACGGAAAGATCGTTTTCGGAGGTAAGACAGATCCTGCTACAAGATACATCGAACCTACTCTGCTTGAGGATGTTGCATTGGATTCTCCTGTGATGACAGAGGAGATTTTCGGACCTGTGTTCCCGATTGTAGTGATGGACGACCAGGGAAAATCCTTCCGCGAGAAAGTCATCGACTTTGTCACAGAGCGTGAGAAACCTCTTGCCTTCTACTATTTCGGCAAGGAGTCTGACGGCTGGGAGATGGTCCGCAGAACGTCATCAGGAGGAGGATGCATCAATGACGTGATCATGCACATAGCCAACGAAAACGTGCCGTTCGGCGGAGTCGGAAATTCCGGTATGGGACGCTACCATTCGAAGGAGAGTTTCGAGGCGTTCAGCCACACGCGTTCGATCATCGCTACCGGCAACTGGATCGATCTTCCGTTCCGTTATATGCCTTATAACATGTTTGCATTGGTCAAGAAGTTGTTATAAAAGCAAATATTACTATCTTTGGGGATTAAACATATCGCATATGGGTTCTATTCTTTTGAAAAATATTGCTGTTGAGGAGGTTGCCTCAAATATCCTTATCGAGGGAGGCCTCATTTCCAAGGTGGTTCCTGCCAAGGTTGAGGTGGCTGTGCCGGAGGGCACTGAAGTTGTGGACTGCACAGGTAAAGCTGCGCTTCCGGGACTCGTGAACATGCATACACATGCCGGAATGTCAATGATGAGAGGCATCGGTGAAGACATTTCATTCCATGAGTGGATCGACAGGATCTGGCAGGTGGAGCAGAAGATAGACGAAGAGTATGTTTATCATGCAACCAAGATAGCGTGCCTTGAGATGATCAAGACCGGAACCACTACGTTCAACGATCACTATTGGCATATGCCTATGGGACATAAGGCAGCGGCAGAGATGGGTATCCGTCCTGTCCTTGCATATGTGATACTCGATCACAATGATTCTCAGGAGGCTGAGCGTCAGAAGATCCAGTGCCAGGAAATGTACCAGGAGGCGATGAGCTGGGCAGACAAATCCCAGTTTGTGATTGCAATCCATGCGATATATTCAGTGAGTGAGCCTCTTATGCTTTGGGCTGTCGATTTCGCCCGTGAGCATGGCCTGAAGATCCATATCCATCTATCGGAGACAAGAAAGGAGGTCGAGGACTGCAAGGCTCAGCATGGGGGAATGTCACCGGTCGAGTATCTCGACAGTCTTGGAGTGCTTGGTGACGATGTAATTGCTGCCCACACTCTCTGGCTTTCCGAAAACGACATCCGCATCCTCGGAGAAAGACGAGTGGCATGTGTCCATAATGTAAACTCGAACCTCAAGCTGGCTTCCGGCTACAAGTTCCTCTTCACAGAGCTTCGTGACGCTGGCGCAAACCTTTGTCTGGGCACAGACGGCTGCGCTTCTTCAAACAATCTCGACATGCTCGAGACAATCAAGACTTCAGCGATGATCCAGAAGGCCTGGAGAGATGATCCGTCGGTGATGACTCTGCATGAACTCATTGATATGGCAACTGTGAACGCCGGTAAAGGACTCGGACAGAACCTCGGAAAGATCGAGGAGGGAGCCCTCGCTGATGTCCTGATCATCGACACAGACAACTACCATTTCCTTTCCCCAGGTTCGTTCCTTGCAAACTTTATCTATTCAGCACATTCAGACTGCATCGAGTCTGTAATCTGCAAGGGTGAGTTCGTCATGAGAAACCGCGTTGTGCCTGGTGAGAAGGAGATTCTGGCAGAGGCAAGAAAGGTCCTGAGCAGACTGATGTAATAAATTACTGAAAATAAACTGATAATCAATTATACTATGGATCCAAGAGTAGAAAAAATAATGACAGCTGCGGAGTTCATCGCGGCAAAGCTTGACGGACGCAAGCCCTTTGTCGGCATCGTGCTTGGCAGCGGTCTTGGAAAACTTGCAGAGAAGATCGAGAATCCGATCGTTATCCCATATAAGGACATCCCTGGCTTCCCTGTTTCTACAGCTGTAGGCCACAAGGGCAACTTCATTGCCGGAGAACTTGGTGGCAAGTTCGTTGTTGCAATGCAGGGACGCTTCCACTATTATGAGGGCTATCCTATGGAACTCGTGACTCTCCCGATCAGAGTCATGAAGGTTCTGGGCATCCAGTACCTCTTCGTTTCAAACGCTGCAGGCGGTGTGAACTTCGACTTCAAGGTAGGAGACCTGATGGTGATCACAGACCACATCAACCACCTTCCAAATCCGCTCATCGGCCCTAACATGGCCGAGTTCGGTCCTCGTTTCCCTGACATGACACGTCCTTACGACAAGGAGCTTCGCAGAAGGGCTTTCGAGATTGCAGCACGCATGTGCATCGGCCTCAAGAGCGGTGTGTATTTCGCCGGCACAGGTCCATCATATGAGACTCCAGCTGAGTACAAGTACTTCCGTCTGATCGGTGCTGACGCAGTGGGAATGTCTACAATTCCTGAGGTAATCGTTGCGCGTCACTCAGATATCCCTGTGTTCGGTATGTCTGTCATCACAAACGAGGCGCATGACGACTATGCAGAGGATTACGTAAACGACGGAGATGATGTTGTACAGGCAGCTGATGCAGCGGCAGACAATATGACAACATTGTTCACAGAGCTTATCAAGTCACTGTAATTTAATACTGAAAGTCGCCTGACGACTTCGTAATATGAAAACAGCTGTGCAAGTTCTTTGCACAGCTGTTTTTTCTAGATCTCGTTCTGGAACAGAACGCTGTAGGCGTCTGACGGCATGCTCCAAGCGGCGCGAGGGGAGAGGCTGACTGAGCCTACTGCAGGGCCGTCCGGGAGGCATGAGCGCTTGAACTGCTGGTTGAAGAAGCGACGCATGAATGTCTTGAGCCACTTCTTGATGGTCTGATCTGAGTATGTGCCTTCGAATGCCTTCTGGGCAAGGAAGAATATCTTCTCAGGTGCATAGCCGTTGCGCATGAAGTTGTAGATGAAGAAGTCGTGGAGTTCGTATGGTCCTACGAGGTCTTCTGTCACTTGCTGGATCTCTCCTTTGTCGTTGGCAGGGAGAAGCTCAGGACTGATAGGGGTGTCAGCGATGTCAAGCAGAATTTCACGTACGGTGCGTCCGTCTGCTGCAGTCTCTCCGCTGAACTGATTCTCTGCCACCCATTTTACAAGGCTGCGTACCAGTGTCTTAGGGATGCTTGCATTGACTCCGTACATCGACATGTGGTCGCCATTATATGTCGCCCAGCCAAGCGCAAGTTCTGAAAGGTCTCCGGTTCCGATGACAAGTCCGCCTGTCTGGTTTGCGACGTCCATAAGGATCTGTGTCCTCTCTCGTGCCTGTGAGTTTTCGAATGTCACATCATGGACGTTCTTGTCGTGTCCAAGGTCCTTGAAATGCTGGTCGCAGGCTGCTACGATCGAGATCTCACGCGATGTGATGCCGAGAGCCTCCATGAGGTCTGTGGCGTTGTTCTTGGTTCTGGCAGTCGTACCGTAACCCGGCATTGTCACACCGATGATGCGTTCGCGTGACCATCCCAGCCTGTCAAATGCCATCGCAGCGACCAGGAGGGCCAATGTGCTGTCCAGTCCGCCTGAGATGCCGATCACGGCTGATGCACAGTTGATGTGTTTCAGTCTCCCCACAAGGCCCATGGCCTGGATGGACAGGATTTCTGCACAGCGCTCGTCAAGGTCACCCTCCGGTGCGAACGGATGTGCTTCCACGTGTCTGTATAGTGCTTTCTCAAAGTCTGTTTCGGTGCATTGACCTACGCTTGTCCTGAAGTAGTTGTCGAGGTTGATCGCCTCGCTTTCACAGAAAAGGCTGCAGTTTGTGCGCAGGCTGTTGAGTCGTTGGCAGTCAATGTCTGCAATGATGAGCGAAGACTCACAACTGAATCTCTCGTTTTCAGCAAGGCAGTCTCCGTTTTCCCAGATGGATGCTGCTCCTGCATAGACTAGGTCGGTTGTCGATTCTCCGATGCCGGCTGCAGCGTAGATGTAGCCGGTGTGGGTCCTTGCCGAGTGCTGGCTGAGAAGGTCCCTTCGGTATTTGTTTCTGAAAAGGATTTCCGCGCTGGCTGAGAGGTTTGCTATGATGTGAGCTCCTACGATTGCATGTGAAGCCGATGGTGGGACAGGGGCCCAGAGATCGTCTCCCAGCTCTACCGCAAATGTGAATTCACCCATGTCGAACAGCTGTGCGCTGGCAAACATGCAGAACTGGTCTGCATATCTCATCTCATAGGCAGTCCTTGATATGGCCTCAGTGCAGAAAGGAGTGCCGTTGTTGCCGTAGATCTTCGGCACGATTCCCAGGAGCTGGCCTCCTCTGATCACAACAGCGCAGTTGTATAGTCTGCCAAGGCATCTTACAGGAGCTCCTGCAACTACACAGATTTCCTTTCCTGTTGTGAATTCAAGTATCTCTCTGATGCCTTTTTCCGCGCCTTTAAGAATCGTCTCCTGATGGTAAAGGTCTCCGCAAGTTGCTCCTGTCAATGAGAGCTCAGGGAATACAAGCAGGCTCACTTCCTTTCCTGCTGCCTCTCCGATGAGTCTGCAGATCTCTTTTGTGTTTGCTTCTGTGTCGGCAAGCCTGATTGCCGGAACGGCGGCTGCTGTGCGGATGAAACCGTAGTTCTTCATGGTATGTCTGAAATAAAAGGATGGCGTTGCTGCCATCCTTGATTTATCGATTAAAGTTCTTCAAACTCAATGTCGGTGAATTTTTCACTGGCTGGACGACCATTGTCTTTGAGGCAGTTTGTCTTGATGTACTGAATCACCTCTTCCAGTCCCTCTGCGAATTTTTCAAAGTCTTCCTTATAAAGGAAAATCTTATGTTTATCATATGCAAAATGACCATTGCTATCCATTCTGCGCTTGCTTTCTGTGATAGTCAGATAGTAATCTTTGCCCTTTGTGGCCTTGACATCAAAGAAGTATGTACGCTTTCCTGCTCTTACCGGTTTTGAGTATACGTCCTCACCTGAGCGCTCCTGAGCATTAGCTCCATCAAATTCCTCACTATACATAGGTTATCTTTTTTAGTAAATCTCTACAAAGTTAGGGATTTTTCTGAAAATCGGTGTATATTTGCATAAATTTTTGACGACAAAGTATGCTTAACAGAAGAATTTTAAGAATCAAGGCATTCAAGGTCCTCTACGGCAGTGTTCTCTCTGATGAGAAGTCGCTTTCTCTGGCTCAGACACAGCTCGAGCAGTCATGCGAGGCTGCGAGAGACCTGTATACCTACATGCTTTCGATCGTGTCTCCTCTTACACAGGTAGCACGCGAAAAGATCGAGGCAGCTAAGAAGAAGTTCAATCAGACTGAGGAGGAGCGCAATCCTAACATGAAGTTTGTCGAGAATCAGTTGGCAAAACTTCTTGATGCTGATGTAGACTTCCAGAAGCTTCTCAACAAGAAGAAATACTCGTGGGCCGCATATGACCTTCTTCTCAAAAAGGTCATGACGTCTGTGGCTTCAAAGGAATATTATGCAGAATACATGGCTTCAGAGGAGCGTTCGCTCAAGGAGGACTGCAAGCTCTTTACAAAGATCTTCGAGGAGGAGTTCGTGGACAGCGAGGAGCTTGAGATGATTCTTGAGGACAAGTCGATCCACTGGAATGACGACCTTGCTTATGCGCTCACATGGTGCTGCCGCACATTCAAGTCTCTTGCAGAGGGCGAGTCGTGGAAGCAGCTTCCTCTCTACCAGAGCGAGATGATGGCAGGAAGCGATGTCGAGAGCGACAAGCTCTTCGTGACAAGACTTCTTCAGCACTCGTTTGCCGGATACGAGAAGTATTCAGCGATGGTTGCAGAGTCTGTTTCAGGCTGGGAGAAGGACCGTCTCTTCTCGACTGACGTCATCCTTATCGTGATGGGTCTCGCTGAGGCAGTGAATTTCCCTACAATTCCTGTGAAGGTCACAATCAATGAGTATGTGGAGCTTGCCAAGTTCTATGGAACTCCGAAGAGCCGTGGTTTTGTCAACGGTCTTCTTGACAGACTCGTTCAGAAGCTTGTTGAGGATGGCCAGATCAACAAGACAGGTAAAGGATTATTATAAACAACTTAAAATACTGAAAAATGAAAATGTTTACACTCTTGCAGGCTGGTGAAGTAGTTGAAGTTGCACCAGCAGCAGTTGAGACAGTCGCTGAGGTAGCTGTCAATGATCCAGCCTCTGCAGCAGCCGCTCAGGCGCAGCCAAAAGGTGGTGGAATGAGCATGTGGATCATGCTTGCGCTTATGTTCGCAGTAATGTATTTCTTCATGATCCGTCCGCAGAAGAAGCAGCAGAAGGAGCTTCAGAACTTCCGTGATTCCCTCAAGAAGGGCGACAAGGTCGTTACAATCGGAGGTATCTATGGCACAGTGACCGAGATCAAGGAGGCTAGCGTTCTTATCGAGGTTGACAATGGCGTGAAGATCCGCGTAAGCAAGCAGGCTCTTGTAAAGGATTTCTCAGAGCAGCAGTAAGCCTGTGATCGCCAGATGAGAGGCTTTATCAATAGAATCTTTAAGTTGCTGAATATCGGCGGAAGAGATTGGGTGGTTTTTCTCCTGGCTCTTCTGCTGGCGTTCAGCACTTGGATTATACATAACCTCTCATTGAAATACAGCGTATACCTGAAGGTCCAGGTTTTTGCGGAAAGCAACATTGAAGGCTGTGAACAGAAGTCTATTTCCGGATCAGAGATCATGGCCCGTTGCCGTACCACCGGATGGAGGATTCTCTATCATCGTATCATCGATGACGGAATCGTTGAAGTCGCTTTCCCTTCTTCAGTCTTCCAGCATGAGGGCGGCGACACGTATTTCATCACTTCCGACAAGCTCCATGAATATGCAGACCAGCTTTTCGGTCAGAATGTTTCTGTGGAGTATTTTGTGACTGACAGGGTAGATTTCGAGTTTCAGAAAGAAGTCTTCAAGAGAGTCCCTGTAAAGTCCGTGTCTTCGCTTTCGTTTCAGGACCAGTACATGGCAAGCAGTCCTTTGGTGATGGTTCCTGATTCTGTGACCGTATATGGTGACCACATGCATCTGGATGCTCTTGAATATGTCACTACAGCCACAATTGCCCATTCATCCATCGATGAGGATTTCAGTGGAATGATTCCGCTGACCCAGATGAACGGAATGAGACTGTCAGTGGATGAGGTGCATTACAAGATGGAAGTCACCCGCTACATTGAGGTGAAGAGAGAGGATGTTCCTGTCATTGTAAAGGGCGTTCCTGCGGGTCAGAAGGTTTCAGTCGAGCCTAAGACCGTGGATGTGACCCTGTATGTGGAGTTCCCTTTGAGGGCTGACCCTAAGAAGGATCTGCTCATCTCGGCTTCCTACGACGATCTCAAGGCATCTCTGTCTGGAAATGTCATGCTGTATCCGTCATCATTGCCACTGGGTGTGATAAAGTATGAAATCTCTCCTGTGTCAGTCAAGGTTGTGGAGGTGAAGGAATGATGGTCCTCATAGTTACCGGAGGAATCGGAAGCGGAAAGTCTGAAGTCTGCAGGATCCTGAAGGATCTGGGCTATGAATGTCAGTACAACGCTGATGCGCGTGCAAAGGCTCTATATGAGGAGCATCCCACTTTGCTTGCCGACATTGAGAAATCTTTGGGATGCAGTCTGAGAGATGAGAACGGCACTTTTCAGCCGTCTCTGCTGGCTTCTGTGATTTTTACAGACCGCAGTGCATTGGAACAGGTAGAGGCTCATCTTTTTCCGGCTATGATGGCAGATTTCGATGCCTATGCCGGGTCTTGTGGGGGAGAGATAGTGGTCTTCGAGTCGGCCACAGTGCTGGAGAAACCGCAGTTCAACGGTTTTGGCGACAGGATAATGCTTGTAGATGCACCGTTTGAACTCAGACTCGAAAGAGCATGCCGCCGCGACGGTGCAGATCGCGGAAGGGTGCTTGCCCGAATGCAGAACCAGAAGCTGATGAATGAACTATCTGCCGGATATGAAGATCCGCGCATCGACTGCCGCATTCTGAACGACTCTTCGCTTGAAGAACTGGTCTGCAGAACAAGGAATGCAATTAACAGTTTAATATCATAAGAAATGAAGACAGATCTTACAAAAGTACTGGCAGTTTCAGGCCAGAGCGGATTGTACCTTTATGTTTCATCTACACGCACTGGTGCGGTAGTAGAGGCTCTTGCAGATAAGAAGAGAAGCGCAGTGAGCGCAACAAGCAAGATCACATCTCTTGCAGATATCTCAATCTATACAGACGATGAGGAAGTGAAGCTTCAGGATGTTTTCCTCAGCATGAAGGAAGTTCTCGGTGAGGCAGATGCTCCATCAGCAAAGTCAAAGCCAGAGGAACTCAAGGCACTTTTCGAGAAGGCTCTTCCTACATACGACCGCGACCGTTTCTATGTGTCACACATGAAGAAGGTTGTAGAGTGGTACAATGCTCTCAAGAACTACGCTTCTCTCGATTTTGTAAATCCTGAGGACGAGGCTGAGGAGACAGAGCAGGAGTAATCCATGTTAAAGAAACTACAGACAGTCACCTTGGGCTGTTCAAAGAACAAGGTCGACACAGAGCATATCCTTTCCCAGGTGGAGGATCTTTATGAGATCATTCCCGAGGGAGAGGATATTCCCGTTGATATACTTCTCATAAACACGTGCGGTTTTATCGGAGACGCCAAGGAGGAATCTGTGCAGGCTGTGTTGGAAGGTGTTGAAAGAAAGGCGCGTGGCGAAGTTGGAAAGGTGATCGTATTCGGTTGTCTTTCACAACGTTATGCTGCTGAGATGCCTGAACTTATCCCTGAGGTGGATGCGTGGTATGGTGCGCGCGAGTTTGATCCGGTGATCCGTGAACTCGGTGCTGAACCTTCTGATGAGAAAAGAGCTGAGCGTTACCTTACGACTCCTTCTCACTATGCATACCTCAAGATTTCTGAGGGATGCGACAGACGCTGTTCTTATTGTGCCATTCCGTTCATCCGCGGCGCACACAAGTCTGTGCCGATGGAGGATCTTGTTGCAGAGGCAAAGAGCCTTGCAGACAAGGGAGTCCGTGAGCTGATCATCATTGCTCAGGACACTACATATTACGGACTGGACCTTTATCGCCGCAGAGCATTGGCGGAGCTTCTTCAGAAGCTTTCCGAGGTTGAAGGAATCGAGTGGATCAGAATCCATTATTCCTATCCGGCAGCATTCCCTGAGGATGTACTTGACCAGATGGCAGACAATCCTAAGGTGTGCCGTTACATGGACATTCCTCTTCAGCATATTGCTGACAAGGTGCTCGACAACATGCATCGCCATGTGACAGGTGAGTGGACTCGTGAACTCATCCGGAAGATGCGCGAAAGGGTTCCGGGTGTCGTTCTCCGTACAACCATGATCGTAGGACATCCGGGTGAGGGCAAGCGTGAATTCAACGAACTCCTTAAGTTTGTTGAAGAGGCACGTCTTGAGCGTCTTGGTGCATTCACATACTCTGAGGAGGAAGGCACATACGGCGCAGAAAACTTCAAGGACAGCATTTCTGCAAAGGTCAAGCAGGAGCGTCTTGATGTCCTCATGACTCTTCAGAGCGAGATTTCGCTCTCGTTCAACCAGTCTAGAGTCGGTTCGGAGATCGATGTCATCGTGGATGATTTCGTTGACGGTGTATATGTGTGCCGCAGCGAGTTTGAAAGTCCGGAAGTGGACGGAGAGATACTTGTCAGACATGATTCATCTGTTATGGGTGACGTGGATCCGTATTCGCTTATCGGCGAGTTCATCCGTGTGCGTGTCATCGGAGCTGATGAATATGATCTTATCGCAGAACCTATAGAAATCTGATCATGAGACGTTTTTTTCCCCTGTTTCTGTTTCTGATGACCCTTGTTTCATGCGGTCCTAGCAAGCATGTCATGTACATTGACATGAGATACCCTTCAAAGTCGGGTGTCGATCTTGGCGGAAAGATTCCGTCGGTAGTCTATCTTGACAGCGAAAATGAAAGTGACGGAAGCTTTACAGGTGGAATGGCATCTGCTTTTGCGTCAGCATTGGAGCAGGATCTTGGAACAGGTGAGGGCAGTGTGGGGGTCTACAGGATATTATGGCAGCCCGGTGTTGATTATGCTGACCGCAATTCGATGCTGGATCTTTTAGTGGACACTGATGCGGATGTGGTCTTCCTCTTTGACAAGGCAGAACTTGGGCAGTCAGAGGCAACTCCGTCTTCGATCAGCGTACCTTTCACTATGAAGCTCTACTGCCTTGACGGAATGGACAAGTCAGAGCAGGTGAGGACATTTGCCGGCAGCAGCAGATCAGGCATTGACGGCAAGGATGCAGGTAAGACTGTAGCCGAGTCCTTCAAGACGATATGGAGGACTGAGCCATATTCCTTGGCCTATTTTGATTCGGAAAAGTGGTACCTAGCCCTTGACAAAGCAGAAGCGTATGATTGGAAAGGTGCTATGGATCAGTGGTTTACACTTTTGAATAGCAATGATCCTCTGCGCCGTTCATGCGCAGAATACAATATCGCGACAGCATGCTACATGCTTGGAGATTATGCTCTTGCACTGCAGTGGCTGGACCGCAGCGATGCCGACAACAAGCTGCCAAACATGTCAGATTCGCTTCGCAAACGTATAGAATCCAGAAAATAAAGTATATATGGTAAACATTTTTTGTGTCAACACTCAGACAAGCAAGACCTTCCCTGAAGGTACGACTCTGCTCGACATGCTTCCGGAGTTCATGCCGGAAGTGAATGATCAGCCGATCATCGCAGCAAAGGTCAACAACGTGTGCCAGGGACTTAAATACCGTGCTTTCAACAGCCGCCAGGTAGAGTTCCTCGACTACACGACATACACAGGCAGAAGCGTCTACTGCAGCTCACTTTGCTTCCTTCTTTGCAAGGCTGCCCTGGATGTGTTCCCGCAGTGCAAGATCGTGCTCAGAAGACCGATTTCCAAGGGTTATTTCTGTGCGATCGACAAGAACGACGGAACTGCTCTGGTGCAGGGAGATGTGGAGAAGATCAATGCCCGCATGAAGGAGATTGTGGAGAAGGATATGCCTTTCCGTCGCCATGAAGTGCGCACTCAGGAGGCTATCGAGATGTTTGATGCAAAGGGCTATCATGACAAGGTGCGTCTTCTCCAGACAGCCGGTGATGTGTATGTGAACTACTACACATTGGACGGAACTCCTGACTATTATTATGAGGCTCTTCTTCCGAGCACAGGGTATCTGAAGCTTTGGGGACTTACCATGTACCGCGACGGCCTTCTTCTCAGAGTGCCGGACAGACATCATCCTGATCAGCTTGCTCCGTTCACAGAGCAGCCTAAGACATTCGAGGTGTTCAGCGAAAACCTCAAGTGGAACAAGATCATGAAGCTTGACAATGTAGGCGACGTGAACATGGCGTGCCAGAACGGTGAAGCTGGTGACCTTATCAAGATTGCAGAGGCTCTTCAGGAGAAGAAGATTGTTCAGATTGCCGAGGAAATCGAGCGTAGAGTGGTTCTTGAGGATCCTGTGAAGATCGTTTTGATCACAGGCCCTTCAAGCAGTGGAAAATCGACTTTCTGCAAGCGTCTCAGCATTCAGCTCAAGGCCTGCGGACTGCTTCCGATCTCATTCTCGACTGATGACTATTTTGTTAATCGCCTTGATACTCCGAGACTTCCGGACGGATCGTTCGATTTTGACAATTTCGACACTGTCGACCACGCATATCTTCAGAGTGACGTGCTGAAACTCCTTAATGGCGAGACAGTAGAGGTCCCTGAGTATAATTTTGTGACAGGTCTCCGTGAGTTCAACGGCAAGAAGCTTAAGCTTGAGCCGGGAATGGTGCTCTTGATCGAAGGTATCCACGCTCTCAATCCACGTCTTACCGACATGGTGCCGGAGGCTTCGAAATACAGGATCTTCATCAACACCATCACAAGTATTTCACTTGACGACCACAACTGCATCCCTACAAGCGACAACCGTCTTATCCGCCGTATTGTGCGCGACTTCAACAAGGGAGCGTTCTCAGCTCGTGACTCGATCATGAACTGGCCGAATGTCCGCCGCAGCGAGGTGAAGTGGATATATCCATATCAGGAGTGTGCAGATGTGCTTTTCAACTCTACGTATATCGTGGAGTTCCCTGTGATCCGTGCACACGCAGAGCGAATCCTCATGACTGTTCCTAAGAATTGCCCTGAGTATTCTGAAGTGCACCGTCTCATGAAGTTCCTCAGCTACTTCACTCCGGTATCGGACAAGGAGGTTCCGGCTACATCAATGATCCGCAGTTTCATCGGTGGCAGCAGTCTGTAACAATAGCATGATATATTTGCAATGAAGAGATTTTTGATTTCAATCGTGGCAATGTGCTTAGGCGTAGCTGCCGCATCTGCTCAGGACTGGGCCAAGTTCTATAAGTATGAAGAGGCTAATGCTCAGGTGACAAAAAAGCCTGTGGCAGTGTTCATGGGCGACTCGATCACTGAGGGATGGGTAAATACTGACCCTGATTTCTTTACAGAAAACAACTTCATCGGACGTGGCATTTCAGGCCAGACGACTTCTCATATGCTTGTGAGATTCAGAAATGATGTGATTGCGCATTCTCCTAAGTATGTTCTGATTCTTGCAGGTACAAATGACATCGCCAAGAACAATGGAGACATCACATTGGAAAATATCCTTGGCAACATCATCTCAATGTGTGACCTTGCAAAGGCCAACAAGATCAAGCCTGTGATCTGTTCTGTGCTTCCTGCAGACAGATATGGCTGGCGTCCTGGCATCCAGCCTGCTGAAGATATCGTGAAGCTGAATAAGATGCTTAAGGAGTATGCTGATTCTGAGAAGATCATGTATATCGACTACCATTCCGTCCTCAAGAATGATAAGAATGGCCTTCCTGAGGAATATGCAGCTGATGGTGTGCATCCAAGCCCTGCATGTTTCGATATCATGGAATCAATCGTGCTGAAGGCGCTTAAATAGTCGAACAAATGAAACAGAAGATCCTGCAGTTCTGTAAAGACAACAGGTGGATGCTTATCAGTTTCCTCCTCGTGTGGTCGTGCCTTCTTGTGTTCGACTGCATGTATCCGAAGATACAGACACATCTGATGCTGAACGGCTATCACACACCTGTGTTGGATACCATCTTCAGGTATGTGACAAAGCTGGGAGAAGGATTTCCTGTGTATCTGGGCGTCGCTCTTCTCCTGTTCAATTGGAGGAAAGGACTGTATGTGCTTCTTGGACAGGGTGTTACTTGTATTGTGACCCAGATCCTGAAGTTTGCTTTCGCACATCCTCGTCCTGCAGTTTTTTTTGAGAAGATGGGTGCTGACCTTCCAGAGACAGTTGTGGGTGTGACTTTAAGAAGGGGAATGAACTCATTCCCGTCAGGCCACACATCAGCAGCGTTTGCCTTGTTTACATGCCTGGCTTTGATGACTCCACGCAAGTGGACGCCACTGTGGATGGTATTGGCATGGGCTACAGCCTATTCAAGAATCTACCTTTCGCAGCATTTCCTGGAGGATATATTGCTGGGGTCGGTAATCGGATTGCTCTGCTGCTGTGCAGTCTACATATTCCAGAATTCCAGACCGAAATTGAAATTCGAGTAAAAATAAAAGAGGTTGACCTGCAAAGGTCAACCTCTTATAATTATAGGCAGAACAGTAAGCCGGTTTCTGTTTTATCTTGTCATTTATCTTCGCAACCTACCCCCCGGAAAAGAACGAGTAGCCCTTTTGTCCTTTCGGACGCTCCGGTATACATGGTCTTGCTGGTCCTGGTGCCGTCACCGCCGTATGTCGCCATACGACGTCGTGAGCTCTTACCTCGCGGTTTCACCCTTACCCTTGCGGGCGGTCTGTTTTCTGTTACGGCATTCATAAGATTACTCCCATCTGTGCTTTCCACAGCAGGATACTCTGCCCAGTCCGGACTTTCCTCACCCTAAGGCGCGACAAGTCATTCTGCCTATATTTTTATTCTAAAAATATTTTTATCTCAACCCCCTGTCACCTTGTGACATCCCCCTTTCAGGGGGAACTTCGGCCCTAGCTCGGGCCGGGACTGAAAACCTGAAGGTTTTCTAGTCCTTATATCCAAGCTTGCGCTCGAGTCTGTCATTCTGTGCGTTGATCTTCGCAACTGCTTTTTCAAGGCCTGGTGTGATGTCTTCGCAATGCTTGTGGCACTGCATTGACTTCGAGTACATGCGGCCGATGCAGAAGTTGCTGTGTTCGCAGCCGCTGCAATGCTTTTCGTCTGCCTGCATCTTGTTGACGAAGTCTGTGTCTTCAAGCACGGCACGTCCCATCTGGATCATAGGGAAGCCCTTGCTTATTGCTTCGTCTGCAGTCTCGCGTGAGATCACACCACCTACATATACGAATGGGAAGTCTGGCATCGCTGCACGGAACTTCAGCGCATCTTCCATGAAGAAGAGAGGCTTGAATGGAACTGTTGGAGCAACGAGCTTGCCTGCAAGTCCGACTCCGAGCTTCAGCCACCATTTGCTCCATGGGAAGTAGTGTACGATCGGCTTCACAGGGAACTGACCTCTCATGACATACTGTGGATGACGGCTTACAAAGCCTCCAGAGAGTACGATTGCCTCGATGCCGAGGTTTCTAAGCTCCTTTGCCACCTCGATGAGCTCATCAGTTTCCTGACCGCCCTTGAATCCGTCGCGAGTGTTCAGCTTGGCGAAAAGTGCAACCTTGCCTTTTCCTGCCTCTACAGCCTTGCTTACGCACATTCTCATGAATCTCATGCGGTTGTCAAGGCTTCCTCCGAATTCGTCACGGCGCTTGTTTGTGTAAGGCGAGAGGAACTGTGAGATCAGGTAGCCGTGTCCAGCGTGGATCTCGATAGCATCGAATCCGGCCTCGATCGCGAGTTCTACAGCCTTTCCATATGCGTCAGCAACCTCATTTATCTGCTTCATGTTCATCTTCTGCACAAACGTAGGGGAGTAGAGGTTGAATCCTCTGCTGGCTCCGTACGGCATGCATCCGCAGATGCTTCTGTGTGACATGTTTCCGCAGTGGCCGAGCTGGATGCTGGCCTTTGCGCCTTCTGCATGGATGGCATCAGTGAGCTGCTTGAGCTCAGGGACGATCTCCTCGCGCATCCAAAGCTGGTTTTCGAATGAAAGTCCGCTTCTGCAGACTGCAGCATATGCTACTGTAGTCATACCGATGCCTCCACGTGCTACCGCTGTGTGGTAGTCGAAGAGCTCTTTCGAAGGTCTCTGTCCAGGGCACATTGCCTCGAACGCTGCAGATCTGATGGTGCGGTTCTTAAGCTCGACCGGACCGATCTTGTATGGTGTAAATAATTCGCTCATATTCAAATTCTCCTTAAGTCAATCCGGATTTACCAGATGAATGGAATGATATGCTTTTTGTTCAACTTTTTATATTCCTCTCCGAACTCAGCTTCGTACTTCTCAGTCAACGACTTGGCGCGTGGACCAAGGTTGGCGAATGTCCAGATTGCGAACAGCAGTCCGGCAGGTGACCATGTAAGGATCGCGTATCCCAACCATTCTGTGAACTCTCCGAAATAATTGGCGGAAGTTACGTATTTATAGAATCCCTTGCGAGGAATGTAATGCTTAGTGTCTCCCGGTTTTCTCAAGTTGCGGATCACATGGTCTGAATGCATGTTGATGGCCATTCCTGTGATGAAGATGAGTGTTCCGATGATGAACTGCGGGCTCCAGAGCCAGTCGATTGTGTACATTCCGCCGTTGAGTGAAGGACTGTAGAGCCACTCTCCGATGATGTAGGCGTTGAATGTGTTGAAGGTCACTCCCATGAGCATGACTGCGATCGGCATCTTGCTCTTGCCTTTCATCAGAAGCGGGAAAATGAACGATCTCTGGAAATAGTGGAGGAGGAAGAAGCCTCCGAGAATGTATAATACAAGGTTGGAGCATCCGTTGACTGCTCCTCCATTGCCGGCAAAACGAAGCGTGTAATAAAGCATGAAGCCGAATGAAGGCGCTTCCATGAGCACCCATGCGACCTTGTTGCTGATTTTCGGTCCCCAGTTGGATGTGGACAGATAGCCGTATCCGGCTTTGAAAAAGAACAGCGCAACGAAGACGATGATTGCCATCACCGCCATGCACAGCATTATTGTATAGTATGTATTCATTCTTCCAAGTTTGAGATAGCTTGCAAAGGTACGTTATTTTTTACTAACTTTGTAAGATATAACCAACAAATAGCGTAGTGAGAAACATACTTCCATTAATTATATGTGCCTTCATGCTCTTTTCCTGTGCAAATTCGAATGCAAAGAAGGCAGGATCTTCATCTCCAGCCCAGACTGAGGCTGCAAAGCCGGTGAAGGCCAAGTCGTACAAACTTGAGGTTGTGGCTGAGTATCCGCATGATGTCACTTCTTACACTCAGGGTCTCTTCTTTCAGGACGGTGTCATGTATGAGAGCACAGGCCAATACGGCAGTTCTACATTACGACAGGTAGATCTTGCGACAGGCAAGGTGATCAAGCGCCAGAACTTCTCGGAAAAATATTTTGTAGAGGGTTCTGTCGTGCTTGGTGATAACCTGTATGTGCTTACATGGATGGAAAAGGTCGCATTCATCTACGATGCAAAGACATTGGAGTACAAGTCTGCCAAGAGTTATCCACGCGAAGGCTGGGGCATTACTACTGACGGCAAATCCCTCATCGCATCAGACGGCACTTCGTTCCTGTATTTCATGGATGAAGGAATGAATCTGACCAGACGTGTCCAGGTAAAAATAGGTGCCCGTGCAGTTCCATGGCTCAATGAACTTGAATACATCGACGGAAAGGTCTGGGCAAATGTCTACATGTCTGACGAGATCGCGATCATCGATCCTGCAACTGGATTTGTCGAGGGAGTAGTGGATTGCAGTGGTCTTCTCCCTGCAGAACTCCACACTGAAGACACTGACGTGCTCAACGGCATCGCATACAATCCTCAGGACGGCAAGATCTATCTCACCGGCAAAAACTGGCCGAAACTCTACGAGATAAAGCTCGTACCTATAGAGTAAGGTGCTGATTGACAGTCATATAGTGAAAATGCTTGCCGCAATGTTGCGGCAAGCATTTTCTGTAAGTGTCTGATTGTCAGCGAAGTTGGCTTCAGTCTATGAAAGGGTGCGGCCTGCTTTATTGAGGTCCACTTTGTGGAACTTGTAGCCAAGGCGCTTGAGTTCGAGGGCGGAACCGACCTTGTACATTACGCGCACTGTGCGTGCAAAGATGTGGAATGCCTTCACTGTCTGGTGCTCGATGTGCTCGTGCTGGATGAATGTAGCTGCCTTCTGTGCGCAGCAGAGCAGGATGTTCATGATCTGCTTTGCCTCGATCGAGTCGAGAGTCAGACCGAGGATGTTCTGCACGATGTGCTCGTCCATGTCGTCGAATCCTCGTGATCCGTGAAGGGTGGTGTAGGCGTTGCCGTGGTTGCGGCCCCAGTCCTGATCCCACCAGTGAGCTGCTGCCATTCCTGCGTAACCGGCACATGCAATGGCAAAGTCAGGATAGCTGTTTACTTCAGGAAGTGCATCTGCAATGTATTCCGGAGCCCACTCCTTCCACTTCTGGTCGATGTCTTCTGAAGCGAGAAGTTCGCCGTCGAGCATGCCGAGGCTTGTGCACATCCTGAGAACCTCTCTGAGGAGATTCTCTTCGTATGTATCGTAGTACTGAATGTTTTCTTCCATGATTCTTTTAGATTTGGAGTGCAAAGATATACTTTTTTATCGAAGGAAATAAAAAAGCTCGCATCACTGCGAGCTTTTTTGGTTAGTTAGTAGTGTAGTGTATTTCCCTTTTGGGATGATTAATTATTAGTGGTTAGAAACGTCTAATGACATTTAATGTCAATTGCAAATGTATGTAATTTTTTAATATTTGCCAACAAAACGATTTTAATTTTAGATAAATCGCTCCAAATGATTGCATTTTTTATCTTTTGGGCAGAATTTTATGCGAAACTTCTATAAAAACTGGTCAATTGTTAAAATATTTTAAAAACTAATCTTCCAAAAGTCCTGGGCGGAGAAGGCGTGTTCTTTCGATCGCCTGTTCATCCTGCCATGCACGGATGAGCTTAGGATTGCCGCTCAAAAGGACATCGGGAACTTTCCAGCCGTTGAACTCTGCAGGCCTTGTATACACCGGAGGGGATACAAGACCGTCCTGGAAGCTGTCGCTCAATGCTGATGTCTCGTCGCTGAGGGCGCCTGGAATCAGTCGGATGATCGAGTCGGCAAGGATGGCTGCAGGGAGCTCACCGCCGCTGAGTACATAGTCTCCACATGAGATCTCTCTTGTGATGAGATGCTCGCGGATCCTATGGTCGATGCCCTTGTAATGACCGCATAAGATGATGAGGTTCTCTTTGATGGAAAGTTCGTTTGATATGTTCTGATTGAGAATCTCTCCGTCTGGAGACATGTAGATGACTTCGTCGTAGTCTCTTTCGCTCTTGAGTTCCTGGATCATGTTGAACACAGGCTCCAGCATGAGCACCATGCCTGCGTCTCCTCCGTAGCTGTAGTCGTCTACCTGCTGACGGGGACCCTTGCCGTACTTGCGGAGGTTATGGATGTGGATCTCTACAAGGCCTTTCTTGATGGCGCGGCCTACGATGGAATGGCTAAGCGGACTGTCCAGGAGCTCTGGAACAACTGTAAGTATGTCAATGCGCATGATTAATGATCTTTGTGACTGCAAAAATAGTATTTTGATACGAGTTTTACTAAAAAATATGGTATATTTGCAGTTTGTATACAATTATAAACCTATAACTCCATAATTATGAGAGAAGAGATTATTCCTGATGTAGAAATCACATCAGATGTAGCAGTGGCTGAGGCTGCTGAAGTTGCAGAATCAGCTGTAAATTATTCAGAAAAGACACTTGCAGAGCTTATTTCAGCTTTTGAGGAGCTCATGCAGAATGAAGAGAGAATGAAGATGTCCAAAGAGGCTGAAGCCCTCAAGGCGGCATTCTACAAGAGGCTTCTTAAGGAAAAGGCAGAGGCTGGCCTTGTGTCGGCAGATGCTGCTGAGGAGTCAGAGGAAGTAGCTGAGGAGACATTGACAGAGAATCCTTTTGCTGCTGTAGAGGCTGGTTTCAAGGACCTTTATAATAAATATAGAAAAGAGCGTGCAGAGTACAACAAGCAGCTTGACAAGGAGCGTGAGCAGAATCTCGCGTTGAAGGAGGCTGTCATTGCTGATCTCAAGGCTCTTTTGGAGAAGCAGGAGGACGTCAATGCGACATTCCCTGAGTTCCGTGAAATCCAGAACCGCTGGAAGTCTATCGGAGCTGTTCCTGCTCAGAACTATAGAAACGTACACGAGACATATCAGCTCTATGTAGAGCAGTTCTATGATATGGTGAAGATCAACCGTGAACTCCGCGACCTTGACTTCAGGAAGAACCTTGAGGCTAAGGAGGAGTTCTGCAAGGCAGCTGAGGCTCTTGCAGAAAACGAGAATGTGCTTGAGGCATTCCGTGAGCTCCAGAAGCTTCACGAGCAGTGGAAGGAGTATGGTCCTGTGGCTAAGGAGCACAGAGAGGCCATCTGGGAGCGCTTCAAGGCTGCCACTGCAATCGTAAACAAGAAATATCAGGCTCATTTTGAAGGCCTCAAGGAGCAGCAGGCTGAAAATCTTGCAAAGAAGACAGCTCTCTGCGAGAAGGTAGAGGAGATCGCTGCACGTGAGGTCAACGGTTCAAACCAGTGGAACGAGTTCTCAAAGGAGATCGAGGACATCCAGAAAGAGTGGAAGACCATCGGTTTTGCATCAAAGAAGGACAATCAGAAGGTATATGACCGTTTCCGTGCTGCATGTGACCAGTTCTACGCACGTAAGCGTGATTTCTATACAGACTACAAGGACAGCATCAATTCAAACCTCGACAAGAAGATCGCTATCTGCGAGGCTGCTGAGGCTCTCAAGACCAGCACAGACTGGAAGAAGGCTACAGACCAGTTCATCTCGCTTCAGAAGCAGTGGAAGGAGATCGGTGCAGTGCCACGCAAGAAGTCAGAACTTCTCTGGAAGAGATTCCGTGCTGCATGTGACGAGTTCTTTGCGGAAAGAGACAAGAACGCAAAGCCTGAGAACGACTACTACGGAAACCTCAAGGCAAAGAACAGACTCATCGAGGAGATGAAGGCATACGAGCTCAAGGGTGACGAATCTGACTTCCAGGCTCTCCAGGAGTTCCAGAAGAGATGGCAGGAGATCGGTTTTGTGCCGTTCAAGGAGAAGGACAACGTTGCCAAGGCTTATAAGGAGGCTGTTTCAAGATTCCATGCAAGCCGTCCTCAGCGCCGTACACGTGGCGGAAGACAGCTTTCGGAGAAGGAGATCCTTATCCAGAAGTACAACACTCTCGAGCAGGACATCGTGACATATGAGAACAACATCGGATTCTTCTCTATGTCGAAGAGTTCTGAGCCTCTTGTAAAGCAGATGCAGGAGCGTATCGCACAGGCAAAGCAGGAGCTTGCCAGACTTGCCGAGCAGATCAGAAAGATCAACGAGGCAGAATCACAGGAATAATCAAATAAACATAAAAGGTATAGATGAATAAGAATACAATAATCGGTTTTGTTGTCATCGTTGCCATAATGTTCGGTTTCTCTTGGTACCAGTCATCCAAGATGAACAAGCAGGCGGCGCAGGAGGCACAGGAAAAGACAGAAAAGCAGATCGAAATCGTCGAGGAGGCGATCATCGCATCTGAGCAGGCTGAGATAGCCGAAGCAAATCAGAATGAGTCAGCTCCAGCAGGAGAGACTGTGGCAGTGAAGGTCCAGGAGATCAATATGCCATATCAGGACTCTTTGCTTAATGCAGCATACAATGATCCAAGACTCAATCCGGAGCTCTCTCCACGTTTTGCAAGCCTTTCCAACGAGCTTGTCGATATGGTCATCTCAACTAAGGGAGCGCAGCCGTATTCAGTACTGCTCAAGGACTACACAGCATACAATCCGGCAAATCCTGATGAGCCGAAGGCTCTCTACTTCGTAAGACCGGGTGCGAACGACTACAATGTATGCATTGATGTTGACCGTCGTCTGGCTGGCACAAACAGCACATTGAACACAAGAGACTTCATCTTTGAACTGGATATGGAGCAGTCCAATGATTCAGTTGTAGTGATGAAGCTTCCTTATGAGGGTGGTTACATCCAGCAGAAATATTGGATCGAAGAGGGAAGCTACATGCTCAAGAATGAAATGTCATTTGTCGGCATGAGTAAGCTTGTTTCTAGCGTAACCAATTCATATAGAACAGATTGGAAGCTCTATGTTCCTCGTCTTGAAAAGGGCTACAAGAACGAGAAGCAGTATTCTAAGCTTAACTACTTCTGCTCAGGTGAAGATGAACCGGAGGCGATGGCGAAGGCAAGAGACGAGCACGAGCTCATTTCTTCACATGTTTCATGGTTCGCTTTCCAGCAGCAGTTCTTCTCTGCAATCATGACCCCTGCAAAGGAGTTCACTTCTGCAGACTTCACTGTAAACTACTATTCGGAGCAGGAATATGCTCAGTATGGACACCTGATGGTCTGCAAGGCGAAGCTGAACTCGACATTCGAGAGCGGCGAGGACACAGTGGTGATGCCTGCTGAATTCTATTTCGGACCTAACGACTACAGAACCCTCAAGAGCTATGACCGCAGCTATGAGAGAATTGTACCTCTCGGAGGATGGATGGTGGCTTGGTTCAACCGTCTGGTGATCATCCCGGTATTTGACTTCCTCGGAAGATTCATCAGCAACTACGGAATCGTAATCCTCATCCTTACCCTTCTTATCAAGCTGCTTCTTTCTCCACTTACAATCAAGTCGTACAAGTCGACTGCAAAGATGCAGTACCTCAAGCCGGAGATGGACAAGCTCAACGAGAAGTATCCTAAGCAGGAGGATGCCATGAAGAAGCAGCAGGCGATGATGAACCTCTACCAGAAGGCTGGTGTAAGCCCGATGGGAGGATGTCTTCCAATGCTTCTCCAGATGCCTATCCTCTTTGCGATGTTCAGATTCTTCCCAGCATCTATCGAGCTTCGTCAGCAGAGCTTCCTTTGGGCTTCAGACCTTAGTTCATATGATTCGATCGTAGATTTCGGAACAAACATTCCACTTCTTGGAGACCATATCTCACTGTTTGCCCTTCTCATGGCGCTTTCGATGTTCTTCTTTACGAAGATGAACTCTGCGCAGACTGACAGTGGTATGCCAGGAATGAAGTTCATGAGCCTCTACCTGATGCCGATCATGATGTTCTTCATCTGTAACAATCTTTCAAGTGCGCTCAGCTACTACTATCTTCTTTCAAACCTTGTGACTATGGCCATGACATGGTACATCCGCAAGTACGTCGTTACAGAAGACAAAGTGAGAGCGGATATGGCTGCAGCATCCAGCAAGCCAAGAAAGAAATCAAAATGGCAGTTGCGTCTCGAAGAGGCACAGAGAATGCAGGAGCAGATGCAGAAGCAGAACAAGCGCAGATAATGATTTCTAAGACAATCAATAAATTACATTCAGAACTGCCAGCAACTGTAAAGTTGGTGGCAGTTTCTAAATTCCACCCGTTCAATGCCATTGAAGAGGCGTACGGGGCCGGACAGAGGATCTTTGCTGAAAGCCGTCCGCAGGAACTGCAGGCAAAAGTGCGTCAGCTGGAAGCTGAGCGTCCCGACATGTCAGATGTTCAGTGGCATTTCATAGGTCACCTTCAGACCAACAAGCTGAAGATGGTGTTGCCATATGCATCATTGGTCCAGTCAGTCGATTCTGTCCGTCTTCTTGATGCCATCGAATCATGGGCGGCGGCAAATGACCGCAAGATCAATGTGCTCCTCGAACCTCACGTTGCAGCAGAACAGACCAAGCAGGGCTTCAGTCCTGATGAAGTATACTCGGTGCTGGAGTCGGCAGTGGGTGGGGGATATCCTCACATTGTGTTCCGTGGCATAATGGGCATGGCCACTTTTACTGATGACATGGACGTCGTGAAGGGAGACTTCGCTGCTCTACGCAGCATCTATGACAGATGTAGATTCCTCTATCCGTCTTTGTCTGAAGACTTCGTGGAGCTTTCGATAGGTATGTCAGACGACTACCCTGTGGCAATAGAATACGGCTCAACCATGGTCAGGATAGGATCGATGATATTCGGATCAAGGTCCTGATTCCGCGTTTTTTTTACCGCATATGTGGTGAATTTCACCACAAAATATAGGTCTTTACGGCGTAAAACCCTATTCTACGGCATTGCCGGTCGATCTTTTCGGCCGGCAATTTTTATGGTATATATTTGCTGGCAAGAAAACTTCTGGTTTTCGATGTCCGGTCCGGGTAGGACCGAAAAATAAATATAATTAACTATGAAATTTGAAAACGCAAATGTATTGATTACCGGAGGTGCATCCGGAATTGGAAAGATCATGGGACGCATGGCCCTTGAAAAAGGAGCCAAGTGCTTTATAATATGGGACATCAACGCAGCCGGTATCGAGGCTGCGCGTGAGGAACTCTCTTCATACGGAAAGGTCAAGGGTTTTGTAGTAAATGTTGCCGACAATAATGTCGTGAAGGAAATGTATCACAAGACTGTGCAGGAGTGCGGAGACATCGATATCCTCATCAACTGTGCAGGTGTGATCACAAGCAACAAGACCTTCGACCTTCAGACCTCTGATGAGATTCTCCGTACAATCAACATCAACACCATCGCTCCCATGTTTGTTGCAAGAGCGGTCCTTCCGGATATGCTTAAGCGTAACAAAGGACACCTTTGCACCATTGCATCGGCTGGTGGAATGCTTTCAAACCCAAAGATGTCTGTGTATGCAGCCAGCAAGTGGGGAGTGATCGGCTGGTCCGACTCAGTGAGAATCGAACTTCAGGAAATGAAGAGCCAGGTGCGTATGACAACCATCGCACCTTATTATATAAAGACCGGTATGTTCGACGGTGTGAAGTCTGTTTTCCCTATATTGGAGCCTGAACATGTGGCCAGGAAGGTGATACGCGCCATCGAGAAGAACAAGACGTTCAAGGGAATTCCTTTCGGATTCCATTTCATCCGCTTCTGGCAGACTGTCCTTCCTACCAGAGTATTTGACTTCTTCTTCGGAAAAGTCTTCGGATTATACCATGCGATGGACAACTTCACCGGAAGAAAAGAGACAGCCAAGGCTTAAGCCCTGGCTGTAAATTTAAAACTTGCTTTTATAGTCCTGCACGTCAAGTTCCCACTTGCCGTGCATTTTTATTACCGCTTCGATCATCTCGCGGGCACATCCTTTTCCGCCTGCGCGTGTGGCGATGTGGTCTGCAGCTGCCTTTACTTCGTCCACTGCGTCGCTCGGGCAGACTCCGCATCCGCATGCTAACATGACAGGGATGTCAGGGAGATCGTCTCCGAAGTACATCACTTCTTCTGCCTTCAGACTGTATTTTGCGCAGAAGTCTTCAAAATCCTCGATCTTTGCACGTGATCCGAGGTAGATGTTCTCTTCTGGCACTCCGCATGTGCGGAAACGTCTTCTGATGCTCTCCGATACGCCTCCTGTAATCACTCCTACGTGGTAGCCTTTCATATATGCCATTCTCAAGGCGAAAGAGTCTTTTGCATCAAAGACTCTGAACAGGTCTCCTTCTGCAGTGGCAAGGATGCCGCCGTCTGTAAGGACTCCGTCTACATCAAAGACAAAAGCCTTTATCTTCTGTAGCCTGGCTTCCATCACCTTATGATTTAGCGCCGCCACCGAAGCCGCCCATAGGGAACTGAGGCTTGTTCTCGTTGCCCAATGTGATAGGAGCGTGCTGGTTCTCGTATTTGTTGATGTTGTCCTGGAGTGCGAGGTAGAGTCTCTTTGCGTGCTCAGGAGTCATGATGATGCGGTTGCTTACCTCAGGCTTAGGAAGACCTGGAAGCATTGTAGCGAAGTCGATGATGAACTCGCTGCGTGAGTGAGTTATGATCGCAAGGTTTGAATATGTGCCTTTTGCCACATCCTGCTTAAGTTCGATGCTGAATTCTTTTTCGTTTGCCATAGTGTTTGTATTATTTTAAATCAACTCGTTAATATACAAAGTTACATAAAAATGTTAACTTTGGCGCCTCAAAATTCAATGACTGATAATTATATGGGAAAACATTCGTTTGGACAATGGATTTTTGCGGTAAGACCTTGGTCTTTTCCAGCATCTGCAATGCCTATCATTGTGACTCTTGCATATCTGTATTGGACTGGTGCAGAGATGAACTGGCTCTATGGAGTATGGACTCTTGTCAATATGATTCTCTTCCATGTTGCCGGTAACGTATGGAGTGACTATCACGACTATAAAAAGGCTGTAGACAGAGAGGATACAACCGGAGCGACCACGCTCACAACAGGTATGTTCAAGCCGCATGAGATCAGAAACCTCGCATGTGTCGTGTTCATCATTGCGGTTGCAGGAGGTGTCGGTCTTGTGCTTCTTACAGGGCTTCCTTTGCTTTGGATCGGTCTGGCAGGTGCGGCGCTTACACTTCTTTATCCTGCACTTAAGTACAATGCGCTTGGCGACCTCGACATCCTTTTGACCTTTGCCTTTCTTCCTACCATCGGAACTGCATTCGTGACAACAGGTGCAATCGATTGGAGTGTGCTTTGGATAGCCCTTCCTGTAGGTCTTATCACTGACGGCATCCTTCACTCGAACAATACAAGAGACATGGTGCATGACAAGAGGGCGGAGATCAGGACTCTTGCTATGGGACTTGGCTTAAAGGCCTCAGCAGTAATGTATTCGTTCGAAGTGCTTTTCCCATTTGTGTGGGTTGCAGTCTGCGTGGCGATGCAGGTTCTGCCTTGGCTTGCACTGGTTGCCCTTGTGGCCTTTCCGATCGCTTTGGGGTGCAGCCGGACAATGATGAAATGTCCAAAGGAAGGTGTTGAGACCATTCTTGACCTTGATCAGAGGACTGCAAAACTCCAGATGGTGTTCTCGTTGCTGCTCTCGATAGCTTTCGTGGTTTCAAAGCTTGTGTTCTAAGATGAGTGGAGCAGTATCAATGAGGAAACTGGTTGTCGGAATCGTTCTGGCAACCATTCTTTGGACTGTGATGTTCTCTCCGTGGACAGCTCCACATGTGAACTTCTGGGTGATGATGACATGTTCTGCAGCAACGTTGACTCTCTTCACGTGTTGGGCGCGCCCCGGTTGGTGGAGGGAAGTCTCTTTCGGAGTCAAGGATATCTTCTGGGGAGTTGTGCTTGCGGCTGCCCTTTGGGGAATATTCTGGCTTGGAGAGTTCTTCTCCACAATGCTTTTTGACTTCGCCCGTCCTCAGGTGGATTCCATATACGGAATGAAGGAAGGGGAGAATCCCTATGTCCTAAGTCTGCTGATGCTGTTCATCATCGGACCGGCTGAGGAGATTTTCTGGAGAGGATGCATCCAGAACAGTTTTTCTGCGCGCTGGACTCCGACTATAGGATTTATTGTGACGACATTGGTGTATAGCCTGGTGCATATTTCGAAGTTCAACTTCATGCTTATCATGGCAGCCATGGTTGCAGGCGTTGTCTGGGGGCTTGCCTACAGGCTCTTTCCAGAGAGATTGGGCGCCATCATCATATCGCATGCTCTTTGGGATTGTGCAGTTTTCATCTGGTTCCCGATAATGTAAAATAAATAGGGTGGATTTGTGCATCTATTGATGCGCTATCTCGCCGGAAATGTGTATATTTGTACGATATTGTGCGTAGTGTGTACGTATGATATCGTACATTTTGATTTATAAAATATAAGATATACAGATATGGAACTTCCAGCAAAGTATGATCCTGCCTTGACGGAGGATAAATGGTATGCCTATTGGCTTGAAAACAAGTTTTTTCACTCAGAACCTGATGAGAGGGAGCCTTACACAGTGGTGATCCCACCACCAAACGTTACAGGTATCCTCCACATGGGTCACGTTCTCAATAACACACTCAACGACGTCCTCGTGCGTAAGGCAAGAATGGACGGTAAGAATGCCTGCTGGGTGCCTGGTACCGACCACGCATCAATCGCTACTGAAAATAAAGTGGTGCAGAAGCTTGCTGCTGAGGGAATCAAGAAAGAAGACCTCACTCGTGAGCAGTTCCTTGAGCACGCATGGGAGTGGAAAGAGAAGCATGGTGGCATCATCCTCAGCCAGCTCCGCAAGCTCGGTGCGTCATGCGACTGGGACAGAACAAAATTCACAATGGATCCAGATCTCAGCGATGCTGTGATCAGCACATTCGTATATTTCTACAACAAGGGATATATTTACAGAGGTGTGCGTATGGTGAACTGGGATCCTGTCGGACTTACTGCAGTGTCTGACGAGGAGGTGATCCACAAGGATACTGTCAGCAAGTTCTATCACATGAGATATTTCATCTCAGACGGAAACGGAAATCCGACTGACAAATACATCATCATCGCAACAACACGTCCTGAGACAATCATGGCGGATGCTGCTGTCTGCGTAAACCCTGCAGATGAGAGATATCAGTGGCTCAAGGGCAAGAAGGTGCTCATCCCGCTCATCAACAAGGAGATTCCTATCATCGAGGACAGCTATGTGGCAATGGACTTCGGTACAGGATGTCTTAAGGTGACTCCTGCTCACGACGTAAACGACTACGAGATCGGTATGCGTCACAACCTTCCGGTGCTTGATATCATCGACGACCACGGCCGTCTTAACG
>JAFZEP010000029.1 GCA_017560625.1 Bacteroidales bacterium
AAGATTAATAAATGATAGTTAGATCCTGACTTCGTTCCCAATAATACGGTTTTGTGAGCGTTAAATTACGAAAACTGGGGGAAATTTTGACTCTTTTTTGAAAATAATTAGATTTGTTCATGTTTGGTAGTAACACCTGCCCTACTGTTTGAGTACTTCCCTCATCCAATTTCGGAAATCAGAAAAATCACATCATATGAGTAATATTTCAGTCAACATCACTGAGCTTAAGCAGCTCCTCGAGGCGACTCCAGCGTCGCATAATATCATGCTTGTCGGTAACCACGGAATCGGAAAGTCCGAGATCCTCACAGAGTTCTTCAAGGAAAAGGGAATGCCTGTTGTGGCTCTCTTCCTCGGTCAGATGGCTGACCCTGGAGATCTCATCGGTTTGCCATGCAAGGATGAAAAGACCGGCAAGACCGATTTCATGGCTCCTTACTGGTTCCCGACAGACGGTAAGCCTGTAGTGTTGTTCCTCGATGAGTTGAACCGAGCTCGTCCTGAGATATTGCAGACCATCATGGACCTTGCGCTCAACCGCAAGCTTGCCGGCAAATATCTTCCTGAAGGCAGCCGCATCATCAGCGCTGTAAATGCCGGTGACCAGTATCAGCTCACCGACCTTGACCCTGCTCTTGTGTCACGATTCAATATCGTGAACTTCAAGCCTACAGCCGAGGAGTGGCTTCTTTGGGCCCGAAAGGCGAAGCTTGACTCACGTGTCATCAGCTTCATCGATGAAAACAGAATCTGGCTCGACAAGGATCCTGACATGAAGGAAGGAGCAGACACGGGACTCGACAAGACACCTGACCGCCGTGCATGGAAGAGGGTCTCTGACATCATTCTCGACAAGGAGGAACTCAAGGAGATCGACAGCAAGATCATCTCTAGCGTCGTCGGCCCTAAAGCGGCATCGGTATTCATCCAGAATGCAGCGACTCGTAAGATCGTCTCAGGACGAGAGATCCTTAGCGGTTTCGACAAGTCCAAGTTGAAGGATAAGATCGCCGATTACGGTATCCATCAGCTTTCTGTTGTGAATGAAGGTATCTACCGACACCTTGAAGTCGAGAAGGTGCAGCAGAAGGACGAAAAGCTCTATGCCGAAAACCTCATGTCCTACTTCGAGTATCTCACAAAGAAGCGAAAGGAGGCGGCAGCTCACTTTGCCAATATCTATGTTCAGCAGACATACCAGAATGCGATCGCATTCATTGCATCTAAGTGCCCGATGTTGGTGATGATGCTTGTGTCATATGTAAAGGGTATTAAATAGAATGCAAGATAGATTTACCAGAATTCTTGAGCAGTGGTTCATCATGGAACCACCGCTCTTTGGTGTCTGCTGCATGCACGAATTGGTGCCCAACCACCAGATGGCCTGCCCGCTCCGAAGCGGAAAGAAGAGGTTGGAATACAATCCGTTGATTGTGGCAGAGATGTCTGACGCGGCCTTGGAAGAGGCTCTGAGGGCTGAAGCTGTCAGGATCCTTCTTAAGCATCCGTATGAGCGACGTCCGGATGGCTGCAGCCAGAAGTCGATGGGTCTTGCCAGTAACCTTGTGGTCGGCGACAACTACACTCATCCACGTTTCAGGATCGAGACTCCCGGTGACATGGGACTCAAGCGCGGCATGAGTTACGAGTGGTATGCTAGGGAACTTGAGAGACAGTCAGAAGGGTCGTCGGAAGGCCAGTCTTCTGAAGACGGACCTCAAGGTACAATGTCTGCAGGGATGGGCCAGCAGGAAGTCCATCAGGACAGTCATAATGGTGATCAGCAAGCTGGTCATCAGGGAAACCAGTCTGCGAATGACAGACATAGGGATCTTGCTGAGCTGTGGGATGAGGATGACATGACTGTGCAGATGATCAATGGCGTGATCTCGTCGACAAAGTCCTGGGGTTCCATCTCCGGCACCTTTGCAGAGCTTCTGACAAATTCGCTCAAGGCCAAGATCAACTGGAGAAACGTCTTTGCGGGATTCCGCGCCAGCATCATCTCTTCAAAGAGAAAGCTCACGCGCATGAAGCCAAACCGCAGGACGGGCTTTCAGAACATGGGCAGCGTGCGCCAGTTCGACACAAAGCTTCTTGTGGCTGTGGACGTTTCCGGCTCCATCTCCACCGAGAGCCTCAAGTACTTCTACGGAGTCATCAACAGTGCGTTCCGCTACGGCTTCCAGGAGATCGATGTCGTGCAGTTCGACTGCGGCATCAGCTCTGTGTGCAGTCTCAAGAAGGTTGTCAAGCAGGTCGGTGTGTTCGGCCGAGGCGGTACATCGTTTCAGGAGCCGATAGACTATGCCCATGAGCATGGCTATGACGGACTGGTCTTCCTCACTGACGGATATGCGCCAGAGCCGAGAATCCCGGAGGGGTTCAAGACAGGCATCTTGTGGGTCTGCGAGAATCAGAACTGTCTAGACCACCATAAGAACTGGATGGAGAAGTCCGGTAGGACATGTGTAATGCAGATAGGTTAATAAGATATGGATAGGAATTACTATATAGAAGAAGTGGCTAAAGTTCTCAAACCGGTCATCAAGAATGATGTGGAGGCAGGTCAGAACAGGTCGTTCAATCAGTATCTCGACCGTGCCCTCGAGGTAGTGAAGAACCGTTACAAGGGGCAGAACAACATGGGGTCATTCGGCTTCTGGACCGGCCATAACAAGAGAGAAATCGTCATGTTATGGGAGGAGATCACTCCTCAGGTACTCGCCATGATCGAGGGTTGGCTCAGGGACTTCCGAAGCAAGAAGATGATGAAGGAGATCAAAGTTGCCAGTGCGCAGGCTCTCGTCAAGGAAGCTATGACTGAGGCTGGCCTGAAATATAAGTTTGAGGGTCAGACTTATAGGGCGAAGATTTCTGTGCTGCTTGCTCCTGGCAGGGCGCTGACTGTATACATTGCATACAGCAAACTGACTGCGCAGCTTCCCGGGGTCGTGGAGTCGTTGAAGACAATCCTCAAGGAGATGGAAAACCTTGGCAAGAACGTCTCCATCAACAAAGTGTATTGGGCATAACGACAGCAGCCCGGTCATTCGTGACCGGGCTGCTGTTTGTATTAAAGTGGCAGGATCGGCTGTCCGAAGACGTGAAGGTCTTCCGGAAGGGTGTACGGAATCTTGCCTTTGTTCTCTCTGAGTTGAGTCAGGAGTTTGCCGACTACGTTGCATCCGAAGTAGTACTTCTTTCCGCCCAGTTCGACGAGTTTTGCGCCCCAGAAGAGGTTTGATGCGTAATTTGTGTTGGTTGCGTCTTCAACTGGAGTCTTCTGTCCGATAGACTGGAGGTCTTTGCGGAAGAGGACATTGTCACGATACTTCAGACATATGCAATATTTCATCCACTCAGTCTGTATGCGTTTCCAGTCCGGACGCATGACGTTTCTGAATTTAGCCTTGTATTCTGTCTTCTTGCGTGCGTCTACTCTCATCTGGAACAGGTGGTCTCTAAGCCAGATGTGCGCATCGGCTGTCAGCATGCGAGGCATCTGGAACAGGATCTCGATCTGACGGAACATGAAATCGCCGTAGTGCATCCACAGGTCTTTCTTTCCGGTGGGTATGACAGACATATTGTCGAGATGGTACAATGGTGTTCCCTGCTTGGTGACGAAAGTCACACAGTCTTCGGCAGGGTAGAGACCGAATTTCTGCAGGTCGGAGAACTCATCCTCTGTCTGGGGGATGAGTGACTGTGGATCTTCTACCACTGTAGCAAGCTCGTTGAGGAGCTTTGGGGTGAGTTGGTCTTTGATGAACTGTATCTTCATTGTGCTGTCTATTTTATCGTTTCTTTCAGTATGTCAATGAGTTGGATAGGAGTGTCTGCAGTCTGTCCAAGTTCTTTGAGCTTCTCTGTGTGGAGAGAATCCCAACATGCTCCGACGAATCTGACTCCGGTCATCTGTGCTTGCGTATAGTCATTGATGCTGTTGCCGACAGAAATGACTTCATCCTTCTCAAGTCCCAGAGCATCAAGGGCTTTCTGGAGATTCTTCACGTGTGGCTTTCTGTGGAACAGGCTGAAACATCCGACATATGCCGGTTCAACCCCAAAATGCTTGAATGTTCGGCTGAGAATTCCTCTGGTGGATTGACTTACTACGGCGAACATGATGTTGTTCTCTTTGAGCCAATTCATGACTTCCTGCCAACCGGGGTACATCTCAAACTGTGGGATCAGTGAGTAGATCTTATCCCAATCGATTGGTTTACTTTGTTTGAGTGGTGCGGCAATTGCGGTTTTGAAGAAGGTCTCATCAAAGTCTGTGATGAGGCATTTGATCTTTCTGTTCTGTGAGTTCTGGTTCTGTGAGTTCTGGTTTTGTGAGTTCAGTGAGTTTTGGTTCTGTGAGTTTTGATTTTGTGTGTTTTGTGTGTTTTGTGAGTTTTGATTTTGTGAGTTCTGTGTGTTTTGTGAGTTCTGTGTGTTTTGTGAGTTCAGTGAGTTTTGTGATTCGTTCATTATTGAGAAGTTTTGGTCTATAATATACTATTTCACGATCAGAATGTTTCACGGTAAGCGTCTCCAGAGTTACGTCTTGACGTCCGCTTTGGTCTGATCTACCTTTGTGCTTCATTAAAATCATGTAGATATGGACGCACAATCTAATCCTATTCCAGAGCCTGCCGGTGTACGCTATGCGCGCGTCTGGGCTG
>JAFZEP010000148.1 GCA_017560625.1 Bacteroidales bacterium
CAGAGCAGCCGGCAACAGAAAATGAAATAACAACCAATAAAGTAACTATGGACATCAAGAAGACAGAAAATCCGGAGTTTGACATTGTCACCACTTACGGAACAATGAGAGTGCGTCTTTACGAGAAGACTCCTCGCCACAGAGACAACTTCGTCAAACTTGCATCAGAAAAATATTACGACGGCATCCGTTTCCACAGAGTCATCGAGGGATTCATGATCCAGACAGGTGACCCATACTCACGCGACACTGCGATGATCAACAAATGGGGCACAGGCGGTCCTGACTACACAGTGCCGGCAGAGTTTGTAAGCGACTACAGCCACAAGAAGGGTGCACTTGCAGCAGCACGCAAAGGAGATCTCGCAAACCCTAAGAAGGCTTCGTCAGGCTCACAGTTCTACATCGTACATGATCCTGAGAACTGCGCACACCTTGACGGCCAGTACACGATCTTCGGAGAGGTGATCAGCGGACTTGAGGTTATCGACAAGATCGCAACAGCTGACACAGACAGTTATGACAGACCTTACGACGACATCATCATCACTGCAGTCAATCCCGTTATCGAGGTTGAACCTGTCGCAATGAATGTTGCACCGGCAGACAGCACTTTGACAAAGTAATGGAAAGTCTGAAAGGTAAATTCGACACAGTGCTCTTCGACGCCGATGACACACTGTGGGAAAACGAGAGGTTCTTTAGGGCAGCCGAGGACAAGTTCATCGAGCTGCTGAAGGACTATACTACAGCGGACGGCGTGCAGGACATGCTCTGGAGAAAGCAGGAGGACAACATTCCCCTCTTCGGCTACGGTTCAAAGACATATATGATCGGAATGACTGATGCTGCTATGGACCTTTGCGGAGGAACTCTCCCGGAACACATCTACTACGGCATCAAGAAGATCATCACAGAACTTGCATTCCACGAGTTCACGCTTATAGAAGGCGTAGAAGAGACTCTCCAGGCACTTCACGGCAAATACAAGCTGATCGTGGCTACAAAGGGAGATCTTACAGAACAGCTCAACAAGTTCCGCATCAGCGGACTGGCAAAGTATTTTCATCACTGCGAGGTGATGGAGAACAAGGACGAGAAGAACTACCTCGAACTTGCTGCCAAACTTGACATGGATCCGTCTAAGATGCTTATGATCGGCAACTCAGTGAAATCGGATATCGTACCTGTAGTAAACATCGGAGGATTAGCCATTCACACCCCTCACGAAATCACATGGGTACACGAAATGATGGACATGCCGGAGTCTGACCGAATCATTGAGGTGAGCAGCATCAAGGAAATTCTCGATTATTTATTGTAGGAATTTCACATTCTGCGCCAAGTATGGTGACTTTGGCACAGAATTCGTAATATCTCTTAACCGAATAGTTTTTTCATAGGTTAAGTTTTAGGTTAGAATTGCACGATGGTCTTTCGCTGGGAAGCGAGAGGCCATCATTCTTTATATTGGGGTCATTCTTTATATATATTTTACTATCTTTGTCCTTCTAAGACTAAACGATATGAAAAGACGTAAAGCAACAAAACAGCAGAGAGTGGCGACATTCAAGCTCTGGGCACTCCCAGCATCGGCAATGCCTGTAGTCGCTGCCTGTGCATATCTATTCTGGAAAGGCGCAGCCATCAACTGGTTATATGCTGCAGGAGCACTTCTTGCTACAATGATATGGGCATATCTCCTTGGTGAAGGACTTTCAAGACTCCGCAGCTGCAAATTCCGTTGGATCGGATATCTCCTGGGACTCGTTGCAATTTCAGTAGCGCCTGCAATTGCAGTTGCATATGCAGCAACAGGAACATTCTCATGGGACATATTTTGGGCAGCAGGACCAGTCTGTCTGATTTCAGCAGGCATCCTTCGCGCTAAAAACGCCAGAGACATTGAGGCACCAAAGCGCTGCACATCATTCATGTACAGCATTGAGGTCATCCTTCCGCTTGCATTTGTCGGAGTCTGCTCAGTTATTGGGATCCTGCCTATGCACACCATCATTCTGTTCATGACAACTCCTATAACAGTTGCTCTTGCCAGAACAATGAAACGCGGAGTGAAAGAAGGCGCAGGCCCTATTGTCGACCTTGACACCCGCACTGTGAACTTCCTCCTCATTTTCTCCGGTCTGCTCACAGCATCACTCGTAGCAGCGAAATTCCTCTTCTAAAAATCTGATATCTATAATAAAAAATAGGATGGTCAATCGACCATCCTATTTTATTGTGTTCAGGCGGACCTGAAATTAGTCAGTGAGTGATACTCTCTTGAAACCAAGGATCTTAGCCTCAGCGTCAGCTGCCTTAAGGACATCCTTGACTGAAGTCTTGCCGTCACCCATCTGGTAGCCCTGCTCCTCGAGAGTCTGCTCCTTGAAGAACTTCTGGAGACGACCCTTAGCGATGTTTGCTACCATCTGCTCAGGAAGGTTAGCTGCCTTCTCTGCAGAAACGGTCTTGATGATCTCGCGAGCCTGCTCTGCCTGCTCAGCTGTGATCCAACCCTTAGCCTGGTTTGACTCGATGTGAGCCTCGCTGTCAACGTGTGCAGGGTTGATGCCAGCCTTTGTAAGAGCTGCATCTACTGCCTTCTTAACGAGCTCCTCTTTAGTCTTCTCAGTTGCAGTCTTGAGCTCAGCGTCAACCACGTTCTGTGGTACTGACTCTGCAGAAACTGCTACTGGGTTCATTGAAGCTACCTGCATTGCTACACCCTTAGCTACTGACTCATCGAATGACTTGCTGAAGCCAACTACGGCTGCGAGCTTGCCAGTGATCTTGTGCATGTAAACTGAGATGTATGGTGCCTCAATTGTCTCGTAAGCTACGATAACGTGCTTCTCACCAGTCTTACCTGTCTGCTCAGTAACAGCCATTTCAACTGTTCTGCCGTCAGCAAGTACGCATGCCATGAGGGCATCCTTGTCTGCTGGGAAGTTTGCGATAGCTGCATCAGCGATAGCCTCTGCGAGTGCCTGGAACTCAGCGTTCTTAGCTACGAAGTCAGTCTCACAACCGAGAGCGACTACGATTGCCTTGCTGCCGTCTACCTTAGCGATAGCTGCACCCTCTGAAGTCTCGCGGTCAGCACGCTTTGCTGCAACGAGCTTACCTTTCTCGCGGATGATTTCCTTTGCGCGCTCGAAGTCACCGTTAGCCTCAACGAGTGCCTTCTTGCAGTCCATCATACCAGCGCCTGTCATCTGACGAAGTTTTGCAACTTCAGCTGCTTTAATCTCCATTTTGATAGATGTTTAAAGTGTTAAAATAAAATTACTCTGCTGAAGTCTCTTCTGCTGCAGGCTTTGCACCCTTGCGAGCGCGGAGCTTCTTGCCTACTGGCTGCTGCTCAGCTGCCTCTGGAGCCTCTTTCTCCTTCTCAAGCTTTCTTTCGTCCAATCCCTCTTTGATTGCGCCGCAAAGTGCATCCATGATGTAAGCGATAGACTTTGCTGCATCGTCGTTTGCCGGAATCACATAATCAATCGGAGTAGGATCGCAACAAGTATCAACCATAGCGATAACCGGAATGTTAAGACGATTTGCCTCTTTAACGGCGTTCATCTCC
>JAFZEP010000149.1 GCA_017560625.1 Bacteroidales bacterium
GCCGACACGATCTCTGCAGGCACACCTTCGTGAGCCGCCTTAGGATTGTCAATGATGACCTGAGCCTCCTCGTATGCAAATCTGAAGTCTGAATATATAACTGTCTTTCCGAACCACTGGCTTACAATGCGGCCGAGCGGAGTCATTTCAAAGACAGCCGAGAATGTGAGTTTCTCTTCGTTCGGACGGAGCGAGCAGACCTTGTTGCAGAGCTTTTCCGGAAGCATAGGCACTGTCCTGTCTACCAGATATACCGAGGTTCCGCGCTCCTGCGCCTCCTTGTCCACAACATCGCCCGGACGGACATAGTGAGTCACGTCTGCGATGTGCACTCCGATTTCATAGTTTCCATTCTCCAGCACCTTGAATGAAAGGGCGTCGTCAAAGTCCTTTGCGTCTGCCGGGTCAATGGTGAATGTGAGCACATTCCTGAAGTCGCGACGGCCTTTGCGGTCCTCGTCTGTAATCTCCTCAGAAATTCTGTCTGCAGCATTGGCCACATCCGATTCAAACTTATATGGGAGGGCGTATTCTGCAAGTATTGCATGCATCTCGGTGTCATTCTCGCCCGGCTCCCCGAGCACGTCGACGATGCGTCCGCGAGGCGACATCTCATGACGAGGCCAATCTTCGACGATCGCAGCGACCTTCATTCCCGAGCGCGCCTTGAGCTCCTGCTTGCCATAGCCGTCCTCGCCGAGTTCGTACACATGATGGATGGCGAACATGTCGTCGCCCAGCGGCTTGAGGTATCCGGTCTCGTCCTTAGGCTCGGCCGCCGACTGGCTTCTCACCTTATGTCTACGGTAGCGTTCTCTGTCTGATTCTGTGAACGGAATTGTGATGTCATATGGCATGAAACGGCTCTGCATCAGCACCCACGCCTGATTTCCGACGATATGGAGGATGCCGATGAACGGTCTTGGCGAGCGCTCAAGGATCTCCACCACCTCGCCTTCGCGGCGCTGGCGGTCGGTCTTTTCGCGTGTCACCGACACGATGACCTTATCGCCGTGCAAAGCACCTCGCGTCTTGGACGCCTTCACAAACACATCGTCTTCCTCGCCTTCAACGATCACAAAGATGTAGCCCTCGCGGGTCATCTGAACCTTTCCCACTACCTGAGGAAAAACTTTCTTCTCCTTCTTGCCACGGCCCTTGCCGCGATAATTGTTCTTTCTTGCCATAAAATCAACACCTGTTTATCTTTACAAATGTAAAGAGAAAATCGTATATTTGCGGCGCAAAAATTGAAAAATATAAATATCAATATATTATGGACAAGAAAGTACTACTTATGATCCTCGACGGATGGGGCGAGGGCAGACAGGATGAGTCTAATGTCATCTACACACAGGGAGCACCTTACATCGAGGGACTCCGCAAGCAGTACCCTATGAGCACCCTTAAGGCATGCGGTGAGGCTGTAGGTCTCCCAGAGGGCCAGATGGGTAACTCAGAGGTTGGTCACCTCAACCTCGGCGCAGGCCGCGTGGTGTACCAGGACCTCGTCAAGATCAACATCGCAGCACGCGAGCACAAGTTCCTCCAGAACGCTCAGATCAAGGCTGCATACGACTATGTAAAGGCAAACAACAAGCAGCTCCACCTCATGGGTCTCGCATCTATGGGTGGTGTGCACAGCTCACTCGAGCATGTATATGAGTTCCTTAACGTTGCTAAGGAGTACGGCCTTGAGGATGTATTCGTTCACTGCTTCATGGACGGTCGTGACACTGACCCTAAGAGCGGTAAGGGCTTCGTAGAGGCTCTCGAGGCTGAGATGGCCAAGTCAACTGGCAAGGTTGCTACAGTCTGCGGCCGTTTCTACGCTATGGACCGTGACAAGAGATGGGAGCGCGTTAAAGAGGCTTACGACCTCCTCGTTGAGGGCAAGGGCGCTTACGCTACTTCAGCTACTGAGGCTATCCAGGCTTCATACGACGAGGGCGTTACCGATGAGTTCATCAAGCCTATCGCTGTAACTGGCGCTGACGGTCAGCCGCTCACTAAGATCCAGGAGGGTGACGCAGTTATCTTCTTCAACTTCCGTAACGACCGCGCTCGTGAGCTCACAGCTGTCCTCACTCAGCAGGATATGCCTGAGTTCGGAATGCACACTCTTCCACTCTACTTCTGCTGCCTCACTCCATATGACGCATCATTCACAGGAGTTCACATCCTCTTCGACAAGGAGAACGTACAGGAGACTCTCGGTGAGGTTGTTTCAAAGGCAGGCAAGAACCAGCTCCGCATCGCTGAGACTGAGAAGTATGCTCACGTGACATTCTTCTTCAACGGTGGCGCTGAGTCTCTCTTCGAGAACGAGGACCGCATCCTTGTAAACTCTCCAAAGGTTGCAACATACGACCTTCAGCCAGAGATGAGCGCACCAGAGGTTACTGAGAAGCTCGTTGAGGCAATCAACACAGGCAAGAACGACCTTATTATTTTGAACTTCGCAAACGGTGACATGATCGGCCACACAGGTATCTACGAGGCTATCCGCACAGCTGTGACTGCAGTTGACAACTGCGTTGAGAAGGTTGTAGAGGCTGCTAAGGCACAGGGTTATGTAGTTCTCATCACAGCTGACCACGGTAACGCTGACTACGCTGTAAACGAGGACGGCACACCTAACACAGCTCACTCACTCAACGATGTTCCATTCATCGTGGTGAACGCTGGTGACGAGGTTAAGGAAGTGAAGAACGGTAAGCTCGCAGACGTAGCTCCTACAATCCTTAAGCTCATGGGCATCGAGCAGCCAGCTGCCATGACTGGCGAGGCACTCGTATAAGTCTAGGGCATATTATTTTACTGAGAGTCAGTGTGGCTGAGGCCTCGCTGACTCTCTTTTTTGTAAATAATCACTATATTTACAAATTGATAAAAAATCGTCATATGAAAAGGCTTCATTTAGTTCATTTTGTGCTTGCAGCGCTTCTAGTCTGCGGATGCGAGCCTTCAATACCGGCGCCGACGCCAAAGCCTGAGCAGCCTGGAAACACCGAAACGCCGGAGACACCGCAGGAGCCGGAGACACCGGAAACTCCGCAAGAACCTGAGCAGCCTCAAGAGCCAGAGGTGCCATCGGACCCGACCAAGCTTACTGGAACCATCATCGGCAGCCAGTATTCGGTGGATTACAACAACGGCAACTCGCAGTCGACTACAGTCAACACAAAAGACAAGGTCTTCGACGGCAACTACGATACATTCTTCGCTTCATATGACCGCTCGCAGACATGGGTCGGCCTTGACCTTGGAAAGAAGCACGTCATCACAAAGGTAGGCTGGTCGCCACGCGTGGACCATCAGGACCGAGTGCAGCTCGCGCTCTTCGAGGGAGCCAACGAGGCTGACTTCAGCGACGCTGTTCCAATCTACATTGTGAAGGAGCCCGGCGTGAACAGAACCATGCAGTACGCCGACGTGGATTGCTCACGCGGATTCAGATATGTGCGCTATGTCAGCCCTAACGACGTGAGATGCAATGTTGCCGAGGTGGAATTCCATGGTTATGCATCAGAAGGTGACGACTCTAAACTGTACCAGCTCACAAACCTTCCGACTGTGGTCATCAACACCTATGGTGCCAAGGAGATTACTTCGAAGGAGGTGGAGATCGGAGCGAATGTCTATATCATCTCTCAGGACGGAACAGACCTGCTGAGCACGAAGAACACAGGCGTACGCGGCCGCGGAAATGCCAGCTGGGACTTCCCGAAAAAGCCATACAGACTGAAATTCGAGTCGAAACAGAGCCCTCTCGGAGCTCCGGCCTCAGCGAAGAAATGGACACTCATCAGCAACTATGGCGACAAGACTCTGATGCGCAACATGCTGGCATTTGAGGTGAGCAGAAATGTAGGCCAGAGCTACACTCCTTTCTGTCACCCTGTGGATGTGATTGTAAATGGCGAATACAGAGGCTGCTATCAGCTCTGCGACCAGGTGGAGGCTGCAAGCGGAAGAGTGGAGGCCAAAGACGGTTATCTCATTGAGATTGATGCATATGCATACAACGAGGACGTGTGGTTCAATTCTACCAGAAATACTCCTGTGACCATCAAGCATCCGGACGAGGACGACATCACAGACCAGCAGATAGCTTTCATCACAGACTATTTCAACAAGATGGAAGCAGCCGTGTTTGCCACAAACTACAAGGATGAAACCAACGGCTACAGAAAATATCTAGACGTAGACAGCTTCCTTCGCAACTTCATCATCGGAGAGTTCTGCGGGAACACTGACACATTCTGGAGCGTGTATATGTACAAGGATGCCGGAGAGGGAAAACTCTACACGGGTCCGGCATGGGATTATGACCTTGGTTTTGAAAACGACTACAGAACATATCCTATCAACAACCTCAACGAGTACATCTATGTGTGGAAAGGTTCTGCAGCGAGCGACGCTGTGAAGAACATGGTGACTCGCATTGTCAAGGAAGACCCTGCAGCCAAGGCACGTCTGATCGAGATCTGGGAGGCAGCTCTTGCCAATGGTCTGTCTGATTTGGCAGCCGACCTCGACGCCTACGCCGAGCTGTTGAAAGAGTCTCAGGATCTGAACTTCAAGAGATGGAAGATCCTCAATCAGTATGTCCATATGAACTTCCAGGCTCTTGGCTCATATGATGCTGAGGTGAAGTTTGTGAGAGACTACATCACCGCACGTTTGACAAAATTCGACCAGCTTCTCAGACGATAATTTAAATTATTACATAATCATTTGCTTATCATATAATCAAGTGTGCGTAACGTGACATTTTGAGGTCATTTTACGCACACTTGATTTTCACAACACACTACTACACAAACACTTATAGAGAACCCATGTGCGTAATGTGACGGTTTTGGGTCACATTACGCACACTTGGCTCCAATGCAGAGAGCGCCACAGGCAGCAAACTGGCCAACTAACTGCCAGCGGGAGACTTGCATAGCACCTAAAGCATTGATACAATGAACATTAACCAGTAACGCCTGCTGCAGATGGAAGCAGGCATCCATATTCATCTTGTTGAATATCACCAGTTTAACTGCACAGCATGACAGACCGTTTGGAGTTTACATAGAAAAACGCTACCTTGTAATGTTTTATGTACAGATAGCAGACAGATCATGAAAATTGCAAAAATAGCAGCACTGCTGACTTTGGCTACTGCATGTCTATGCGCCAATGCACAGGAAGTGGCAGGCTCAGCTGAAACGCAGACAGTCACACAATACGTCAATACCTTCATCGGCTCGACCAACTATGGTACGACCAATCCGGGAGCGCTTTGCCCTAATGGAATGATGTCGGTATCGCCTTTCAATGTGATGGGCTCGAAGCTGAACAGATACGACAAGGACAGCAGATGGTGGAGCACGCCGTACAGCCACGATAATAAGTTCTTTACAGGCTTCTCGCATGTCAATCTTAGTGGCGTAGGCTGCCCAGAAGTGGGTCTGGCGCTCACTATGCCCACAAGCGGTCAGCTGCAGGTGGACTACCATATGTACGGTTCGGAATATCACGCCGAGGAGGCTGAGCCGGGATATTACGGCTGCGAGCTTACAAACTACGGCATCCGAGCAGAAGTCAGCGCAACTACCAGAACTTCGATTGAGCGATATACATTCCATGAGGGTCAGGGCAATATCCTCGTCAATTTCGGTGAGGGTCTGACCAACGAGACAGGCGCATGGCTTCGCAAGGTGAGCGACACCGAGATCGAGGGCATGAGGCTTGCCGGAACTTTCTGCTACAATTCGCAGGCTGTGTTCCCTGTATATTTCGCCATCCGCATCAACAAAGTACCTTCAGAGAACGGTTTCTGGAAGTTCCAGCCGCAGATGAAGGGTGTGGAGAGCGCATGGACAGAGGATGACGGAACATACAAGATCTATAAGAAATACGGCCGCGAGATTGCCGGCGACGACATAGGATATTGGTTCTCCTTCCCTACTGCAGAGGGCGAGCAGGTGGAGCTTCAGATGGGAGTTTCATTCGTGAGCTGCGAGAACGCGTGGGAGAATCTCAACGCCGAGCAGCCAAAGCTCGCTCCTGGAGTTTCAAACTTTGACGCTGTGCGCGCTGCCGCTTTGCAGGCATGGGAGGCAGATCTCTCCCGCATCAAGGTAAACGGAGGCATAGACCGCGACAAGGAAGTTTTCTATTCCGCTCTATATCATACTCTTATACATCCAAGCGTAGCCAACGACGTCAATGGAGAATATCCTTTGATGGAGTCTGACGGAGTCGGTCGTGTGCCGGAGGGACAGACCCGCTACAGCGTGTTCTCGCTCTGGGACACCTACCGCAATCTGCACCAGCTCATGACGCTCGTATATCCTGAGAAGCAGATCGACATGGTGCGCTCGATGGTAGACATGTACAAGGAGTGGGGATGGATGCCGAAGTGGGAGCTTTTCGGACGTGAGACATTCACTATGGAGGGAGACCCTGCGATTGCAGTCATCACAGACACATGGCTCAAGGGTCTGCGCGACTTCGACATCGAGACAGCTTACGAGGCATTCGTCAAGTCTGCAACCACACCGGGAGCCCAGAACCTCATGCGTCCGGACATTGACCCATATCTGAGCGAGGGATATATTCCATTAGGACTTTATTCGGCAGATGCATCGGGTGACAATTCTGTGTCGCATGCGCTGGAGTATTATATTGCAGATTATGCGCTTTCATTGCTGGCCGAGGAGCTGGGGCATGCAGAAGATGCGGCGAAGTTCCGCGCGCAGTCGCTTCAGTATAAGCACTACTACTGCCCTTCCTTCGGTACTCTCAGACCGCTGCAGCAGGACGGCAGCTTCCTTGAGCCGTTCAATCCGCGTCAGGGCGAGAACTTCGAGGCTGTGCCGGGCTTCCACGAGGGCAGCGCATGGAACTACACATTCTATGTGCCTCACGACGTACTCGGACTTGCCAAACTGATGGGAGGGCGCAAGGCTTTTGTTCAGAAACTCCAAAAGGTCTTCGACGAGGGACTATACGATCCGGCAAACGAGCCAGACATTGCATATCCATACCTCTTCAGCTACTTCAAGGGAGAAGAGTGGAGGACTCAGCAGATTGTTTCGGAGCTGCTTGACAAGCACTACACCACCCGTCCGGACGGCCTTCCGGGCAACGACGACACAGGCACAATGTCGGCATGGGCGGTGTTCTCGATGATGGGCTTCTATCCGGACTGCCCGGGCTCACCGTCGTATACACTCACGACTCCGCGCTTCTCGAGCGTTGAGATCAGCGGCGGCCCGGTGATCCGCAAAGAGGGCGACGGCGTGCTCATCAGAAGCATCAACCTCAACGGAAAGCGTTACAACAGCTACCGAATATCGCACGAAGATCTAAAAGCAGGCAACACTCTAACATTCACGGCGGAACACAAATAGCTAAGCATCAACACTTTACACTATTAGCCTGCATCCCCGGGGCGGCAGGCTAATCAGATAAAACACTGATAATCAACGCATTATGAAATCCAGCAAAAGCTTGATATTCAAAGGAATTGCAGCTCTTTTGGGAGCGATGGCTATATTCTCATGCAATAAGGCCAGTGACACCCCAAGCCTCACCGGCTATGTCGATCCGAAGATCGGATCGGGCGGGCATGGACATGTGTTCGTGGGTGCGAACGTGCCGTTCGGCATGGTGCAGCTCGGACCGACCAGCATCCCGCAGGAGTGGGACTGGTGCTCGGGCTACCATGACAGCGATTCTACCGTGATCGGTTTCTCACACACGCATCTCAGCGGAACGGGCATCGGCGACCTTTTCGACATTACTGTGATGCCTGTCGTGGGCGACAGCCTGGCATATGCACGCGGTCGTGAAGCAGACCCGCAATCGGGACTTTGGTCGTATGCAGACCGCTGCAAGGAGGTCGCTAAGCCGGGATATTACAGCGTGCCGCTCACCCGCTATGGCATCACTGCCGAACTGACCGCAAGCAGCTATGTCGGAATGCACCGCTACACTTTCCCGCAGGCTGAAAACGCCGGCATGGTGTTCAACCTCCTGCATGGAGGCTGCTGGGACAGGCCGATGGATGCATACATTGAGGTCGTCGACCCTCAGACCGGTCTGCCGGTGGAGAAGGTTGACGGCACTGAGACCGGCAACTCGGAGACTGACGGCACCAGCCAAAGCGGCACAGCGCTCAGAGGCTATCGTTTCTCACGCGGATGGGCTGACGACCAGAAAATATATTTCTACGCAGAGTTCTCTAAGCCTTTCACCAGCATCGACTTCATCAACTTTGAGGTGCAGATCTGGCAGGATGAGTTCAAGGTGATGCCTGGATATGCACATGCACACTTCCAGACAGAAGAGGGAGAGCAGGTGTTGATGAAAGTTGCACTTTCGTCGACCAGCATGGAGGGAGCATATGAAAATATGAAGACAAATCCGGGTTGGGACTTTGATGCAACTGCAGCACAGGCGGACGCACTTTGGAACGAAGAACTGAGCCGTATAACAATCGATACCCAGGACGAAACAGCAAAGAAGATATTCTACACCGCTCTCTATCACACGATGATAGCTCCGAGCGAATTTTCTGACAACGATGGAACATACAGAGGTGCAGACGGCAAGACTCATGATAACCCTGGATTCAGAAGCTATACAACATTCTCACTCTGGGACACCTACCGTGCTGCTATGCCGCTCTATAGCATCTACCAACCTGAGAGATACCGGGATTTCATTGAGACAATGCTCGACATCTATGACAAGCAGGGCAAACTCCCGGTTTGGCATCTGCACGGCTGCGAGACAAACTGTATGGTGGGCAGCCCTGGCATCATGCCGGTTGCTGACGCGATTGTAAACGGATTTGCAGATGCAGAGAGAGCATTCGAAGCCATAAAGGCATCTGCCATGAATCCTGAAAGAGGCCAGGGCCAGCGCATGAAATATGGCTACATCCCATGCGATCTCATGGACGAGTCTGTGGCATACGACCTTGAATATGCAGTTGCAGACGGAGCTATTGCCAACGCAGCAAAGTTCCTCGGCAAAGAAGAGGAATATGTCTACTTCAACAACCGGAGCAAATCATATAAACACTTATTTGACAAAGAGCTAGGATTCATCAGAGGCAAGGACAGCAAGGGTGATTTCCGCGAGAATTATAGCCCGTTCGCTTCGACTCACCGCGCAGACGACTACTGCGAGGGCAACGGCTGGCAGTACACATGGCTTGTGCCTCACGATGTGAAAGGCCTCGTGGAGTGCTTCGGCGGAAAGGATGCTTTCATAAACAAGCTTGACTCGCTCTTCCTTGTCTCGTCTGTCATCGAAGGTGAGGAATCGTCACCGGATATCTCAGGCCTCATCGGCCAGTATGCACACGGCAATGAGCCTAGCCACCATATCCTCTACCTCTACACAATGGCAGGAGAGCCTTGGAAGGCTGCAGACAAGATCCGTGAGGTGCTCAGCACGCTTTATTCTGACAAGAAGGATGGCCTCTCAGGCAATGAGGACGTAGGTCAGATGTCAGCATGGTATGTGATGTCGTCGATGGGATTCTACCAGGTGGAGCCGGGCAGCGGACGCTACTGGTTCGGATCACCGATCTTCGACAAAGTGAGCATCAATGTCGGTCTGGCAGAGGACAGATATTTCACGATAAAAACAGAAAACTACAGCGTAGAGAACCGCTATATCCAGAGCATTACCCTCAACGGCAAGGCTTATACAAAGGGATATATCGAGCATAAGGACATCATGGCAGGAGGTGAACTCGTCATCAAGATGGGCCCGAAGCCAAAGGTGTGGTACTGCGCAAATGAGCCTTCAGAGTATGTGGACCAGCGTCCACAGCCGGAGGCTCGTCTTTTTACCTCTGAGGCTGTAGAAAAGGAGATTGCAAAGGTGACCGGTATGCTGGAGAATCCTCGCCTGCGCTGGATGTTTGCCAACTGCTATCCCAACACACTTGATACAACTGTCCACTACGGCGAAGACTCTGAAGGTCAACCGGATACGTTCGTTTATACAGGAGACATTCCTGCCATGTGGCTTCGTGATTCCGGAGCACAGGTGTGGCCATATGTACGATATGTAGGCGAGGATCCTGAGCTCCAGAAAATGATCGAAGGTGTCATCAGAAGGCAGTTCAAATGCATCTGCATCGATCCCTTCGCGAACGCTTTCAATGTAGAGCCTGTAGGAGCAGCGAACAAGACCGACTGGCCTGCAGCCAACCCTTATGTGTTCGAGCGCAAGTGGGAGATCGACTCGCACTGCTACCCTATCCGCCTTGCATATGAATACTGGAAAGTATCCGGAGACGCAAGCGTATTTGACCAGACTTGGGAGGAGGCAATCACCAAGATCCTGACAGTGATGCGCGACCAGCAGCGCAAAGACGGTCCAGGCCGCTATCGCTTCCTTCGCGTAACCGACCGTCAGCTCGACACCAAATGCGTTGTCGGCCGCGGCAATCCTGTTAACCCCGTGGGCCTTATCGCTTCTGCCTTCCGTCCGTCGGACGACGCTACTACTTTTGAATTCCTCGTGCCATCCAACTTCATGGCCGTGACCTCACTGCGCAAAGCTGCAGAGATTCTTGAGAGCGTCAACGGACGTGAAGACCTCGCTGCAGAATGCCACGCACTCGCCTCAGAAGTGGAGGTTGCGCTGAAGGAATATGCAGTGGTAGAGCATCCGGAATTTGGAAAGATATATGCATACGAAGTGGATGGATTCGGCAGCCATTTCCTTATGGACGACGCAAATGTACCATCGCTTCTTGCGATGAGCTACCTCGGAGACGTGTCTGCCGACGATCCTATCTATCAGAATACCAGACGTTTCGTATGGAGCGAAGCGAATCCATATTTCTATAAGGGAGCGGCCGGAGAAGGCATCGGCGGACCGCACATCATGGCAGAGGTCATATGGCCGATGAGCATCATGATGAAGGCGTTCACAAGTGACGACGATCAGGAGATCCGCGACTGCATCTGCCAGCTGATGACCACCGACGCAGGCACAGGCTTCATGCACGAGTCGTTCCACCGACACGACAGCGAGACCTTCACCCGCGAGTGGTTCGCATGGCAGAACACCCTCTTCGGAGAGCTGATTCTCAAGATCATTGATGACGGCCGACTACACGTTTTAAACAGTATAATATAAAGATTGTCATATATGAAGACAATTGGAAAACTAATAGCATCCCTTCTCCTTCTGGCAGGATGTACAGCAAAACCTGAAATGGTGAGCGAGCCGGCTGACTACGTGTCGACCCTCACCGGAACACTTTCTCACCACGCCTTCTCGACCGGCAACACCTACCCGGCCGTGGCACTGCCATGGGGTATGAACTTCTGGACGCCTCAGAACGGAAGGATGGGCGACGGATGGGCCTACCGCTACGACCAGAACTGGATCCGCGGCTTTAAGCAGACCCATCAGCCTTCACCATGGATCAATGACTACGGTCAGTTCGTGATAATGCCTGTGAGCGACGCCAGCTATGTGGATGAAAATTCCCGCGCCAGCTACATCTCGCACAAAAGCGAGACTGCCAAGCCATACTACTATCAGGTCTACCTGGCAGACCACGACATCAATGTCGAGCTCACCCCTACCGAGCGCGCTGCCGCATTCCGCTTCACTTATCCTGAGAGCGGCAACTCCGGCATCGTGATCGATGCCCTTGACAAGGGCTCGTATGTCAAGGTGATCCGCGAGGAGAACGCCATCGTGGGCTACACCACCAAGAACAGCGGCGGCGTGCCTGAGAACTTCCGTAACTGGTTCGTGATCAAGTTCGACAAGCCTATCGAAGGCCACACATTGTGGGCCGGACCGGAGAAGGCGCTGCAGGACGTCACTGAATATGAAGGTGAACACGCTCTGGTCAGCGTGTCTTTCGCAACTGAGCGCGGTGAGGTAGTGAACCTTCAGACTGCCTCATCGTTCATTTCGCTCGAGCAGGCATGGAGAAACCTCTCAGAGGCAGAAGGCCGCAGCTTTGACGAGATCAAGACAGCGGCACGCGATCGTTGGAATGAAGTCCTGGGCCGCATCAAGGTCGGCGGAGGCACGCAGGAGCAGTACCGCACATTCTACTCATGCCTCTATCGCGCAACCCTCTTCCCACGCAAGTTCTATGAGATTGACGCAAACGGCAATCCAATCCACTACAGTCCATACAACGGCCAGATCTGCGACGGTTATCTCTACACAGATACAGGATTTTGGGACACATTCCGTGCGCTCTTCCCCCTCCTGAACCTCGTCTATCCTTCTGTGAATGAGGAGATTCAGCAGGGCCTTGCAAATGTTGCACGCGAGAATGAATTCCTGCCGGAATGGGCAAGCCCGGGTCACAGAGGCTGCATGGTCGGCAATAATTCAGCATCGGTTGTAGCCGATGCGATTCTGAAAGGCATCACACCTGAAAAGGACTGGCAGACTCTCTACGACTGCATTGTATACGGCACTGAGCACGTTCATCCGGAGGTCAGCTCTACCGGCCGTTTGGGACATGAATATTACAATTCCATCGGATATATCCCATATAATGTCGGCATCCACGAAAGCGTTGCGCGCACTCTGGAATATGCCTACAACGACTGGTGCATCCTCCAGCTGGCGAAGAAATTGAACCGTCCGCAGGAGGAGCTCGACAAGTGGGAGGCACGCTCTAACAACTGGAAGAACGTATTCGACCCATCAACAAACCTCATGCGCGGACGCAACCTCGACGGATCTTTCCAGGAGCCGTTCAGCCCATACAAATGGGGCGGCGCATTCACAGAAGGCAATGCATGGCACTACACCTGGTCAGTATTCCACGATGTCGACGGCCTTGCCGAGGCGATGGGAGGCAAGGAAACATTCGCACAGATGCTTGACTCTGTGTTTGTCGTACCACCTATATATGACGACAGCTACTATGGCTACCGTATCCATGAGATCACAGAGATGCAGGTCGCAAACATGGGTAACTACGCCCACGGCAATCAGCCGGCTCAGCATATGATATATCTCTACAACTGGGCAGGCCAACCTAAGAAAACTCAGAAATGGGTGCGTGAGGTCATGGATAGGCTCTACAGCAGCACACCTGACGGATATTGCGGCGATGAGGACAACGGCCAGACATCGGCATGGTATGTATTCTCTGCCCTCGGATTCTACCCTGTATGCCCGGGCAGCGGTGAATATGCCATCGGAGCACCTCTCTTCGAAAGAGCCGTAGTGCATCTGGAGAACGGTAAGACATTGGAAATCAATGCCGAGGGCAAGGGAACATACATAAGAGACATCAAAGTCGATGGCAGAACCCACACATCATGGTTCTTCAACCACGACACCCTGAAAGATGGCGTAGAAATCTCCTTCATCCGCACACCGGAAACAAATATTTAAAGAATCTATTGTTTAGTGGCTAGAACTTTCCTAACTTTGAGAGAGTAACACAAAACACTAAAACACATAATTATGAAAAAGATTCTGATTCTTGCAGCAATGTTCGGAATGTTCGCTGCATGCGGCGGCCCAAAGGACGTCAAAGACATGACACCGGTTGAGAAGTACAACTACTACCAGGAGTCAATGCAGAAGGCTCTTGAGGCTGGTGAGTATCAAAAAGTTGAAGAACTCAATCAAGAGTTTTATAACTGGCACGGATCTCTTACTGAGAAAGAAGTGGAGGAGTTGAGCATCGCTCTTTACGGAGAAGACGCTGGTTAAACCATACATATACATTTCAAGGGGTTGACATTCAGTCAGCCCCTTTGTTTTATAAAGTAGTTTTGCTATCTTCGTAAGGCTAACATAACCATAACACACTAATGATCAACTACAGCACCGATCCGCGCATCATCTTGACACTTGATACTGGCGGAACAAACATGGTCTTCGGAGCCATGCAGAGGGGAGAATTCATCGTCGAACCTCTTACTCTCCCGGCTCATGCCGACAACCTGGATCTCTGCCTCCAGACTATGGTAGAAGGTTTCAGGACAATCATAGACCAGCTTGACGAGCGCCCTGCAGCGATCAGTTTTGCGTTTCCAGGACCAGCAGACTATCCGAACGGCATCATCGGCGGCCAGCTTCTGAACTTCCCTGCATTCCGCGAGGGAGTAGCTTTGGGACCATATCTCAAAAAGAAGTTCAGCATGCCGGTCTACATCAACAACGACGGTGACCTGTATGCATACGGCGAGGCTCTGGGAGGACTTCTGCCAGACATCAACGAGATGCTTGACGAGGACGGATGCAGAAAGAGATATCACAACCTTCTTGGCTTCACCCTCGGCACAGGTCTCGGCATCGGAATGGTTGTAAACGGCCAGCTCAACCGTGGAGACAACTCCTGCATCGAGATGTTCAGCATCCCTTATCTCGGACATCCGGGCGTGTTTGCAGAGGAAGGCGTGTCAATCAGAGCTGTCAAGAGAATATACGGCGAACTGAGCGGAAATCCGGATCACGGATTGGAGCCGGTGCAGGTCTATGAGATAGCAGAGGGAGTACGAGAAGGAGATGCAGAAGCAGCACGAGGCGCGTTTGCACAGGTCGGTGCAACACTTGGTGATGTCATTGCAATGACTGTTTCCATCACAGACGGACTCGTGGTCATCGGCGGAGGACTCGCAGGTGCCTATAAATATATGAAGGACGCAATGTTTGAAAGCCTGCGCGGCAAGATGCAGCGTCTGAGTGGCGAGACCATCAGCAAACTGGCTTCAAAGGTCTATGACCTTGATAATCCGGAGGAGCTGAAGCAGTTCATCAAGGGCGAACAGAAAAGCATCAAGATCTACAACAGCGAGATCGAGGTGACATACGACCCTCAGAAGCGCATCGGCGTGGCCCTCTCAAAGATCGGAGCCAACAAGGCAGTATCACTCGGAGCCTACGCTTTTGCTTTGAATCAACTCAGCAGGTAGACACACTGCCCTTCTTTGGTGGCAGTTAAATCACTAAGAATCAATAATATACACATTCATTATTCCGCATTTTGCGGGAATAAAGAACTTACAAAACTCTGTATATCAACCGTTTAGGCGTCACCCTAATTTTGAGATTTTGATAAGATTACGACATATCGCTGCTGTAGTGATAGCAGCAGGTCTGGCGACAGCATGTGGCAGCTCAAGAGAATTGGGCTGCGACGTGCTTTTTAGGTCTGAGGCAACCGACACAATCCCCTACCGCATTCCAGCTTTGGCCGTCCTTGATGGCAATAAACTGCTGGCATTGGCTGACTACCGCCACTGCGGAAGTGACATAGGTTTCGGCCGAGTGGATATCCATGGAAGGTTTTCACGCGACGGAGGCCGCTCGTGGGGAGAGCCTTTTACGCTTATTGAAGGAACAGGTGTCTCAGGTGCAGTTGACTGCGGATTCGGAGATGCGGCAATTGTTGCAGACTGGGAAAGCGATGAGGTGCTTGTCATGCTCGTGTGCGGACACACAATCTATTGGCATGAAAGCACCACCCGCCAGAATCCAAACCGCATAGCTATGCTCCGCAGCAGCGACAACGGCAAGACCTGGAGCAATTGGCAGGAGGCTACTGAGTCAATCTACTCTCTATTTGACGAGAGCGCATACGGCTGCGTGCAGAGCTGCTTCATCGGTTCAGGCAAAATCTGCCAGAGCCGTAAAATCAAAGTCGGCAGCCACTACCGTATATATGCTGCACTTTGTGCCCGTCCAAACGGCAACAGAGTGATCTACAGCGATGATTTCGGCAAGACATGGAACATTCTTGGAACTGCGGATGATCTTCCTGCGGTGAACGGTGATGAGCCTAAATGTGCAGAGCTTCCGGATGGCAGCGTAGTTCTCAGCTCCCGCGCTTGGGGCGGTCGTTATTTCAATATATTCAGATATTCTGACGAGGAGCATGATGGCACTGCAGGTAAATGGTCCACAGGTCAATGGGGTGAAGCTGCAGGCTCGGGCCGTGGCAACAATGGCTGCGCTGCGATTTCCAATTCATGCAACGGCGAAATCCTCATTATTCCAGCCGTGCGCACCTCAGACCGTGAGAAGGTCTACCTAGCCCTTCAGTCAGTCCCACTCGGACCTGACCGCACAAATGTGGGCATATATTATAAGGAATTGCCGGCTGAAATCTCTAGCCTCACACCGTCCGAATTCGCAGCCGACTGGCAGCCCGCCTACCAGATCAGCACCCTCCCGTCAGCATACTCCACAATGGTGAGCCTGCGCAACGGCAACATCGCATTCTACTACGAAGAATGCGACAACTGCTGCCCCGGCGGCTTCAACATGGTCTACAAAGAACTCCCGCTGGAGATTATTACGGAAGGACAGTATCAATAGCTCAAAGTCAAATCATTGACCCACAGAACATTAATAAAACTGCTTGCTGCATAAGTGCAGCAAGCAGTTTGCGTAAACAGCTGTATTACAATCAATTAAAATACAGCTATTATATTCAGTCTCTATTAGAGGCCGCGAGCGCGGGTGAGGGCTGCAGGATCTGGGTCGGCGCCACGGAAGCGGCGGTAGAGCTCCATTGGCTCGTCGCTGCCACCCTTCTCTAGGATGTTCTGGCGGAATGACTGAGCTGTCTCAGGGTCGAAGATGCCCTTCTCCATGAAAAGCTCGAATGCATCCTTGTCGAGTACCTCTGCCCAGAGGTAGCTGTAGTAACCTGCACTGTATCCGCCGCTGAAGATGTGAGCGAAGTAAGTAGTGCGGTAGCGTGGGATGATCTCGCCGATGAGGCCCATCTCAGCACATGCCTGTGCCTCGAATGCTTCAACGTCAGCAGGAACCTCAGTGATCATATGCCACTTGAGGTCAAGGATAGCTGCAGCAGCGAGCTCTGTTGTCATGAAGCCCTGGTTGAAGTTGCCGGCAGCCTCGATCTTAGCTACGAGCTCTGCAGGGATGATCTCACCTGTCTCGAAGTGACGTGCATATGTTGCGAGAACATCTGGCTGGAACGCCCAGTTCTCCATGATCTGCGATGGGAGCTCAACGAAGTCACGTGCCACAGATGTACCTGCAACACTCTTGTAAGTACACTGGCTCAACAAACCGTGAAGTGCATGTCCATACTCGTGGAAGAGAGTCTCCACCTGGTCGAGAGTGAGGAGTGATGGTTTGCCGTCAACTGGCTTAGCGAAGTTACCAACGTTAACGATAACCGGACGGATCTCCTTGCCGTCAACAATCTCCTGGTTCACGAAGTTGTTCATCCATGCACCACCTCTCTTTGTCTCACGTGGGAAGTAGTCAGTAAGGATGACACCGATGAGAGAACCGTCTGCGTCCATAACCTTGAAGCCCTCAACCTCAGCGTGGTATGTAGGGATGCCCTCAAGCTTCTCATACTGAAGACCCCAAAGCTTTGTTGTAAGGTCGAATACACCCTGACGTACGTTCTCCATCTGGAAATATGGCTTAGTCTGCTCCTCGTCAAGTGCATATTTAGCCATACGCACCTTCTCTGTGTAGTATGCCCAGTCCCAAGGCTCGATCTTTGAGCCTGCTGGAAGAAGGCCTGCAGCGATGTCTGCATCCATCACAGCCTGCATGTCTACAATCTCCTCCTTTGCCTTCTTGACAGCCGGAGCGATGATGCCTGCGAGGAATGTGTCTACAGTCTCAGGTGAGCCTGCCATCTTGTCGTGGAGAATCATCTGGGCAGGGTTCTCATAACCAAGAAGGTTAGCCTTCTCGATACGGAGAGCCATCATCTTCATGATGAGGTCCTTGGTGTCGTTCTCGTTGCCGTTGTTGCCACGTGAAGCATATGCCTTGAACATTCTCTCACGGAGTGCGCGGTCGTCAGTCTTTGCCATTGCTCCGCCATACTCAGAGATAGCAACACCGAACTCTGCAGCGAATGCATTATTTTCAGCAAGAAGTCTGTTGCCGAATGTGTTGGAGAGAGATGAAAGCTCCATGTTGATCTCGCGCATGCGTGCCTGCTCAGCCTCGCCAAGTGCGATACCATTGTTTACAAAACCATTGTAGAGCTTCTTGAGAGCCATCTTCTGCTCCTGATTGAGACCAAGTTCATCGATCTTGTTATAGAGCACCTCAACCTTAGAGAAGAACTCAGGGTTCATTGAGATGTTATCTGAGTGGACAGAAAGCTTAGGAAGCACCTGCTCTACAATTGCATTGAGAGACTCTGTCGCGTCAGTCTCAGCGAGGTTGAAGAGCACGCCTACAACGCGGTCGAGGATAGCGCCTGACTTCTCGTAAGCTGCCACTACATTCTCGAATGTAGGCTCCTCTGTGTTTGCGATGATAGCCTTGATCTCAGCCTCCTGCTGAGCGATACCAGCCTCTACTGCAGGGAGATAGTGGCACTCCTCAACGACAGTGAAGTCTGGAATTCCGTAAGGGGTGTTCCACTCTGAAAGGAATGGATTCTCTGAAGCATTCTTACATGAAACCATAGTCATGACTGCTGCTAATGTGATTAATGTCTTTTTCATTTTAATACCAATTTGTTCCGTCTGATTTCTTTACGCCATCGAGGTCGATGAGGGTGAACTGAGCCTCACCCTTGTACTTTGTAAGGATACCTGTGAATGACACAGTTGCAGTTCCGTCGAGAACCTCAGCAGGGATCTTTGTGTCTGCAAAACGTGCATATCCGCTTGAGCGCACCTGCACGCTCTTTGATCCCATTGTGAAATACTGGCTGACAGAATATGCCATCGAACCGATGTTGTATGTACCGTCGGCATTTCTGAAGGCTCCCACAGTCTTACCGGCAACCTCTACGTTGTCGAAGATGCCTGAATTCAGGTACTCCTTCCATTTTGTCTCAGAGCAAGCCCAAGTATTCACCCAAAGATCTTTGTCGGCTGGCTGGTTCCAGTCCTCATCGATGAAGATACCGTTGTTTGTGTAATCCTTTCTGTCTCCATTAGGATCAACGTATGCAAGGATGAAGATCTGATTCAGTTTGCCATAGTTGTCGACATAGCCATATTTAAGGTCCTTGATGGTAACCAGACGGCCCATATTCACATCCTTGAGAAGGTCAGCCTCGCTTACCACTACAGGCTGAACAGGATCGTCATAAGCACCCTTGAACACATGATTGTCGATGATGTATGCATGCTCCATGTAGCTTGTCTCATATTCGTTGGTAGGATCCTCATAACCGAGGTTGATCATACCGTTGTAGTCACCGATAGTGAGGTCGGTACAGTCTACATAAAGCCACTGGCCGAGCTTGTACTCGTTATAAAGACCATTCTTTCCGATCTTCACCTCGATTCCGGCAGTCGCATCCTGGATGTAAAGGCTCTTGTAGAGGTTGCCTACCTGGTCTGATGTTGTCACCTGACCTTTGATCACACATCTCTTGTTGACCTTTACCGGCTTGCCGTTGTACATCGCCTTGAGCTCGGCAATTGTCGTGAACTTGTTGCCGAAGTCCTCGTCGGTGTAGATATACTGCTGCTCCGGATCCGGATACTTGCCTGTGAACACAGGCTGGAACTCCTCACAGCCTGCAAGGAGTGTCGCCGCAGCTAATATTGCTATAAAAAATCTTTTCATATTATCTGTATTTGAGATTGCCACGGGCTTTCAGCCCTCGCAATGACGTATAACAAATCTCACAACATCAAGTGACCGATTCACAACATCAAGTGACTGATTCATACACATCAAGTGAGATAATGAATCTCTCACGTCATTGCGAGGAGCGCAGCGACGTGGCAATCTTCCTTAGAATCTGAAATAAAGGTTCAACATGTAGTTAAAGCCCTGCATGTAGAAGTACTTGGAGTCGAAGCGGTAGTATCTCTCCATGCTCTGGCTGTCGATAAGACGAGTCTGCTCGTAACCACCTGTCTTCACAGCCTTGTTGTTTGTGATGTTCTGAAGGTTGAGCGAGAAACCGAAGTTATACGTACGGTTGATGTACCAAGACTTACCGATGCTTGCATTGAGGAGGAATACAGGAGCGAACTTCTCCTGAGCCGCCATGTACTCGATCTCAGTAGGAGTGATGATCTTATCCGGACCAGCCACTGCAAGGTCAGTTCTATAAAGCGGGTTCATATCGAGATATGAGTTCGCAAAGTACTGAGCATGAAGTTCAAAGAACCAATATGAATTTGTTCTGTAGTTAAGGCCAAGGTCAGCTGCAAGCTGCGGAGTAGAAGGCACATAGTGCTTCTGGTTCTTCTCCACGATGTAGTTGCCGTCAACGTCTACCTCATAGATAGCGACGCCATCCTCCACATACTTCTTGTAGACCGGATGACTTGCCCAGTAAGGCACGATCTCGTTCTCGACGATCACCTCAGCACTGTTGTCCACAGTCTGAGTCATACGTGGATTCGATGTGTAGATGTACTCACCCCAGGCGAGAGCACCCTCAACTGAGAGACCCTGCACGAAAAGAGGCACCTTGAATCCGAGTTCGACACCCATATGACGCTGATCGATGCCGCTCATAGCGAAGTTTGTGAACGAGTTCTGCGTGTCGTCATAGAAGCTCATCATGTCTGTCTGATCCATGATCTTTGTCCAGAAACCGCTCACGCGAACGTTGTAGCCGTTGTTGCTGTACTGATAGTTGAGGTCAGTAGAGATAGTCTTCATTGTCTCGAGGTTCGGTACGAGAGAGTTTCTGGTACGAGGAGAGATGAACGACTGAGAGAATGTAGGCGCATCATTGTAGTATGCTGCATTCGCATAGAATCTATGACCGCCTACGATATGGTACTGAAGTCCGAGCTTACCTGAATATGTGAAGAAGTCGGCCACAGCAGACTTGCCAAGCGAAGTGATAGGCACAAGCTCGCCGTTCACTGTCTCATAAGTAGTGAGGCTCTTGCCGTCTACGATGAACTCCGAACCGTCAGGGTTCAGACCAGGGAAGAGGCCCTTTCTCACAAGACCCTCTCTCCAGAACTTCTCATAACCTGCCTGAAGAGCGAGGTTTGCCTTGAATGCACCGAGATCAAGGTCGCCGTTCACCCATGCAGACGCCTTGCGCACGTTTGCATAGTAGTCATATCCGTACTTGTCACCCTTGTGAAGAGTCTGGGCAGCGCCATGAGCAAGATAGTAGTCAAGGTCGTTCTGCACCATTGCAGGGTTGGAAGCGAAATCACGCTCTGCGAATGAGTCGATGTTGATGTAATAATCACCACCAAGAAGGTCGTCAAGCACCTTGAAGTACTCAGTCTTGTTCCATCTGTAGTTGAGACCTCCGGTAAGTGTGAAATACTTAGCAGGATTCCACTTCACGTTAGCACCGAAGTTGAGGTCGTTCTGATCCACACGGCGCTCCTCAACGATATACTTCGAGCGGCGGAGTCCGTCTGCATCGTAGTTGTTGTAGTTGACATTGTAGAGACGGTCCCAGTTGAGATGAGTGTACTCAGGATAATTCTGAGTCCATGCATCGTATGCCCAGGCAGCCTTCTCCTCGTTCAATCTGTCATAGTCAGGATTGTCCATGTAGTAGTAGCTAGGAAGGTTGCGGTAGTAATCCGGACGCGGATCCGCTGCGTCATACCAGTCCATAGCTGTGTAGCCGTTCTTACCTGTTCTCCAGACTACTGTAGCAGCTGCCTCAAGGTTGTCGGTTGGAGTAGCAGTATACTTGAGGATAGTCACAGGCTCGAATGTCTTGCGGACACGTGCATTACGCACCTTGCTGTTCTGATAACCCCAGTTGCTGTTGTACATGCTGTCGCCTGTGAGGTCGTAAACTTCCTGAGTAGAAGCGTTCTGCGCGCCTCTCTGACCAGGAGCCGCAAAAGTCACGAGGCCGATCTTGTGGATGTCGCCGAACTTCTTCTCGACACCTGCATAATATGCGAAGTTGCGGTAGTATACGCCCTTGATCCAGTCGTTGCCGCCAAGACGTGCAGACACGTTGAACGCATATGACCAGCCGTTGTCAAGCTCACCGGAAGCATATGTCGCCATGAGGCGGAGACGGTAGAGTGCGCTGTTTGTAAGAGCGCTGAAACGCCATCCTGTGCGCACGCTTGAAGGCATTGCATGGATGTTTGTAACACCGTTGTAGCCTCCGAAGCCGAACTCGGACACCTCGTTACCTACGGTTGTCTCCTTCGCTCTTGTGGCCTCGTTAAGACCACTCCAGAGAGAGAACGGAGAGTAACCTGTGAGTGCGTCGTTCATAGGAATACCGCTGAGGTAAACCTCCTGAGACTCACTTGTATAACCTCTGTTCTTGAAACGGATGTTGCTGAAGCCGAAGCTTGCGATGTTGGTGAACGGGTCGTTGCTTCCGAAAAGGATAGATGGAGAATCCTCGAATCCCGAATCGTCCATATCGAACTCCGCGAATGAAGTGTCGTCCACCTCAGTCACGACCTGCTCGATGACCATACCCACGAAGATAAGGTCCTTGACGTATCCTTCGATGGTCACGTTGACGTTTGCATCAAGGAAACCCGGAGCCTTCACGACCATGTCGTACATGCCGTTAGGAAGAGCCTCGATGAGGAACTTTCCGTCGGCATCTGATGTTGCCGAAGCCACCTTGTCTCCATTCTGAGAGAGAGTCAGGGATGCGCCGGCAATCGGAGCTCTGCCGGCACGGTTGACTACCGTACCCTTCACGCCACCCCAGTCGCCCTGAGCGAAGAGGCCTGTAGCGCAAAGCACCGCCGCGATTGTCAATAATAGTTTTTTTATCATAATTTTTCTATTGTGGAGATTGCCACGTCATCCTTCGGACTCCTCGCAATGACGTAAATAACATCACATTGAGCACGTCATTGCGAGGAGCGCAGCGACGTGGCAATCTCTTTCGCTATTTGGTAATCACTATATAAGTCGGATAGTGGTCGCTATAGCCGCCGATGAAGGCTCCGTTGGAGAATGTTCTGAACGGTGTGCCCTTATACTGTCCCTGCTGGTTGGTCAGGAATTTGGCGTTGTAGACTCTTCCGTAGTATCCCTTCTTGTGAAGCTGAAGAAGGCCGAATGTGCCTTCCTGCGGATGCGTGAGGGCGTTGTTGACCAGAAGAAGGTCATATATGCTCCACACTCCCTGGTATGCAAGCGAGCCGAAGCCTGCCTTGAGCATAGATATGAAAGGAGAGAAGAACTCTGTGTCGGTGACGTCCTCCTTGAACTCCTGCCCGTGGAGATACACAGCCATCGAAGCATCAGTAGGATTGTCGTTCATGTCACCCATGCACACGATCTTGATGCCTGGATATTTCTCCTGCATCATCATGGCGTGGTTGTACATGATCTCACCGCCGCGGTCACGGAGCTGGTTGCCGCCCTTCTTTCCGCCGGAACGTGACGGAAGGTGCGCCACATAGATAGCGAAATGCTCGCCGTCGATAAGTCCATGAACCATGAGGATATCACGTGTCCTGAAATAGTCACGCTCCTCCTGCGACTGGATCCAGTCGATAGTGCTGCCCTCGAATGTGAACGGAATAGACTCGCTGTCGAGGAATGTGAACACCTCAGGCTTATAAAGAAGCGCCACATCCACACCACGACGGTCCGGACCGTCATAATGCACGATCTGATAGTTGGCCTCAGCGATCTGAGGCTCCATCACAAGATCCTCAAGAACAAGACGGTTCTCGATCTCAGAGACTCCGAGGAGAGCGTGCCAAGCGCCGTTCTCCTCTTTCATAGAGTGAATGACCTTAGCCATGTTCTGAAGCTTCTTCTGGTATTTGGCCTCAGTCCACTTGTTCTTTCCCTCAGGAAGGAACTCCTCGTCATTCTTTGCAGGATCGTCATATATGTCAAACAGATTCTCAAGGTTGTAGAATCCGATCACATAGTTCTTTGAACCCTTTTTCTGGGCATCAGCTCCGGAGCAGAAAAGCACCAGAGCCGCCAATACTATAAGTATTTTCTTCATATTGATTGTTTTTACCACCAAAGATCAGCTGTCGTCGGATCTGTGGCCTCGATCTTTGCAGCCTTGTCCTCTCCGATCTTCGCAGGAAGATTTACAAAGAAATCAAGTCCTGTGATCTCCTCAAGCTGATCGATCGACATCGCATGCTGCTTGCCAACATTTGTCTCCGAATAAGCTCTGTGCTCAAAGTAGAATCCGATTGCATTCCATGCTCCGAGAGTAGAAGACTTGCTGTACTTAAGGACAGCCTTGAAGTATGCATCAGGCACAGTCACATTGTTGCCGTACGAGTCTTTCTCGATCTTGCTTGACGGGCTCACCATACATCCGGTCACAACATATGTCGTATCTGACGCGTTGGCATAGCCTCTCACCTTGTCTTCAAGTTTCGCCCAGATCTTCTGGTTGAGAGCAGACAGCTGAGGTGTCATGTTGGTTCCGTAATATGTCTGCGCATTAGCCTCATAGCAGCACTGACGGTCAGCAGACGGAAGCTGATGGCCTCTGTCATAAGAGCCCGCATATCCTCCAAATGGAGCAGCAGAATCATTGCCAAGAAGCGGATCCATTTCCCATGCCTCAGTTCTTCCTGCATTGCCGTTTGTATAGAGTTTGCAGAGCGGATATGCCACCCAGAGGGCTACACGATCCTTCTGGCTCCAGCCGAAAGAGTAGTTACGGTAGTTCTTGCCGTTGAAATCGAAGCTGTGAGTATAGTATCCGAGCGAAGGATTGTCCATTGACGGAAGCTCCATCCACTCGCAATTCTTGAGATCCGAGCTGCCGCCCTGTGACGGTTCCTCCTTATCAGGCTCATCATCTGGACGGTATTCTCCGGCAAACTGAGTCAATGTGCATATCGCATTCTTCGAGCCGCTGACGAGAACAATCTTGATGGTTCTTTCTGCCTCAGTCGAGTTGGTCTTCCACGAAAGCCTTACATTGCTCTTGTTGCCGGTGCCGGTAGTGACGCTCAGAGACGCCCAGTCTGACTCAGCATCAGACACGATATTGAGCTTCCAGTCGCCGCTGCACTTGACATCGACAAACTGCGATCCCGACTCAGAAGACACCTTCGGGTTCTTCAACGAAACCGAAAGAGTCTCGGCAGGCGCACTCACACCGGAAGGGTCACATGAGATGGCCATCAGTGCACAGAGCGCCGCCAAGATAAATGTTAAAGTAAATTTCTTCATGTATTACTCTGCAATAGCCTTGATACCGATGAAGATCACTCGAGGCTGTGAAGAATTGGTAGTCTCCACCTTCACATCTGCTGCATCAGCAGAAGGCATTTCAATCTCATAGTAATCCGAACCAGCTAGTGTAATTGTGTAAGGAGGGTTTCCTGTAGCACCAGCATTAGGAGCCGGAGTCATTGTTGTGAGAGTAGTACCATTGATAGAGAACTTAATCTCTGACGAACTCTTGTTGGTCCATGCCACACAATAGAAGCCAAGCTTCTTTGTACCAGCAGGAACGTGGAGAGTTGCGTCACCTACAACAGAGCTTGTTCCAAGCTTGAGCATATTGTCTACAGCCACGCCGTTTACAGTACCTGTCTGAGCATTGCTGCCTGATGTGTTGTCATATGCCTTGTTGCCGAGAGTCCATGTGATATTACAGTCGAACTGGCCATCGCCACCTGCTGGAGGAGTAGGAGTCTCACCACCCTCATCTCCACCTGATGGAGGTGTCACCTCGATGCCGTCGAAACGAGCACCGGTGAGTCCTGCATAGTCAGAACCCTGAGCGAAGATGAGCTGCATGTTGCCGCTGTTGATAGACGAGATACCCTTGATCACGCCTGAACCCTGAGGAACTGCAGTAGCGCCGAATGTAGAATACTTAGAAGAGAACACCACGAATGTGTTGCCTGAAGCGTCCTCCATTGTGATGCTAGTATGTGCACCGCCCATAACGAATGTCTTCGACATATCGTCTGCGATCACCTGAACGCCCTCAAGAGCGATATACTGACCCTCGTACTTGTTTGCGAGGAAGTCAGCCATTGTCACAGTCTTAGGAGTAACTGTGTTGCCTGAAGACACCTTAGCAATCTTTGAAAGTGCAAGACCGCTGATCTGAACTGCACCGTTGTACTCGCCTACAGTCACGCCACCAAGGCTGATCTGCACCTTATCGCCGAATGCGAAGCTGTGGTTCTCAGCAAGGTAGAACTGGAGAGCTGCAGTAGCGTCCTGAACATACATACCCTTCTTTGAAGTGAGGTTGTTGAGGTCCATGTTAGAGATTACAACACCCTCGATTACTGCATCCGAAGGAAGAGCTGAGCCATAAGCAAGCACCTCTGCAATTGTCATTGTTGCATTGCCGACTGGAGGAGTAGGAGTGTCACCGCCTGTGTTGCCACCTGCATTGCCTCCTGTTGTACCGTCGATAGCTACACCTGTTGAGAAGTCGATGGCCTGACCAGCCTCGCCAACCTCGAGGAGAACGTCATCGATGCTGTATGAGCTTGCATATGTAGAAACGAAAGCAACGCTGAGCTGAGCCGTTCCAGCAGGCACTGTGAAGTTGCAAGATGCAAGGTTCCAGTCACCATTTGTATCAGCACCCTCTGGGAATGCCATTGAAAGCTCAACCCACTTCTGAGCGTCAGCACTTACGTATGTCTTGAAGTGCTCGAAAGAGAATGTGTTGTCAGAGTCTGACTGATTATATCTCTGGCCACCGAATGAAAGAGCGTAGTCTGTCTTTGTGCCGTCAAGAGTGATCTTGTTGATCTTGAGGATTGAAGTACCTGTTCCGAAGAAGATCTTGTTTGATCCGGAACCAGCATAGTGAGAGTAACCGGAACCGTCGTTTGAAGCCTTGCCTGATGTTCTTACAGACATCTTTCCGCCGAATTCGTATTCCACAGTTGAAGCACCTGAACCCTGCTTGTTGTCCCAGATGTTGTAATTTGAGTCAAGGTATGGCCAACCGTCGTTATTCTGCGCCTTCTCCACGTCGAAGTCGTTCTTATACATGACAAGAGCAGCTGCAGATCCGCCAGGACCTGCCTGATTTACTGTCAGATACTTCTTCTTGAGACCGATTGTGAACACGAGGTCAGCAGTACGGTCGAGTCCCTTGTTCTCAAGAACAGAGACTGTAACTGTCTGAGGATTTGCAGAAGCCGCGCCTGACTCAGGGGATACAACCACCCAGTCTGCGTCTGTCTGCACCTTCCAGTCGCGTGTAGCAGACAATGTAAGGTCCTTATCGCCACCCTCAGCGTCGAAAGTCATCTCGCTTTCACTGATTGTGATGTCCGGAGTGCCGAGATTCTGCTCAGCAGGCTCACATGCTGCAAACATAGCAACAGCAGAGCACACCCCGAGAAATAAATTTCTAAGTTTCATGCTTTAATGGTATTAAAATATTTGTTTTGTCTTGTAAGTCTTAATCAGCAAAGATAACTATCGTGCCACACTTTTGCAATAGGCCAAAGGGCACAAAAAAGCGACCCCCGAAGGAGTCGCTAAACTTTTTCTAATACTCCGAAATCGGAGAAGTATTTCCTTTTGACAAGGCCGGGATTTCCAGCTTGAACATCTCGCCCGCGTTCTCGTTCGCATCAAGCGGGATAGCATAAAGCCTGTAGTCGCATCCCCATTCCAGCTGCACTTCCGTAAGGGATTCAGCGTAGAAGTTATATTCTCCCAGTAGAGCATCGTTCAGAAGCAGAGCACGCACATCTTCATCGGTAGCACCCTCCCGCTCAAGCACATCCACAGGATAAATCGTGTAGATCGCATCTGTCGCCGATCCTCCGAAAGAGAATTTCAGACGCACCACAGCCCATCCTGCAAAATCAGAATATGAAGCCGATGAAGCAGCTAATGCATCTCCGTCAAAATATTTCAATATCGAAGCTGAAACTGAAGCGTCTGTCGCTCCTTCAGCAGGAGCATCGAACCAGCAGATAGCCACCTCAGAGGCATATTCGCCTGCCGAATCCACGCACACTGCGCATGCATAATGCCTCATTCCGGGCTCCAGCGAGAAGCTTCCTGTAGCAGGACCTCTCTGGGCATAGTATTTTGCGAACTCAGCTCTATCCTCACAATCACCCACTAGGATAGCCTTCTTTATCTCCTTATCAATCAACTTCTTGACACCATCAGCATTCGGGCCTCCATTTCTTTCCAATTCAGCCTCGCCAGCCACGATTGCAAAATAAGCCACACTGGCATCAGAAGGCTTGAATGTAACACTTGCGCTACGTGCAGTCAAGCTGTTGTATGAAATCTCAAAAGTGACATCCGTCGGATCGTTCGGAGTCTGAGTGCGGAACTTCTTGGTAAAGAGAGGAGTCGTAAGTCCGCCGTCATATCCGAAGACTATGACCATATACTCTGTATCAGGATCCAGCTTGTCATCAAAAGAATGCACCATCTCTCCGCTGTTGGTATGCAGAGGAAAGAACGGCTTGTAGTTCTTCATAAGGAACTCCTGAAGCTCGTCCATGGTCATGTCTTTGTATATATCTTCCGGGAATTCAAGCCACACATAGTCGTCATCCGTCGTTGGTGTGATGAACAGCATAGCAGAAGTTGCAGTGATCTGATCCAGTTCTATCTCAAACGACATCTCCACCTGCTCCAGTGCTGGAGTTGTCTCAACCAGCATCTCCACATCGGAAGTCACGGCACCAAACTCGTCTGTATGACATGCAAACACAACAAAGCGCTGCTCCGGTTTGAGGCCTGTCACATCCCTGATATACTCCCCTTTCTTCATAAGGTCTGCAATAGCCAGATCGCTGTTTTCCAATATCGTAGTCTCAATGAAATTGGTCGCAACAGTCTGCATGTCGTCAAAGTCTCCGAAAGTCTTCAGATAATCTTCCGTAGCGACGCCACAGAAATATGGAGAGGTCATATCATCCGGAGTTACCTTCACCTTGCAATGACTCGAATGCATGTCCATGATCTCAATCTTGAATCCTTTACCGGAAGCACCTGGCTTTCCCTCCTGAGGATCCTTCTGATCGCAAGCCGCCATGACCACGACAGCCCAAAGGAATATAAAATAGCGTAAGTTCTTCATAATCTTATTTATAATCATATGTCACAGTGCTTCCGACAGGACACAGGATACAGTTTGCCAAGTCATAGCGTCCGTCCGAGCCAGCGGCATTGACAAGCACAAGCACCTTGCAGTTTTCAGCCTGCCATGTCTCATCAAGAGACAGAGTGAAAGTCTTTTCCGCCGTCTGGCCGGCCTGAAGTTCTCCAATCTTTTCTCCGTATATACGCAAATTGAGAGTATTTCCAGCCATTGATCTGACTGCATTGCCATGGGTGTTCATCCAGTCCTCTGTCGCGCCTTCCTGTTTGCCTCGGATGCCATCTTCCAGCACCCACACAGCAACACGGTACTGTCCTGGCGTCGCAGCCTTGATCTGCACATTCACACCGACAGTCTTGTCTGACAGGCCTGCAGCCGCAGCAATTCCCACGTCAGCGGCTTCCTTGTGAAGTCTGTCAATGACACCGGTTATTGTACTGACTGCCAATGAGGTTCCTGTATTTACTCTTGTCAGATTGAAGGTCAGTTCCGGATAATATCCATCGCAGAATGCCTGAGAAAGATTGGCTGCCGCCTGAGAATATGCCGGATCGCCCTCCTGATTATATGAATGTGCCGCAACATGCTGATATTTATCGGCATAATGTTCCATCTGAGACAGCTCCTTGAGCGAAGTCATCAGGTTCGGACAGTTCGAGCAATATGTTCCGGTGTGCTGAAGGAGAAGAATCCTATGATTGAACTCCGTGTTTTCAGGCTGCGGATCTGCCGGGAGCTCAGGGATTGCAACATCGCCTGATGGTTCATCGACAGGCGTGTCTTTTTCCGCGCATGCAGCAAAAACAAGAGCTGCACAACATATAGAAATGAGGCTGTTTATCTTCATATATCGATATTATTTCAAAGAGTCTATAAATTCCTGAGCAGGAGATGCTCCACCATTGACGGCAGTGAATTCATGCAGTGCAAACGGTCCTGTGTAGCCCTCATCATTCACAGCTATACCCATGAAGGACACGATCTGATTGTAGTGCACAACCGCAAAGCCCTGAGTCCTGTCATTGTCACACTGATAGTCAAGTTCAAACAGGATGTCATCTCTTTCGGCCCAGCTTGCAAATTCGCCATATGTGAATGTGGTTCTCCAATGGGCAGCATCAGCGTTAGGAACAATTGTATAAGGCACCATCACCATGCCCTTGCACTTGCTGAACTGTGTCGGATCAAGCTCCGCCAGTTCTGTTCCGTCATAATACTTGTCGATGACGAACTCAATGGCAGCATTGCTCTCAATAAGGACCGTCGTCCTGAACACTTCACTCGTAAATGGCTTTCTGTAGGCAATCTGTCCAGTTGCCATATTTACAGTGGCTGCAACAATCATATGCTCCGTATCCTGCTCCAGACCGGTAAAAGTCCATTTCTGCTTGCCTATTGCAGCACCCATATCTGCCAGGTACTCTGCTCTTGTGCAGCTGAAGAAATCTGCGCCATAATCAATTCGTTCATCTATGAATCTGCAGATGGCCTCATCCGCCGAACCCTCAGAAGCAATGTACTCCTCATATTTCTTCATGGACATGCAGTCATAGAAATAATACAGGCCAAGTTTCGGATGAATGTTGACAGTCACCTTGTTGTGCATGATGTCGGAAAGGACGAATGTCATCTCCTGAGCCTGCGGCCTTCCTCCTTCCGGAGCTGTAGTGAACTCCGCTCTTGTGAGGCCTGTCGTAGGAGCCCCATCCCAGCCGAAGCACAATACCACATAATCAGTCGAAGGGCTTAATGAGGATATCTCCTCCAGGTCCACTGTTGTGCCCTTGTACAGCACCTTGTCGAGCAGTCCCCATTTCTGATATGTCGCCACGAGGTCATACATGATCTCTGTGTCAGACTCATAGTCCAGGAGCTGCTCCCTCGGCTGTATTGAGCATATAAACGGATCATCGTTCGATGGCGTCACAGTGCCGAGCACTGAGCAATATGTAGTTCCTGTAATGTCAATCTCAAAGGTATTCGCAGACTGGGCCGCCTTCTGAGTCCTGAATTTCACGACTTCAGCTTTTGTGTTCACATAGAAATTCTCATCGATTCCCACAGCATAGGCCATGTACTCTGTGTCGTCCACAAGTTCGTCAAACACCAGGGATGCGCTTCCGACACTTCCAAGGTTCGCAACCATCTCCTCTGTCGTCCTGCCCATCGTCACATAATAGTCGACAAGAGCAAGAGCGTGAGTGGCAAAGGCCGTCTCATCGCCTCCCCACTGTTCATACTGCTCCATCGAGAAGACATTCATGAAGAACACCGCATCCTTCTTGTCGGCTGTCACATTAACTGTTGCCTGGGTCAGCCCTATGTCTGTTATTTCTATATTGAAGCTCAGCTCATTCTGCACAATTTCAGGGGTAGTGAACTCACACTTTGTGACTCCCGTAGTGAAATAGCCCTCATAATCAAGGCCGTATGCATAAAGATAATAGGTCACACCAGGCATAAGGCCTTCCTCTTCATCTTCGAACGGACCCACATGCAGAAAATCCTTAAGCCAGTCGTAAAGAGACTTACCCTCTTCAGACGCAAGACGCTCGAACCATTCCAGATCATCGTCCTGATACTTATACTCATCGTCGAACGCACCGAACTCCGACTTCTCCACAATCATCACCACATATGGCATCTGCTCATACTTGGGCAGAACGGAAAAATGACACGATGTCGATGTGACATCGGTCACTTCCAGCTTGAAGTCATATTGTTCTTCCTGATTTCCCGGCTTCTCCGGCTCCTCCTGTTGAGGCTTTTCGCAGCCCCAGAAAAGAAACATGCCTGTCAGCAGGCACATTATTGTGAAAATACGATTCATTTCCTTGGGATCATTATACTCTACAAATATAGACAATAATAATCTCAATAAAAACAGGCGACCCGAAGGCCGCCTGTCAATATCATATGGAATATGGATTACTCAGCGTAAACTGTGAGGCTATCCATACGAACCTGACCACCTGTGAGTGAGCTGATCACATATGAGTCAGCAGCTGCATCCAAAACAACTGTAACTACAGAACCGTTTACAGATACAGTTCCTGTTGTGATTGAGCTCTTCAATGCTGTTGCATATGAACCGTTGTTGCAAACGAACTCGATCTTAGTCATACCTGCGTACTCTACAGTGATCTTTGATGACTTGTAGAATCTTGCTGGTGCAGCATAGTCTGCAACGTTGCTTGTTGATGCTCCCTTGTCATTGATGAGCTTAATACCGTTCTGCTCCCAAACCTGCTGAGAAGTTGTGAAGACTGTTCTGTTTGCCTTGTCAGCAAAAGAAAGTTCTGCAGAACCTGCCGGTGCCTCAACTACTACGTCAGTGTGCTCAACGATAACGCCACCCTGAGCCATCTGAGGATTCTCATTGTAGAGAGTTCTCATACCCTTTACAGTGATGAGGTCACCCTTTGTGAGTGTGTTAGCTGGATCTGTAATACCTGCGCATGAGAGTCTGTAAGCAAGCATCTCACCAGTCTCGTCTGAGATGTAGAGAGAGATGTTGTCATAAGAAGCGTTGTATGCCTGATAGATACCACTGATAGTACCTGAAACCTGGTACTCGATAGTGTTATCTGTCGCAGCGTTGAACTCAGCGACTGTAACTACCTTTGGTCCCTCTGGCTCAACTGGCTCCTCAACTGGATTCTCAGCCTTCACGAGTGTAGGGAGAGTCTCAGGATACTCATAACCACCGTCTACAAGCGCCCAATTGTTGTTTGCTGAAGAGTAAGTGATGTCGTAGTAGTATGCTGCGTTGTAGATAGATACAGCCTCACCGTAACCCGTCTCTACACACCAAAGATAATATGCATAATCCTCGCCTGTAGGAAGAACATCAGTAACAGTAATATTACCTGTTTCATCTGTCTGACCGAGGAAACGTCCGTATGAGTCCATGATTGTGTAGTAGCTCATGTCCGGATCGTACATGAGAGTGAAGATATTCTTCTCTGTACTTGCACCGTTGATCACGTTGCCTGCAGGAAGAGTACCTGTTGTTGTGCCCTCAGCGAGAGGCGCCATAACCTTTGTTCCGTTGAAGAACCAGTACTGACCGTTCTCGATAGGACCTACTGGGTCAGCGCCACCAACTTCCTCGAACACGATCTCGTAAGGTTCCTCAACAGCTACGAATGGAAGCGGAGTAGGATCACCTGTAAGAGGCTCTGCACCGATCATCACGAGGTTCTCAGAAAGTTCTGAATAAGGATAGTCCACAGGATCCATGAACTCATCCCACTCTGGATCATACTGAGTGAAGACAACCTTACCTGAAGTTGCATCAGTCTTAACGATCTCATATGCACCATACATGTAAGCACCGAAACCTGAACCGTCATTGAGAGGAACCGCAACTACCATTGCACCCTCCTCATAAAGACCGAGATCTACAAGAACGCCCATGTTGGCATAGTACCACTGCTTGCCGTCGAGCTCGTACTCTGGCTCTGGTTCTGCCGGAGTCTCACCTGGCTTGAGGCCTGCGTTCATAACCCATACCTTACCGTTCTCCTTGTCGAAGTATACGTCGTATGTTCCCTCTGGAGTTGTTACTGCGATATTGCTAGCACCACCATATACAACCGAAATCTCTGCATTTGCCGCATAAGTCACAGCCTCGGCAAGACCATAGCCATTATATGTTCCAGTTTCGAAAATCTTCAGTTCTATCTGGTCAGCACCATACTCACCGTAAAGTGCGGACGCCCAAACGAACTCAAGGTTCTTAGCTACAAGATAGCCACCTTCCTCAACGAGAAGAGCAGGAGCATATGTATTGCTCCAGGCCGCATCCTTGATTGTTCCAGACACCGAGTAAGTGATCACAGCCGCACCTGGCTCTGTAGCCTCAGCTGGTGTCTTACCCTCAGACATTACATAATACTTCGATGCATCAGCTGCAAGGTAGATATCATACTTGCCAGCAGCGCTTACGGCAATGTTTGAACCACCCTTTGCCTGAATTGTGTTTGGATCTACAGAAGATCTGTCTGCACCAACCTCAGCAGCACCCCAAGCTGTTCCATTGAGGAACTTCCACTGTGCGCCCTCTGCAAGTTCGAGCCCGTAGTATACATAGTAGTTTTCGTCGAGAACATCAAGCTGGAGACCTGCTGCGGCATCCCAGCCCCAGCCTTCGCCAGTGAATGAGCCTACGATATACCAACCTGACTTTGCTGGCTGCTCAGGCTGTTCAGGCTGCTCAGGAGCGACCTCACCTGGCTTAGTGCCTGGAGTCACAACCCAAACCTTAAGGTTGGCCTTGTCGAAATATACGTCGTAGTTGCCCTCAGCGCCTGTAACCATGATGTTGTCGCCGCCCATCTTCACAGCGATCTCACCGTTTACTGGAGTGACAACATCCTCGGCTCTACCGTAGCCTGTCCATGTGCCTGTCTCAACGATCTTAAACTCAAACTGGTCAGCACCACCGTACAATGTAGCTGCAGTCACGAAAGGAACGTTCTTAGCCACGAGGTACTGGCCCTCTGCTGCCATGAGTCCCTCTGGAGCGCTGTTGTTCCAGTTGATGTTGTTGAGAGTACCTACAACTGTGTAAGTGATCTCCACTGGATCTGGGTTCTGTGGCTCCTTCTCACCTGGCTTGTAGCCCTGCTCCATAACGTAAACCTCCATGTTCTCCACGCTGAAGTATACGTCATATGTGCCAGCCTCGCCATTGAGCTTGATGTCAGCTGCGTCACCACCGAGGTTTGCCTTAGAATACTCTGCAGTTACGACTGCCACCTTACCGTTGACTACGCCTCTCTCTGAACCAGGAGCGACACCGATATTGGTAGCATCAGCCCAGCTCTCGTTGCCACGGATCTTGAATGTAAGCTCTGTGAACTGAGCACCTTTCGCTACGATCCATTCGCCTTCCTTAGCCATAGGAACGTCCTTTGACCAGAGGTTGTCAACGAAGCAACCCATCATACCCCACTTAGTTTCATCCACAACAGGATCATCGCCTGTGGCCTCAGCAGCAGCCTGATTGACCTTGATTGTTCTAGCGATCTCACCAGACTTCACTGTCACAGTTGCTACGCGAGCCTCTGTTGCTGTGTTGTCTTCTGCAGTCACCTTTACTGTCACAGCATCCTTTGATGCAACACCGCTTGCTGGATCGAGTGATACCCAATCCGCATCTGCAGAAGCAGTCCATGCATTGTTTGCTGTCACGTTGAATGTCGACTCGCCAGCTGTTGCTGCAAGAGCGACTGCTGTCTTGTTGACTTCAAGAACCGGCTCCACAACAGGTTCCTCCTGCTTACAAGCCACGGATGCCGCCATAGCGAGCATACCGATCAACAAATGTTTGATTTTCATGATATTATTAATTAATGGTTGTGTTTAGTCTTGGGAGATTCTTACAAATTTATAAAAAATCCTACTTATCAACAATGAAGAGCAAGTTATTTCTGCTCAAAATGAAATTTCTTACCATCCGGAAGCACAATATCAGCCAACACCTGATAATCTTCAGGCAGATCGCCATGTCGCTTTATGAAAATCGTGCCAGAAGTGAGTTTTCTGTACTGAGAATAGTACATGACCGGATCTTCGTAGATGAAATAGTAGTCATCGTTGTGCCATGCGCGTGCCACGTCGATTTCCACTCCTTCAAGAGCAGCGTTGATGCCGACAACTGCATAGGTCGTCTGAGGCTCCGGATCCGCTATCGGAGAAAGCTTGAAATATATCTGCGCATCATCAGCAACACAA
>JAFZEP010000150.1 GCA_017560625.1 Bacteroidales bacterium
CCCTGCGCAAAAGCCGAAATACTATACGCGAACAAGAGGAGCAGACATACTCCCCTCATGAATAGTTTACCAGATATTAATCTCATATTCGTAAGTTGAAGGTTAACAACTTACAAATTTAGGAAATTTTGTCAATGCAGCAAATAATGATTTTAAAAAATCCGGCTAATGCGAAAAAGGACAGCCTGTGAGCCGTCCTTTTTCGCCTGTTTTCATGCTTAACTACTGCTGATTGCGGTATTTGAACCATCTCCACAGATCCGGAATCAACAGCACCGGAGATGTCACCAGGAAGATGAGGATCCAGTCGAGGGCCTTGATAGGCGCAACATCGAAGAAGTTGCCCAATGTGTTCACGATGAGGATCTGACCAACTAGAATGACCACTGCGATGAGATAGAAGCTTGCGCTGAAGCTTGTCTTTGACCTGATGCTGCCGAAGAAGGTCTTGCCCGAGCGGAAAGTCTTGGCGTTGAACATGTTCCAGAACTGGAGCATCACAAATATCGAGAAGAAGATACCCATCTCTTTCTGTGTCAGCTCCGTGCTTGTGTGCCCGATAGTGCCTGAAATGCCGTCTGCTATAGTGTGCCAATCAAGAAGCTGCAGCACGCTTCTGATATCGGTGTGAAGCATGATTTCCCAAAGAACGATCAGGCTTCCGAAGAAAACAAGACCTCCGAAGAAGATGCTTTTGACCATGCCGCGGTCGATGATGTGGCTTTTCGGGTCGCGAGGCTTCTCGTCAAACACACGCGGATCGGCAGGCAGAGACGAAAGGGCCATTGCAGCAAAGGTGTCCATGATGAGGTTCACCCAAAGCATCTGAGTCACGGTAAGAGGCGAATCCACGCCAAGGAATGCACCCAGAAGCACAAGGAGACAAGCGCAGACATTGATCGTCATCTGGAAAAGGACGAATCGTCTGATGTTCAGATAAAGAGAGCGTCCCCAGAGGATTGCCTTATTGATGCTGACGAAAGAGTTGTCCAGGATCGTGATGTCGCTGACCTCCTTGGCACGCGCAGTACCGTCGCCCATAGACAGACCCACCTGGGCCTTCTTCAAGGCGAGAGCATCGTTTGTACCGTCACCGGTTACGGCCACAACCTCTCCGTTTTCCTGAAGGAGTCCAACCAGTCGGGCCTTGTCTTCAGGACGGGCACGAGACAGGATTCTCAACGTCTTGATAGCTTCGCGGGCCTCATCATCAGACATTGCCGCGAAATCCTGGCCTGACATCGAGAACGGTTTCTCTCCGTCGTCAAACAGGCCTATCTCCAAACCGATCTGCTCGGCCGTCGCAGCAACGTCGCCCGTAACCACGATCACTCGTACGCCGGCACGCTCACGGCATGTCTCGATAGCCTCTTTCACACCTGGACGCACAGGGTCAGCAATGCCGACAACACCACCAAGCTGCAGATCTGCATCAACGCCATCCCTCTGATATGCAAAAGCCAAAGTTCTGAGCGCCTTGCCCTGGTATCCGGCAAGCACCTCCTTCACCTGTGCCGATGCCTCTTCGGAAAGAGATGCAGAACACATGGCAACCACATATTCCGGCGCTCCCTTTACAAGTCGCACAGTCTCACCTGTCTGTCTGTCACGCGCCACAACCTCCATGTATTTGTTCTGCGTGCTGAACGGCACAGAAGACACGATATCATAGTTGTCCCTCAATGATCTGTAGTCTACCTCATATTCTTTTGATATCCAAGTAAGAAGCGCACATTCGGTCGGGTTGCCGATAGCATGCACCGAACCGTCTTCCATCACTGTAAGATCCGCTGTCGAGTTTACTGCCACATTACGGATAATCAGGTCATCGTCACAGTAAAGAGTCTTTGCCAGCACCGTCATCTTGTTCTGGGTAAGAGTACCTGTCTTGTCTGTACAGATGACAGTGGTCGCGCCCATAGTCTCGCATGCATGAAGCTTTCTCACAAGGTTCTTTTCCTTGAGCATCTTGCGCATGCTCAGAGCCAGAGATATGGTGACACTCATCGGAAGTCCCTCAGGCACAGCCACAACGATAAGCGTAACTGCAATCATCACCGACTTGAGGAAATACTCCAGAAAATGGATCCAATCAATGTCCGCAACACCTCCGTTCATGAAATAGAATGCCATTCGGCCCACTACGATCAGGCCTGCAAGAATATAGCTGATCTTTGTGATGAGACCGCCAAGTTCTCCAAGCTGTTTGTTAAGCGGAGTCTCCACCTCTTCGCTTTCGCGCATCTTCAATGCTCCCTTTCCTTCTTCTGTATTTTCGCCGACAGCCTCGACCTTATAGAGGCAGAATCCGTCAAGAATGATGGAGCCACGCAAAAGGAAGTCAGCCGGATATGCAGCATCGGCACTGGCCTGGGACGCGTCTGCGTATTTCATGACATACGGCTCGCCTGTAAATGCGGACTCGTCCACTCTGAGCTCTTCGCTCAGGAGCACTGTTCCGTCGGCCGGGACTTCATCTCCGCCTTCAAGTCTTACGATATCGCCTTTTACGACATCCGCCCTTTTGATTGTGACCAGCCTAGGCTTTGAGTCCTTGGTTCGGCGACGGATGACCTTGACAAGACGGTCGTCCTTCACCTGATTGAGGACGTCGAATTCCTTTTCGGCCTTGTTTTCAAAGATGAACCCGATACCTGTAGACAGGAGGATCGCGAGGATCACACCGGCAGGCTCGAAGAAAAGCTTCGGATCGGGATGAAGATGATATTCGTATGCGGTAACTGCACAAGAAAGGCACAGGATGACCAACAGAATGATGATAAGAGGATCCTTGAACTTGTCAAGGTAACGAAGCCAGACAGACCTTTTCGGGGGCAATGGTATGATGTTTCCACCCTTTCCGTTAACCACTTCAGGTGAGTTCTCGGACAGGCCTTGCTTCCATATATTGTTTTTTTCTGCCATGTTTTAGACTTTTGATGCACAAATATCAAAACAAAAGCCTAAACAGACACTAAAAAACCAAACGTTTGGAAAATCGAAAAAACGCAGCTAAATCAGTGATTTCCAGAGGTCTCCTGCAGCCAGATCCACAGGACCGACAGATGTTTCCACAACAAAACGCGAGACCTTTGCAGGCAATCTGTACACCTTCAGCTGGGCATCGAACATCACCGAGAATGCCGCAGGGTCAGAGAGTTTGCCCACATCGGCGAAGCCCTTGTTGACGTAATGCTTCAAAGCGCTCCTGTAGTGGAATATTTTAGAAATATAGTCAAGGAATTTGACGTTTTCCGTGTCTTTGGTCGAGATTGCCGAATAGATCGCAATCGTATTATAGATAAGTCTCGCCACCTCTGTCTTTTCGTCCTGGAGCGACTTGAGGAACCTGTTCATGTCGAACATCCGCGTGTCCTTACACAGGTAATCATCCCTGTTGATCTGGCCAAGACGGCTCAAAGCCTCCTCAAAGAGAGACTGAGGGACACCCTTTTCACCATACCACAGCAGAAGAAGGTAGAATGTTCGGGCCTGAGGCGAGGATTCAAACACGATAGGAGTACGGGCCGAATCCTTCAGACGGAAGTCATACTTCGCATCCAGGAACACATGACTGACGTTCTTGGACTCGGTGCTGAGATAGTCGCAAAGGATCTTGTAGCATCCCTCGTATGAAATCTGATTGCTTTTCTTGTCGAAGTTGGACACGAACGAGTATATGCGCTTCTTCACCTCCTGCGAAACGTCCATGACAAAGAAGTCCACCGCTCTTGCAAGGTTGTTGTCGTCGTCGAGGTAGTAGCTGTCGCGGATCTTGAGCATCAGGAACGAATGCGACTTGAGGACATCCGCACTGACATTGTATCTTGACATCAGGAAGTGGAAGAAATCATACGGATTGAAGGCTCCCTCAGAGGCATCCGACGAAGCGACTGCAGAAGGGACCAGGTATTTCATGGCCTGTCTGAGAAGGGCGGCATTGTCTTTCGTGCCCAGTCCTACAGACGGATTCATGCCGCTTATCGCATCCGGAAGATAGAAGAAGTCCAGACCCAGATCGTTGAACGCCTTAGTTATCAGAAGACGGTCATATTTGTCGTCAAACACCTTGTGGGCCGCTTCAGAAGGGGCATCTTCAAGATACATGATCTGCTTCTGGGACGTCTCGTCCATGACGTTGGTCGCAGAGATCACATTGCACCAGGACTTGGAGTTCTGCGCAATGGACATCTTGACAGAAGTAAGGAGGATGTTCTCATCATAGTCGATGTCGTTATCTACGCACATGATGTCGTTCAGAAGATCGACAATCATTTCAGCGGCCTCGACTTCAAGATCCTTCAAAGAATCCACAGCCTGCTGAAGAGTGATGTAGTGGATGCCGTCAATGTCCTGCTGAGAAAGGCCGAACTGCTGATGCAGATCGGTCAACACAGCCACCTCCTCACCATAGATCTGATTGTCGGCCTTTATAAGGTCAACAGCCAGTCTGAGGACAGAAAGCTTATGAATATATGACAGCCCGAGCTCTGAAAGATTCCTTTGCATAGCATCTCCTTATTTACTGCAAATATATGAAATTAATGGAACTAAAGAGGCATTGTCTTTTTCCTGAGCCACAGTGCAGCATCTTCAGGGAGGAGAGGTGATATTTCTCTATATACTCTTTCATTGTAGGAATTGAGCCATGCCTTCTCCTGATTGTCAAGCAGTTCCACAAGAATGGCAGAGGTGTCTATGTGGCAGAGAGTCATTGTCTCGAAGTCAAGCCATTCTCCAAACTCTGAAGTGCCGGCTTCACGGCAAAGAACAAGGTTTTCATGACGGACTCCGTGCATGCCCTCACGGTAGAGAGCCGGCTCGTTTGAAGTCAGCATGCCCGGAAGCAGAGGCTGCGGATTGTACTGGTAACGGATTGACTGAGGGCCTTCATGGACGCATAGATAGTAACCTACGCCATGACCTGTTCCATGTCCGAAGTTGCGGCGCGCCTTCCAGAGCGGCATACGCGCAAGCGCATCTATCTGACAACCGGCTGTACCTCTTGGAAAGACTGCCATTGAAAGGTCAATCATTCCCTTGAGCACCAATGTGTAATCTTCTTTTTCCAGGTCGGTGCACTCACCCATAGGAATTGTGCGGGTGATGTCCGTGGTTCCTGTCAGATACTGTCCGCCGGAATCCACGAGATAAAGTCCTCGAGGCTCTATCGCAACAGGATCGTCTCGGTCGATGACATAATGCGGAAGCGCTGCAGACGGTCCGTATGCCGATATGTTTTCAAAGCTGTTGCCTCTATGTCCCGGTATTTCCGCCCTTAATGAGGTCAATTTTTCAGATGCCTCCCATTCCGTCACTGTCCTTCCGGAAGCGACCTCTGTCTCGAGCCAAAAAAGGAATTTCTCCATAGCTACGCCATCCTCGATGAAGGTCTGGCGCAGATGCCCGATCTCACTTTCTGTCTTGACCGCTTTGGCAAGGATCACAGGGGATACTCCGCAGATTACTCCACCCTCACCGAAGGATTTCCTGACAAATTCATATATATGCGAATTGAGGGTTGACGGATCAACGAACAGAGTGCCGGCAAATTCACCGTCACAGTCGTCTGACAGTCCGCTGAAGACTTCGTCGTATGACCACAGCTGCACACCGTCTGCCTCCAGCTCCTCAAAGCTGTCCCATGTGTCGGCATAGTCGGACTCATAAAGGCCCGGCTTTTTCACAAACCATCGGATATAACCCTGAGACACAACAAGATATGAAATCACCAAAGGGTTGTAATCTATGTCTGCGCCTCGTACATTGAGTAGCCATGCAATCTCATCAAGAGAAGAAAGAAGCACTTTGTCATAGCCTTTTTCCTGCATCCACGAGCGCAGCCACTGAACCTTCTCTGAGCGAGGAATGCCTCCAAAGCACTCTACGTCAAGAGTGGTGATCGGGGTGACAGGGCACGCAGGACGGTCTCTCCAGAGTTCTTCCAAAAGATCGGGAACATCTACCACGACGCCACCTTCGCCAAGAGCGTCAGCGAGTTCGCGCACAGAATCCACATTCTGGCAGATTCCGTCTACTGCCACAATCTTGGCCTTGCCTGAAAGCCATTCAGGAATGCTCACGGCGCCTGGAACTCGGGTCTTGTGAAGTTCGCCTTCTGTAGCCTTCAGCTGTGCTTCCGCCTGTATGAAATAGCGGGAGTCAGTCCATAGGCCGACATGGTCTTCTGTGATGACCACATCACCGGCTTCCGCCGTGAAACCTATCAGCCATTCCACCTGACGCCACCTTGGGGCAGGGTACTCGCTGCTGTGAGGGTCACTGCCTCCGATCACTACTGCATCCCAGCCGTTACGGGCCATCATTTCACGCAACTGCGCGACTCTGTCTGCGTACTTTGTTGTCATATTATCGATGATATTATACTGTCTGATATAAAGAACCTGTCTTCAGGTATGCTGATGTTGCCGTCCGCCGACACCACAAGATTGCCGCATCTCAAGGCCTCATCCATCTGTTCCACATCGCAGTTTGCTCTCAGGAATTCTTCCGAAACGCCATTTTCCGTGCGCAATCCCAGCATCACCTTCTCCATCACCAGCTGCTCCTGGGTCAGTTCCTCACTGCCCTGTACCGCAGTGAAATCCCCACTCTGGCCAGCCTTCAGATACATTCCCAGATCCGACTCATTCCATTGTCTTATCGGCTTTTTATCTTTTTCTGATATCGATGCCAGATGTGTGGAGATGGCATTTTCGCACCCCCGCGTAGGGGGAGGGGCCCAGCTTTGCTGGGAGGGGGCCATCGGAACACACTGGCGAGATAGAAAACTATGAGCACCGGGGCCGAGACCGACATATGGCTGGTGGCTCCAGTAGGCACTGTTATGCACAGCTTCATAACCTGGCTGAGCGAAATTAGATATCTCATAATGGTGATATCCGGCATCACGAAGTCTCCTGCAAAGTATGTCATACTGTCTTGAGCACAGATCCTCCGAAGCCTCGCTCCACTGCCCACGCTCAACCAGCTGCGCCAAAGCGCTGCCCGGCTCCACCGAAAGCTGATAAGCGGAAATATGCTGAGGCAGACTGCCGCAAGAGGAAATGGCCAGCGCCTTATCCAAGGTCTCATTCCACTGATCATCAGTCAATTGCGAAAGGCCGAAAATCAAGTCTATGCTTATGTTCTTCACCCCTGCATTCTCCAGAATCCTATACGCCTCACGCGCTGTCGCCGAGTCGTGTCTGCGGTTCATCCAGCGGAGGATGCCGTCATCGAAAGACTGCACACCCATGCTGATGCGGTTGACTCCTAGAGCCAGCAGTCCCTTTACATACTCCTCCCCCTTCTGGACAATGTCCTCAGGATTGACCTCAACAGTAAACTCCCTGAACGGCCCGCCATGACCGTGCTCCTGAAGCACCTTCAGCAGGTCCGAAAAAACACAAAGGGGCAGCACCGATGGGGTGCCGCCTCCTATGTATAGTGTATTTACGTCGTCCGTGATCTCACCTGAACGCAAAGCTGCCTCACGACACAAAGTCTGAGCAAAAAGCCCGAACTTCTGCTGCTCATCGGCGCTGCACCTTGATGCGACCTCTGAATAGAAATCACAATATGTGCAGAAACTCCTGCAGAACGGTATGTGGACGTATATCACGGATTATCGAAGCATCAGTTCTGTCGTTCCGAGAAGCGACTTCGATGTGTACGCCTCAACGGTATAGACTCCCTTAGTGTACTCTGGAATGTCATTGAGATAGATACCCAGCTCGACAGCAGAACCCTGATAGTCGACCTCACGCGAGGCCGAGCAGTTCATCACCTCGCCATTGTATTCGAATGCCTTCTGAGCACCATTTACAAGGAGATATCCATCCGGATCCTTTACGCGGATGTAGACTGTGACAGGACCCCTGGCAGCGAGATCGTTCTCGCCGAGAGTGAGAGTGGTCAAGAGATACTTTGCACGGCTGCTTCTGTCGGTAACCTTGTCTGACTGATTGTATGCCTCTGTCTTGAGACCGTAAGCCTTGATGACTGCACCGGCTGAAACCTGGCCTGAAAGATCCTTGACTGTCTTTGAAAGCTCTTCTGTCTTTTTCTTGCTTGCAGCTGCCTCCTTACGTGCTGCAGCAGCATCTGCTGTAAGCTTTGTGTTCAGCTTCTGAAGAGAGTCGATCTGGACTATGTATCCCTTCATTATGGTTCTGAGAGTTCCGAGTTCCTTCTGATACTGGCGGATTGTCGCGTTGCTCACCTGGCGCTCCTTCTGGAGCTTTTCCATCAGAAGCTCCACCTCCATACGAGATGAGTCGAGCTGCATGCTGATGGTATCATACTGCACTGACAGTCCTGAATAAGCATCCTGGAGATCGAGAAGGTCCTGCATACTGGCAGCAAGCTCAGCCTTTCTCTCCACAAGCTCCTCCTTGTTGAGGTTGTTCTGATACCATATGTACGCCAATGCTCCGGCAAGAATCACAGTGATGGCAACAAGCGCTATGATCAGCGTCTTCTGCTTTCCGTTTTCTGAGGTTGTCTCCTCATCAAAAGTATAATCTTCCATCTTTTTTCAGTTAGTTACAATAAGACCGCAAAGATAATAAAATATCGGATTTTTCTTATATTTGCCCCGATATACGCCGCCAGGGCGGCATGCAAATTAAACGCCAATCAAATATCTCACGACATGAAATACCTTGTACGTTCAGTAAAATACTTCTTCTATTTTGCACTGCTCACGTCGCTCATCCTCTATGTTCTCGTCTTTTTGGGAATGGCGGACAGCAACATCGCAAACAATTTCGAAGGCGGCTACAGCGCATTCTGGAAGATGGCGCTTTTCTATGCCGCAGTCGCTGCAATATACCCGAAGCTTGCCTTCATCAACAGAAAGCTCTACATCGATCCTTCTGTCGACATCAGCGCCGAGACAGTGAGATTCTTTCAGGACCGCAGATATGTACTTGAGAGCCAGAGCGGCGACACAATGACATTCCGCTTGAGCGGCAAGGGCGCAAGACTGGTGAAGATGTGTGAAGACAGAATCACCATCACCCGCACACTTGACGGCTACTACATGGAGGGCCACCGCAAGGATGTCCTCAGATTGGCGTCAAGCCTGGAATACAAGTTCCAGGACAAAGAGGACTAAGCCTCTTTGTTCAACATTTTGGCAGCTTCTGCCAAAGCCTCATAGAAATCTTCTCCGAAGTAACGTTCGATAGGTTCGCGTAGGAATTCATATACGCGGATCTTTTCTTTTTTACCCTTTGCGAAAGCATCCTGGCAGATATGCCAGCGGTGGAGGTTGAGCGCTCTTGTGCCGTTGCTCAACTGAGTGATGCGGATCGGATAGAGCCAGCATGATATAGGTTTGCGGAAGTCGCCCTTGCCCTGGAACCAGCAGCGTTCCATAGAGCAGAAGCAGTTGCCGTTCTCGTCAAACAGGGTATAGACGCACTCTTCGCTTCCCGGTACGAGAGGAGTGACCATGTCGCCATCCATGTCGATCTCGTAGAAGCCCTTCTTTGCAACTGTCGCGCGACCTTCCTCCGACATGATAGGCGAAAAGATATGATAGTTCTTTTCGATCGCCTCAGCCTCACACTCTTCCATAGGAGCACCGCTGTCTCCGATTACGCAGCAGCAGCCTTTGCACTTCTCATAATCGCATGCGAAATATTCGGTAAGAATCTCCTCTGACACGAGGCAGTCATCGATCTGAATTATTGTTCCGTGATACATGATAAACTTATTTCTTTGTTGTTATATACTCTATTCCCGCACCTTTGCCCATGGCAGCAAACACGCCGTCAAGCATCTGGGCAGTGACCGCATCTATCTTTGCTGAAGCGCCGGTGGTGAAGTCCTTGCCTTCCAGATGGCGAAGCTGCATCACACGCAGCCAATATTGCGGATCCTTTGCCTGCTGGGCATAAAGGTTCTTAAGGTATTCCTTGCATGATTTCAGCTCTGCATCTGTAAAATCAAAGCCTTCCAGGACCTGATGCAGCTCGTCCATATCTTCCTTGGTGCACTGGCCGGAAATGCTGATCATGATGCTGAAGCGTTCATCCGGATATATGCTTCTTGACAGAGACATCTGCGCCTGCCTGCCCTTTGGCCCAAACACATCATCGAGCCTGCGCTCAAGCATAAGGGCTGCCAGATCGACTGCAAAGTGGTTGGAGGCAGTCATTGCCAGAGGAGCCGTGAGCACAACCGTTGCCGCATCCTCCTCTCCTTCAACATTATAGAAAGCCCAGCCGGACACCGGATGATACTCCATGGAAGGCCTTCTTGAAGCGACGTTCCTGACCTTGAAGCTTCCGACATAATGCTGAAGCATCTTCTTCAGCTCTGCCTCATCCATGTCACCTACAATCACCAGCATTCCGTCGTTCATCTTGGACGTCATGGAGTCAAACAATGCCTGAGCTTTGGCAAAAGTGCCCTTTCGCACTCCTCCCGCCTTGAAGGATGTATATCGATAGCCAGGACACATCAGGCTGTCGATCGAAGACCTTATGTCCGTCTGCCCTATCATCGCCAGACGCAGATCCTCACACCTGGTGAAATAATCCATTTTCAAAGAATCCGGACGGCATTCGTTGGCCACAGCAAGGAGCGAACCCATCAGAAGGCCGACATTCCTGTCTTCCACATGGCCAGAAACAGTAGTGTTGAAAAGATTGACCTTCGCCGACAATGTCATTCCGGAAAGCAGCAGCAGATCCTTGAAGTATGAGCTCTTCATTCCGGCAATCCAGCAGTTGTCAAAGTAGTCGGACATATATGCACCTTCTCCTCTTTCCAGACCCTCGACATTGCCATAGCCTCCATTCATGGACAGAGAATAATACAGCCTCATGCCGGTAGAAGGCATTTTTCGGTAAAGAACCTTGAATCCGTTTGCGAAAGTCCACAACATTCCGCCCGAAAATGAATCCTTTCTTGACATGCGGATCTTCGTCTTGATTTCAGACGGTCCCTGCAGGCGGAGAGTGTCGGAAAGGATTACGGCAGCAGGATGCACCAGCGCAGAGTCATATGGGCCAGCCATGTCTATCATGGCCGAGGTTATGCCGGTGAAGATCTTCCTTCGCGCCGATCCGGAAAGGTCCTTTGAACGGAAGAATGCCATGCGTTCCTTGTCAGAGGCCAGCGAAGTGCCATAGAGGAATGCTTCGCGGCACATCTGCGTATACTCTTCATTTGACATGACAGGTCTTGTCGCGGACTTCTCCAATCTGTCAAGAAAAGCCATCTCGGCAAGAATGACATCAGGCTCGCCTGCCTCGCCTCTGCCCAACGCAGCAAGGACAGAAGTGATGGAAGTCCTTGCCTTTTCCACATCGCTCTGAGCGACAATGATTTCAAAGGCGAATGACTCCTTTGAATAATCACTCCGAACATCGTCGTGGACGAAGGACACCTTCGCATAAGGAACACCCTCTCTGCCTAGAGCACGCCTTATCCACGCACACGCCACCTCACCAAGCTCCCATGCAGCCTTTTCATATATGGCATATTGTTTTGTAGACCTCTTGTCTCTTGGGAATCCAGGCAGCAGCCAATGGCATCTGACGGTAGAAAGGCCGCTTGCTGCGTCGTCTGCCACAGACACCGACATCTGACGATCTCCATCCCACACCTGATCCGGGATCTGACACGGAACGGAAGAGTCCACCATCAGCGACATGTATTTCAGCTTTGTCATGACCGCCTTGGTGTCGATGTCGCCGCTGACGATGACTGCGCAGTCGGCAGGAATACCGTCTGCCTCCACCTTGCGCATAATGTTCAGCAGCATGGAATCCACTGCCACTTCAGATGAAAGCATCACATTTCTATAAGCACAGACGACATCTGAACCGGAATAATCCCTCTTGATCAGAGTGATGTCTGCAATCCCCTTGGCCGAAGAATTTCCCACGGCATAGCACGAGAGACCATTGGGAAAGACGCTGTCATGCACCGCGGGATCGCGAGGCAGGAGAGGCTGTGCCTGAACCGATGATGCTAAACAATTCAGCATCAACAAGGCAGCAGTTAATATTCCAAATAGTCTGACTTTCATCTTTTTCATCAATAGCAATGCAAAAATACAATATTTTTTCCTACTTTTGCATGGTTATACGCACACTGAAACTAATGTTAAATTAATCACTTTATAAAAATGAAGAAAATTGTAATGCTTTTCGCAGCTGCAGCTATGACAGTATCAGCTGCATTTGCACAGGACATCAACGCAGTAACAGACATTTTCAACAACGCAGGTATGGAGCTCAACATGGGCAACAAAGAGGCTGCCCTCACAGAGTACCAGTCTGCACTTGCTGAGGCTGAGGCACTTGGCGAGGCTGGAGCAGAGATCGCAAGCAACTGTAAGGCAACTATTCCTTTCCTCATGATCTCTATCGCAAATGACTATATCGAGGCCAAGAACTACGACGCTGCATACGGTTTCCTCACACAGGCAGTAGAGGCAGCAGGTCTCTATGGCGAGGAGACAAAGGCAGCTGAGGCAAAGGCTAAAGCAAACCAGGTGCTCATGGCAAAGGCTAACGACCTTCTCAAGGCTAAGGACTATGCAGGAGCAATCGACACATACAGCCAGATCATGGCAGGCGACCCTACCAACGCTATGGCAGCTCTCCGTCTTGGACAGGCTTATGCTGCAACAGACAACAACGAGAAGGCTGAGGAGGCCCTCAACATCGCTGCTGCAAACGGTCAGGAGAAGCAGGCTTACAAGCAGCTCTCTACAATCTACGTGAAGAAGGCTGCCGCTGCTCTCAAGGAGAAGAAGACTCAGGAGGCTTTCGAGCTCGCAGTGAAGTCTAACGAATATCTTGAGAACGCAACAGCTGTGAAGGTTGCAGGTCAGGCAGCTCTCGCACTCGGCAAGACAAACGAGGCTATCGCATACCTCGAGAAGTACGTTGAGCTCTCTCCAAACGCTAAGGATGCAAACCAGATGAGATTCAACATCGCTGCTACAGCACAGAAGAGCGGTGACAAGGAGAAGGCTAAGAACTACTACCAGCAGGTTCTTTCAGACCCTAAGCTTGGTGCAGCTGCAAAGCAGCAGTTTGACGCTCTTAACAAGTAATCATTGTGAGAGAACTTGAACTGCTTGCTCCGGCAAGAGACGCAAATATCGGCATCGCGGCAATCGACTGCGGTGCCGATGCTGTGTATATAGCCGGTCCGCAGTTCGGTGCACGCCAGGCAGCCGGAAACGAGGTCGAAGACATCAGAAGGCTGTGTGACTATGCACACAAGTTCGGAGCACGCATCTTCGTGACTCTGAACACCATTCTATACGACAGCGAGCTGGAAGCCGCCTACAGGCAGATGCTTGCAGTGCAGGAGGCCGGAGCGGACGCAGTGATCGTGCAGGATCTGGCCATCGTACGCATGGCAGCACTCGGGATCGGAGATTTCAGATCCGAGTTCCGACTTCCACTGCACGCGTCGACTCAATGTGCGATCAGGACTCCTCAGCAGGCTGCATTCCTTGAAGGACTGGGATTTTCAAGACTGATCCTTGAAAGGGAGCTGTCGCTTGAGCAGATCAGGGCAATCCGAGAGGCGGTCAGCTGCGAACTGGAGTTCTTCGTGCACGGAGCTCTTTGCGTGTGCTACAGCGGACAGTGCTATCTGTCGGAAAAGATTGCGGGAAGAAGTGCAAACAGGGGCGCATGCATCCAGGCATGCCGCTCTCTTTACGACCTCACCGATGCCAACGGCAAGGTGATCGTGAAGAACAAGGCACTGCTCTCGCTCAAAGACTACAATCTCAGAAACAGGATAGAGGAACTGGCTGAGGCTGGCATCACATCATTCAAGATCGAAGGAAGACTCAAGAACGAGTCGTATGTCCGCAATGTGGTAAGAGACTACTCCCTTGCGATCGAGGAAGTGATTTCAAGGAAATCCGGAGAATATCACAGAGGTTCATTCGGAAAAGTGACCGGAGGATTCACACCGGACACGCGCAAGACATTCAACCGAGGCTACACAGAACTGTTCATAGACGGGAAAAGAGGTCAGTGGGCATGTCTTGACGCCGCAAAATCCATGGGTGAGGAGATCGGAACTGTAACTGCTGCCGGCAAGGACGGAATCATAGTCCGACTGTCAGACAGAAACATCATCCTCAACAACGGTGACGGATTCTCATTTGTAGGCAAGGACGGAAGCGTGTGCGGATTCCGTGGCGATGTCTGCGAAGGCAACCGCATCCGCTGCAAGCAGGTGCCATCAATCTTCCAGGGAGCACGTCTTTTCAGAAACATGAATGCGGCCTTTGAGAAGGAGATCGAAAGGAACAAATGCACCCGCGTCATCGACGTGGACATCGACCTTGAATTCATTAAGGCTGAGGGGCAGTGGACCATGCATGCCAACGCTCAGTCTGCAGACGGAAGAACTGCCGTCATGGAGGTGGCTGCAGGAGATCAGGACGCAGTCAACCATGCGAGAATGGAAGAGATCTTCAGAGGTCAGTTCAACAAGACCACCGGACACTACGTGTTCCGCGTCGCCAAACTCAATTCAGAGAATGGTCTGCCTTTCATGGCAGCCGGTGCAATCAACGCAGTCAGAAGAGACCTAGCAGCGATGCTTGACCAGAAAGACTGCATAAAAAGAGACCTCCTTTTGAGAAAGATTGAGAATGTACCGGCCATAAGGACGACTCAAAAAGAGATCTCTTATAAATCAAACGTATCAAACAGACTGTCGGAAGACGTCTACAGAAGTGCTGGAGCCGAAAACATGGAAGAGGCCTACGAACTCTCACACCGCCTCGGAGCTGAACTCATGCGTACAAAATACTGCATCAGATATGAACTGGGAATGTGTCCGGTCCATCAGAATGCCAAGAACAGCGGTCCGCTCTTCCTTCTGAACAACGGCCAGAGGTTCGCCCTTCACTTCGACTGCAAGCACTGCGAGATGACCCTGACAGAGGCTTAGTAGGTCTCAACCTCAAAGGTAAGGTCGACATCGCCGAAGTGAGAAACCTTTCCGCTGCTGGCCTCGATCCAGTCCCACGCAAGCCTTCCACGCCACACAATATCGTCCCAAGACTTCATAGGGATGCTCATCTCTATTCCATAACTTTTGGATGCAATACGCACCAGAGCAGTGCATTTCCAATCTGTCCACGTCCCACCGTCATCCTCTGTCATCATGAACGCACAGTGCGTCATCTGCTCGGTCCAATCAGTTATAAGCATGGCATTGAAAGGCACCACCTCGCCCAACTGTCCCCTTTTGACTACTATCAGGAAGTCAGTGACCTTCGGATTGTAGAGTTTGAGCTCCGCCTCTGTCGTGGCAGTAAAGTCTTCGACAGAACCGATCTTTACCCAGAACTCAGAAGCGCCGGCAAACCAGCAGTCGTAGTTTCTGTTCATCTTGAAATCTCTGAGGATCAAGGATTTCGCCGTCTTCTCCGAAACAGCTGACGGCTGCACGACGACATTTCCACCGCCCTCTCCCCAATCAGGATCTTCTTTGCGAAGCATCTCAAGCGTCTTGTATTCAGAGTCGCTGTTGCGGTTGATCACCCACACTGCGGTTTTCATGGCCATCGCCTCATCCACGATAACCTCTTCGACTTCTCTGACACCGCCCTCACCGAAATGCAGACGATATCCCAGATTCACCTCCGAATCATCTTCCGGATCGAAAGTGATCACCGGAAATGTCTTTCCATCCCAACTGTCCGAATAGGGCCAGTAGATCTGGATGTCTGATCTCTCAAGTTCGTCAAGCCATCGATGAGGGTCAGGAATGCCGCCTGAAGACTTGGTCGTGAGCAGGTGCTCATGTATGAGTGATCGCAGCGGGCGATCGTATTTCCCTTCCGAACGAGTCACATCCGTTTCACCGACTCCGGAGCCGGGGCAGGTAAACAGATTGACCATCGTATACTCTTCATCGTACCCGTTGCCGGACGACGAGCTGACGGCATCATGCACTTCCTGCAGATGGCACAATTCCAAAGGGATGCCCGCAAAGACCTGCGCAACTTCGTTGAGAGAGATATACTTCTTTTCATCTACATGCTCAACCGGATCATCATCCACAATTTCACATGAGACCACGGGCAACAATGGAAGCGCCACATAAATCATCAGTTGTCCAAAACTTTTCATAACCTTTCATTTTTAACCGCAGCAAAGTTCCGAACACTTATCCGTGTAACAAAAAAGTACCCGTTTAATTGCAAAAATCGCCCTCAGACACACGTCTAAGGGCGATTTACAGGTCAAAATTTGTTTGATTTTTATGAAAAATCAAACAAATTTCTGAATGAATTTCACAAAACGGTCACGGTCATTGAGGTCTGCAACCACTTCCACACCGATAAAACCAGCCTCGCGGAAGACCTCGGCGGTCTGCTGACCCAAGGCCTCGTTTATCTCCACAATTCCATATCCGCCTGGGGTAAGGAGACGTGATGCCCAACGGGCGACTGCGCGGTAGAAGAGCAAAGGATCATTGTCGGGCACAAAAAGCGCAAGGTGCGGCTCGTGCTCAAGGACGTTGGCCCTCATAAGAGCCTTTTCCGAATCCATGACATATGGAGGATTGCTGACAAGTATATCATATGACCACGATGCGATATCTGCCGGAACCTCTCCCAGCACATCAGCCTTGATGAAATCAGGAGCAGCAGCACCTGTCTGC
>JAFZEP010000151.1 GCA_017560625.1 Bacteroidales bacterium
GAAAGGGGTAACGTCGTAGGTTTCATATACCTACACGGCCTCGGAAAAAGCGACAGTCAAATACAACATACAGAAAACAATTTAACTTAAAGTATATGAAACAGGACATGATCGTAATTCTTGATCTCGGCAGCCACGAGAACACAGTGGTGGCAAGAGCCATCCGCGCACTCGGCGTCTACAGCGAGATCTACCCACATGACATCACAGCAGCAGAGCTCAAGGCTCTTCCAAATGTTAAAGGTATCATCATCAACGGTGGCCCTAACAATGTAATCGACGGAGTTGCGATCGACGTTCTTCCTGAAATCTACGAGGCCGGTTTCCCTGTAATGGCAGCCGGTCACGACAAGGCTCTCTGCGAGGTTAAGCTTCCTGAGTTCGCAAACAACGAAGAGGCGATCAAGGCTGCAGTGAAGGATTTTGTATTCGACACATGCAAGGCAGAGGCAAACTGGAACATGAAGAACTTCGTGGCTGACCAGGTGGAGCTCATCCGCAAACAGGTCGGCGACCGCAAGGTGCTCCTCGCTCTCTCAGGCGGAGTAGACAGCTCGGTAGTAGCTGCCCTCCTCCTCAAGGCTATCGGCGAGAATCTCGTCTGCGTTCACGTGAACCACGGTCTCATGCGTAAGGGCGAGTCTGAGAACGTTGTGGAAGTGTTCCGCAACCAGCTCTGCGCAAACCTTGTATATGTTGATGCCACTGACCGTTTCCTCGGACTTCTCGAGGGAGTTGCAGATCCTGAGCAGAAGAGAAAGATCATCGGCGGCGAGTTCATCCGCGTATTCGAGGAGGAGGCACGCAAGCTCGACGGCATCGACTTCCTCGGTCAGGGTACAATCTATCCGGACATCGTAGAGAGCGGTACAAAGACTGCAAAGTGCGTGAAGTCACACCACAACGTAGGTGGTCTCCCTGAGGACATGCAGTTCGAGCTAGTCGAGCCTATCAAACAGCTCTTCAAGGACGAGGTCCGCGCATGCGGAGTCGAGCTCGGTCTTCCATACGAGATGGTATACCGCCAGCCGTTCCCAGGCCCAGGTCTCGGAGTACGTTGCCTTGGAGCAATCACACGCGACCGTCTTGAGGCACTCCGTGAGGCTGACGCAATCCTCCGCGAGGAGTTTGCACTCGCTGGCCTCAACAAGACAGTATGGCAGTACTTCACTGTAGTTCCAGACTTCAAGTCAGTAGGCGTTCGCAACAACGAGCGTTCATACGACTGGCCGGTGATCATCCGCGCCGTAAATACAATCGACGCAATGACAGCTACAATCGAGCAGATCGAGTGGCCTATCCTCATGAAGATCACAGACCGCATCCTCGCTGAGGTTCCAATGGTCAACCGCGTATGCTACGACCTCTCACCAAAGCCATCAGCAACAATCGAGTGGGAGTAATATCTATTTTTTACTCCCGCCGGCCCGAGTAGGGCCGAGATACACCTTTTCAAACACCTCGGTCAATTTTCATATGAAAAATGACCGAGGTGTCTGTTTTTATATGCTTGTAGCGCTTTTTCGGGGACACCTCGGGCATTTTTAAGTCATTTTTTGACCGAGCTGTTTTTTCTACAAAGAAAACGAAAACATATTCGTCTGGAATTTCATACATTTGCCCTAGTGGTGAAGACACCTGACATTTCGTGAGAGATGCTGAGAAAGATTGAGATGAGAATGAATGTGAAAATGATCAAATGTTATGAAAAAGACGTATCACCTATGCCTTTCGGCTGGAGACGAGGTCATGTTCCGCGACCTCGAAGACTACAACAGAGGATTCAACTGTTTAGCTCTCGCATTGTACAAAACAGACTCTACTGGCTTAGTCGAGTCATTCATGTCCACTCACACCCACCAGTTATCCCAGACTTCCGACCCTATCGGGCTGATGTATAATTTCAGGTTGGCTTATAGCATGTACTTCAACCGGAAATACCACCGCCACGGAAAGCTCGGCGAGGAAAAGCATTTCACGATGGAAGTTGTCGGTTACAATCATACACTAGCTGCTGCCAGCTACGTTTTGAGAAACGCACTGCACCACGGCATAGCACCTCTACCATATGCATATCCACACTGTACGGCAAATGCTATATTCATGGCAGATATGGGTAAGAGTCCTTGTGACAGAATTCTCGACAGAAAGCACTGTCGCAAGTACATAGGAAAGACAGCCGAATATCCGGACAATTATAAAATGAATGAAAACGGCGTATTCCTCAGAGAGTCCGTACTTGACATTCCACAGGTAGAAAACCTGTTCGTCACCCCAAGGGCGTACAATTGGTATATGACCCGAAAGTCTTCAGAGGAATGGGAGGCCGAGCAACAGAAAGACAAAAACGACCGGCCACCCATTAACCTCTCATGCATAGAAGAAGGGGTAAGGACAGACGGCACTGAAAAACTGCTCATCTATGAAAACGGAAAAGCGAATTACAGAAGGCCATCCGACATTGACATTTGTACGGAAATCGATAGGAACATCTTGCCTAAATACGGAAAGCTTTCAGTATACATGCTATCGCGCCAAGAAAAACAGCAAATTGCAGAATATCTGTACAGGATCCTACATCTTCCAGAAGATCAGATCAGACGTTGCCTTGTCATGTGATAGAGAGCTCGGTCAAAAAGCACACAAAAAACGCCCGAGGTGTCCCCAAAAACAGCTAAAAAGCAGCAGTTTGGGACACCTCGGGCATTTTTAAGCCATTTTTTGACCGAGCTGTCACTTATCTCACACGGATCTTGCGACCGATCTTGAGAACAGTCTTTGTGGTGATGCCGTTCAGACGGCAGATTTCCTTGACTGTGGTGTTGTTGCGGTAGGCGATGCCGCCGAGAGTATCGCCGGACTTGATGGTGTACCATCGCATTGCTTCTCTTTCGGCATCCTCTTTCTTGTCATCTGCTTCATTCTTCGCCTCATCATCGAAGTCCTGCTCGTAGTTACTGTAGATGTTGAAGTACTTCTTCTTCAGCACGAAGAGTCTCTGGCGGAGCTGGCCTGTCTTGAAGTCAATGAGCCACTGCGGGTCGAAGGCAAAGCCTTTATAGCGGGTCTCGAAATGGAGATGCGGGCCTGTCGAACGTCCGGTCGATCCACCGTAGCCGATCACGTCACCGGCATTCACCCAGTCGTTCTCCTTAACCAGTCTCTCCGAAAGGTGCGCATAGAAGGTCTCGATACCGTTCTCATGACGGATTACGACGATATTGCCGTATGCTCCCCAATACTTCGATATGCGGACCTTGCCGGTGAATGTGGCATATATAGGCTCTCCGGTCTTGAGCGGAAGGTCCACACCCTGATGTCTGCGGCCACGTCTCATTCCGAACTTGCCCCTGTAGTACACATCTCCCTGATATGGACAGTGATACTGGTCGAGACTGTCCACACACCAGATTGACCACTGTGCCGGCATGTCAGACAGTTCCAATCCATACGGATTGGCAGACGTATTGGACCATGCCTCGTCAAAAGCGTCAGCTGTATGCTGATACTCAGGAGTCTTGTAGTACTGCCATGTGTTGTCGGCATATAGCAGGACCTTTATGTACTCATGCGCCGTGTCCAGTGTGTCGATCGGCTCATCAGGGAACCTGTTGAGCGATTTCACCGATTCGAAAGCCGGACGCGAAAGCAGCAGAGGCGTCTTTACAGTGTCGAGCTTGACCGGCTCGCCTGCACGAATTTCGTCGGCAGCAGCGAGAGCTGCAATGCCGACGAAAAGCGCGATAATATATTTCTTTATTGTCTTTTTAATCATTCAATGTATTTTTTCGACCCTTCGTCTCCGCTCAGGATCATTATGAGAACTGTGCTACGATTTCGCGGACCTTAGCCACCTTTTCATCAAGAAGTTCCTTGGTTGTAGCCTCGCAGAGGAATCGGAGATAAGGTTCTGTGTTTGAAGGACGGATGTTGAGCCACCACTCAGGGAACTCCACACGGTAACCGTCAAAATCCATATATGCAGTAGACTGCTCTGTGCTCATGAAGTAGTCACGCACTGCGTCCATAGCTTCCTTCTTGCGCTCGAGGCGGAAGTTGATCTCACCTGAGTTCTGATATTTCTCGATGCGGCCGATGAGCTGGCTTACAGAAACGCCCTGCGCCTTCATCTTTGCCACGACATTGAGGATGATGATAGAAGCAAGGAGTCCGCTGTCGGAATAGAAGAAGTCACGGAAATAATAGTGACCTGCAAGCTCGCCTCCGAACACTCCGTCAAGTTCACGAAGCTTGAGGGCGGCATACGCACGGCCCACTCTCCATGTATTCATCACACCGCCCATAGGAGCAAGGTACTCGCCCACTGCCTTTGAACTGCGGATGTCCTGATGTACATATCCCTTCTCGCCTCTTTCCTCAAGGAAATAGTGACCGAGGACGGCGATCATAAGGTCAGGGGAAATGAAACGGCTGTTCTCATCCACAAACATCACGCGGTCAGCATCTCCGTCATAGATGACACCGATGTCAGACTTGGTTTCAGCAACCAGCTTCTGAAGATCTACGATGTTCTTAGGATTGAGCGGATTCGGCTCGTGGTTAGGGAAACGGCCATCCATCTCCTCATATATATATGTAGGCTGGTCGCCGAAGATATCACGTACAAAGAGTGAGGCCATACCGTTGGAAACGTCCATTGCGATCTTGAGGCCCGACCAGTCCCCCTTGTATTTAAGGAGGAAGTCAAGGTAGTCCTTGCGGATCTCAGGCATAGGATGCACCTGGCCTTTCACTTCAGCAGGAACACATGGGCGGCCTGCATCGATCCAGTCGCGGATCTGGCCAAGACCTGTGTCGAGACCTACAGGAAGAGCGTTCTCGCGAGAGACCTTCATTCCGTTGTACTCAGCTGGATTGTGCGACGCTGTGATCTGGACAGACGCCTTGAATCCATAGTGAGCAGTGCCGAAATACACCATAGGTGTTGTGCAGAGTCCTGCATCATATACGTCTGCGCCGGCATCTGTGATTCCTTTAAGAAGATACTCATGGATCTCCGGCGATGAAACTCGTGCATCTCTACCGACAAGCACCTTGTCAGCAGAAAGAAGTTCAGGAAGGAAATAACCCACCTTGTAGGCAACATCCTTGTCGAAATCTACATTATAGATTCCCCTGATGTCATATGCGTGAAATGCTCCCATATTATCGTTTGCTTTTATAACGTGTCTGAATTGAACCTTTTGAAATAGCCTGAAGCTTACGCGCAATCATCTTGCGGCGGATCGGCGAGACATTGTCTACAAAAAGGTTGCCGTCGAGGTGAGAAAGCTCGTGCTGAACCATACGGCAAGCAAAACCGTCGAACTCCTCAACCACCTTTTCAAGTTCCTCGTTGTAGTACTCCACCTTGATCTTCTCAGGACGAGTGACTTCCGCATAGATGCCAGGCACGCTGAGGCATCCCTCAGAGTACTCGCAAGTCTTCTCGCTCTCTTCCACAACCACTGGATTGATCATCACGCGCACAAAGTCGTGAAGACCCTCATATGTGTCTGAAAGGTCACGTCCGTCAACGATCACAAGATTCTTGTTCACACCCACCTGAGGAGCGGCAAGACCACATCCGTCAGCAGCGGCAAGAGTCTCCTTCATATCCGACAAGAGCTTTGCGATGCCTTCCTTGTCATTGAGATCCACGTCTATGTTTTCGTTCCTGAGGACCTCTGAACCATATAAATAAATAGGTAGTATCATATGTTATTTCTTTTTATCCATGTAACTCTGTAAAATGATTGCCGCGCTGATCTTGTCCACAGACTCCTTCTTCATCCTGTCCTGCTTCTTCATTCCGCCGTCGATCATGGCCCTGTGAGCTAGCACAGACGTAAATCTCTCATCTTCAAGATGAACCGGAATGTCCGGGAATGCTTTTGCAAGATGTTTCAGGAAAATGTCGATATCCTTGGCAGCCTCAGAAGGTGCTCCGTTCATATTGATGGGATAACCGACCACAAAGAGGGTGACATTCTCTTTTTCAGCATAATTTTTAAGATATTCTATTATCTTTGCAGATTGGACCGTATCCAATGCTGATGCAAAGATTCCGAGCGGGTCGCTCACTGCGACACCCACACGTTTTCTGCCGTAATCTATGCCTATAATTCTGTCCATCGGATGCAAAGTTACTATAAAAATAATTATGAGCAACACGAATAAAGAGAAGAAGACCACACACTTCCGCCTGTCCCTGCTTGACGCAAAGACACACCAGCAGCTGAAGTCGGTAAGGTTTACAAAAACCACTTTCATCATCACGATAATATGCGCCATAGTCATCTTCTGTGCTGCCATATTCTCACTCATTGCATTCACACCGATCAGAACATTCATCCCAGGCTATCCTGATGCCAGCACAAAAAGAGAGGCCATCCAGAACGCGATCAAGGCCGACTCTCTGGAAAGCGTCATCTTCAAATGGGAACTTTATGCCAAGAATCTGCGCAGGGTTCTTGAAGGAGAACGCGGACTTGCCATCGACAGCATGATGACAGCCAGCCAGAAGCAGGCGGAAGCAGCCAGAAACGAGAAATACCTGAAGTCGCAGGACTCACTGCTGCGCAAGACAGTACAGGACGAGGAGATGTTCGAGATCGCAGGACGAAACACCAGAAGTCTCCCGATCGAAGGCATGCACTTCTTCACACCTGTCAAGGGAGTCATCACCGAAGGATATGACCCGGCACTTCACCCATACGTAGACATCGCCGCTCCCGAAGGAACAGCAGTCAATGCCATCGCGGACGGAACAGTCATCTACACAGGATGGAGCGAGGAGACCGGCCACACAATACAGCTGCAGCATGATTCCGACATCATATCCATATACAAGCATAACAACAAGCTTATCAAGAACGTCGGCGACAAGGTGAAGGCGGGAACGCCTATAGCCCTGGTCGGAAACACCGGAAGCCTCACTACCGGGCCTCATCTCCATTTCGAGCTCTGGTACAAAGGCGAAAGCATCGATCCGACAAACCACATTAACTTCTAACAGCATGCAGAAGAGACGCATAGCCATTCTTGGATCCACCGGTTCCATCGGCCGTCAGGCACTTGATGTGATCCGCCAGCATATGGACCTGTTCGAGGTGGAACTTCTTACCGCCAACAACAGTTCCGAACTTCTCATCAGCCAGGCCAAGGAGTTCAATCCAAACTCCGTGGTAATCTGCAACGAGGAGAAATACAAGGAAGTAGCAGACGCACTCCAGCCTCATTATATAAAGGTATTCGCCGGAATGCAGTCGGTGTGCGACCTGGTCGGCAGCGAAAGCATCGACATCGTCCTCACATCGATGGTCGGATTCAGCGGTCTTTCATCTACGATAGCGGCAGTAAAGGCCGGCAAGACGATCGCACTTGCAAACAAGGAGACTCTGGTCGCAGCTGGAGAGATCGTCATGAAACTTGCATCAGAGCACAGAGCAAGAATCCTCCCTGTAGACTCCGAGCACTCTGCAATCTTCCAGTGCCTCATGGGTTCGGCAGGAGCGGACATCGAGAAGATTCACCTCACTGCCTCAGGCGGCCCGTTCCGCACATGGAACAAGGAAGACATCGCAAAGGCCACACGCGCCCAGGCACTCAACCATCCAAACTGGAGCATGGGAAGCAAGATCACGATAGATTCCGCAACCATGATGAACAAGGGTCTTGAGATCATCGAGGCAAAATGGCTTTTCGGCACCGAGGGAGACAAGATCAACGTAGTTGTACATCCTGAATCCATCATCCACTCGATGGTAGAATATGCAGACGGATCTGTTATAGCCCAGATGGGACACCCGGACATGAGAGAGGCCATCCAGTTTGCCTTCAGTTTCCCTGAAAGGCTCACACTGGACAACAGAAAGCTTGACTTCGCGCAGCTTGGCAGCCTTTCGTTCTTCGCACCGGACTTCGAGAAGTTCCCTGCCCTGGGACTCGCCTACGAGGCCCTCAGGATCGGAGGGAACATGACCTGCATAATGAATGCGGCAAACGAAGCGGCAGTGGCGGCATACCTTCAGGACAGGATCGGATTCTATCAGATCACGGATGTTGTGCGGGAATGCATGCAAGGCGCGGATTTTGTAGCAGAGCCCGATCTTGATGCAATCTTTGCAACAAACGAAGAGACCTTGATCAAGGCCAGAGAGATAATCTCCAGGATATAGTGATTTTAACAGAAAGCAATGCAGATACTACAGATATTAATAGCTCTTTCCATACTTGTCCTAATCCACGAACTGGGCCACTTCACTTTCGCCAGAATGTTCGGGATCAAGATCGACAAATTCTTCCTGTTCTTTGACGCATGGGGAATCAAGCTGTTCAGCACAAGATCCAAATGGTTCATAAAACTGTTCCCGAAGGCAGAACATTGGGAGACTGAATACGGAATCGGATGGCTGCCGCTCGGAGGCTATTGCAAAGTAAACGGCATGATCGACGAGTCGATGGACACCGACCACCTCAAGAATGAGCCACAGCCCTACGAATTCAGAAGCAAGCCGGCATGGCAGAGGCTCCTGGTGATGGCAGGCGGAGTACTGTTCAACTTCATTCTCGGAATCCTGCTCTTCTGTTTCGGACTGTTCAAGTGGGGTGAGACCTACATTCCGGCTGACGGCAACGCAGTATACGTATACGAAGGATCGCTTGCCGACGAGCTTGGATTCAAGACAGGAGACATGATCCTCGCCCTGGATGGCGAAGCGACAGAAAACTTCCAGATGATGCAGATGGACATGGCCAGAGACATGGTCCAGAAAGTCACAGTCCTCAGAGACGGAGACACACTTGACATCTACATCGATCACAAATACATCTCCGCCCTCCTGAACACGTCACTCTTTGAGATAGCTATCCCATTCTCCATAAAGGATTTCACCGAGACATCCCTGAACAAGGAGTCGGGACTGCTTCCCGGAGACAGGATGACAGCGATCGACAGCACAGCCATCAAGTACACCCAGGACGCATTGCCTATTCTCCTGGAAAAGGCTGGACAAGAAATTGAAGCGACAATCCTCCGCGGTAGTGAGACTCATCAGTTCCCTCTACAGGTAGACCAGGGCGGAAACATCGGCGTGAGCCTCAACATCCCGAAGATAGAGCAGCGCCAGTATTCGCTCCTCGAGTCGATCCCGGCCGGATGCAGAAAGGCATACGACGCCACCATAGGACAGATCAAGGACATCAGGCTTCTGGCAAAGCCAAGCACCGGAGCATACAAGTCTGTGGGAAGCATCATCGCCATCACAGACGCAATGCCTAAGAAGTGGAACTGGCAGGCATTCATCCATATCCTCGCCATGTTCTCAGTGATCCTTGGAGTGATGAACCTTCTGCCGATCCCAGCCCTCGACGGAGGCCACATCGTCTTCACACTATATGAAATGGTAACAGGAAGAAAGCCGAGCGACCAGTTCCTCACAGTGATGCAGCTCATCGGAATGATCCTGATTTTCGGACTGATGTTCCTGGCCTTCGGCAACGACATCGCCAGACTATTGAATTAATTTAAACAAAGCATAACTATCATGAAGAACTTACTGACACTAATCTTGACAGCTCTCATGCTGTCGTGCGCCACATCATGCCAGTATCTCGTCAACAAGGCCACATATACCGACCCTTCTACCATATCCGGAAAGCAGGGAGACGTACTCGTGGTCATCAACAAGGATTATTGGGACAGTCCGCTCGGACAGATGATCCGCGACAGCCTCAAGCAGGCATACCCTATGCTCCCACAGCCTGAGGCACGTTTCAAAGTGTCCAATGTCGCTCCAAAAGGTTTTACTGCAATGTTCCAGATCCAGAGGAACATCATCAGAGTCGACATCAACCCTTCAAACGTCAACAAAGTAACCTACCGTAAAAACGTATGGGCGACTCCTCAGTGCGTGGTCGACATCAAGGCAGAAAATTACAACAGTGCAGAGGAACTCTTCAACAGTAATGCAGCTCAGATCAAAAGCGTGATCGAAGGCGCTGAAAGAGAGAGGATCATAAGCAACAATTCCCGCTACTCATCAGTGAGCATCGAACACGAGGTCAACAAGATGTTCGGAGGTTCGCCGGTGTTCCCTAAAGAGACCAAGATCTACGACAAAGGCGAGAACCACATGTGGCTTGCAACCTGCAACACCGACTACATCAAGCAGTACATCCTCATCTACAAATACCCTGTAGTGAACGGAGAAGACATGATGAGCGAAAGCAGTCTCATCCAGAACAACATGAAGGCGGTAAAAAGCTACATTCCTGTAACACGCGAGGGTTCTTACATGACCCACAGCAAATACATCAGTCCTGAAGTAGAGTACCTCACATACAACAACAAGAGCTTTGCCGAAATCCGCGGACTTTGGGATTTGGAGAATGATTACATGGGAGGTCCGTTCATCAGCCATGTGATGTACAGCCCAGACGGCAAATACATGATCGGCGTCGAGGGATTCGTTTACGCGCCGAAATTTGATAAAATACAGTATATGAGGGCAGTTGAGGCTGTCGTATACTCGTTCGATTGGGAGGGTTCCGAGAAATAATGCAAAGAAAAAGCAAGAAAATTTTGTCAGTTTAAAAACTTTTCTTACCTTTGCACTCCCATTTGATAAAAGTGGTGTGTTCGGTCGGTTCGTCTATCGGTTAGGACTCAAGATTTTCATTCTTGCAAGAGGGGTTCGATTCCCCTACCGACTACAAAAAATATAAAAAAGAATAACAATGGCAAATCACGCTTCAGCAGAAAAGCGCTATCGCCAGAGCGAAAGGCGCAGATTGCATAACAAGTATTATGCAAAGACAACAAGAAACGCAATTCGTGCGATTCGTAACACAGAGGACAAGGCAGCAGCAGAGGCTAACGCTCCTAAGGTTTATGCAATGATCGATAAGCTTGCAAAGATCGGCGTTATCCACAAGAACAAGGCTGCAAACCTCAAGAGCGGTATCGCAGTTTACATCAATAAACTTTCGTAACGAACGTTTTCCCTTTAAGGGTTTTCTTATAGCTAAAGAAAGCGACAGTCGATTCGATTGTCGCTTTTCTTTTTGTATCCCATGGTCTAACAAAAAATGAGGCCCATGTCACCATGAACCTCATAACCATATAATCACAATACCGATTACATCATACCACCCATACCGCCTGCTGGCATTGCTGGAGCTGCCGGCTCTGGGATGTCTACGATTGCACATTCTGTAGTAAGGAACATACCAGCGACAGATGCTGCATTCTCAAGGGCCACGCGAGACACCTTAGTAGGGTCGATCACGCCAGCCTCGAACATGTGTACATACTCGCCTGTGCGTGCGTTGTAGCCGAAGTCACCTTCGCCCTCTGCGATCTTGTTGATGATCACGCTACCCTCCACACCTGCATTTGCCGCAATCTGACGAAGCGGCTCCTCGATTGCACGGGCAACGATGTTGATACCTGTTGTCTCATCCTCGTTCTCACCCTTAAGACCCTTAAGAGCCTGAGAAGCACGGATGTATGCAACTCCACCGCCAGGTACGATACCCTCCTCTACGGCAGCACGTGTCGCGCTGAGAGCATCCTCCACTCTGTCCTTCTTCTCCTTCATCTCAACCTCAGTGGCAGCACCTACATAAAGGACTGCAACGCCACCTGCGAGCTTACCAAGACGCTCCTGAAGTTTCTCACGGTCATAGTCAGAAGTAGTGGTCTCGATCTGTTTGCGGATAAGGTCTGCACGCTCCTGGATAGCATCAGCTGCACCAGCACCGTTCACAACAGTGGTGTTGTCCTTAGTGACAACTGCCTTCTCTGCCTTTCCGAGCATTCCGAGAGTTGTAGTCTCAAGGCTGAATCCTCTTTCCTCAGAGATCACCACGCCACCTGTAAGAGTAGCGATGTCCTGAAGCATCTCCTTGCGACGGTCACCGAAGCCTGGAGCCTTGACTGCAGCGATCTTGAGAGTTCCGCGGAGCTTGTTCACAACGAGAGTTGTAAGTGCCTCACCCTCTACATCCTCAGCAACGATAAGGAGCGACTTGCCCTCACGTGCGATCTGCTCGAGGATAGGAAGAAGGTCTTTCATAGTAGAGATCTTCTTGTCAGTCACAAGGATATATGGAGCATCAAGAACAGCCTCCATCTTGTCACCGTTTGTCATGAAGTAAGGAGAGATGTAGCCTCTTTCGAACTGCATACCTTCAACCACCTTGACCTCAGTCTCTGTACCCTTTGCTTCCTCGACTGTGATTACACCGTCCTTCTTCACCTTTGACATTGCGTCTGCGATGAGTTTACCGATGTAATTGTCGTTGTTTGCAGAGATGGTTCCGACCTGCTCGATCTTGGCATAGTCCTCACCCACCTCCTTACTCTGTGCACGAAGGCTCTCAACCACTGTAGCAACAGCCTTGTCGATACCTCTCTTGAGGTCCATAGGGTTTGCACCGGCAGTCACGTTCTTGAGACCCACGTTGATGATTGCCTGAGCGAGAACCGTAGCAGTAGTTGTACCGTCACCGGCCTGCTCGTTTGTTCTTGCCGCTACCTCCTTAACCATCTGTGCACCCATGTCGGCGAACTGGTTCTCAAGAGTGATCTCCTTAGCCACAGTAACACCGTCCTTAGTCACATGCGGAGCACCGAATTTCTTGGCGATCACTACATTACGACCCTTAGGACCGAGGGTAACCTTCACTGCATCAGCAAGCGCATCCACGCCCTCCTTCATCTGAGCGCGTGCGTCAATATTGAATTTTATCTCTTTTGCCATGATATATAGATTTCTCCACTACGATTGAAACTACCGTGTGGTATTAAAGTACTGCTAAAATGTCCGACTGCTTCATGATGAGGTAATTCCTGCCCTCAACCGACACCTCTGTTCCGGCATACTTGCCATAGATGACAATGTCACCGACCTTGACCTCCATTGGTTCGTCCTTTTTACCCGGACCAGCCGCTACGACTGTTCCCTGCTGCGGTTTCTCCTTTGCTGTGTCAGGAATGAAGAGTCCTGACGCTGTCTGAGTCTCGGCTGCCTTTGGCTCGATTACGACTCTGTCTGCTAATGGTCTGATCATATTTAATTGTTTTGCTGTTATTTCTTTGTATTATAGATTATCACGTCACTGATGACTTAAACACGTCACCGCCTTCTTGGCAATGACTTAAACACGTCATTGCGAGGCCCAGGATGGGCCGTGGCAATCTCTATACGACAAACAAAATGCCAGTCGTAAAAGACTGACATTTTGTCATATTATTTTACAGAAAATCTGTATACACAAGTGTGTCTGTAGGCCTCGCCCGGCTTCAGGAGCGTAGACGGGAAGTTGTCGTGATTTGGAGTGTCAGGGTATTTCTGAGTCTCCAATGCGATTGACTCACGATACTTCAGCGCCTTGCCATATTTTCCTTCAGTCGTACCGTCAAAGAAGTTTCCTCCATAGAACTGAAGCGCAGGCTGGTCTGTATATATCTCCATGAAACGACCCGAAGCAGGCTCATGCACAGAAGCAGCGAGTTCCATCCCGCCCTCAGTCATGCGGTCAAGCACCCAGTTGTGGTCGTAGCCACCGCCGTTTGCAAGCTGCTCATTCTCAACATTCAGGTCTGTTCCAATGGCTTTCGGCTGACGGAAATCAAATGGTGTACCCTCAACATCTACAATTTCTCCAGATGGGATCAGCACCCTGTTGACAGGAGTTGTCTTCGATCCGTTTATATACAGGACGTGATCATTGATTGTACCGTTACCCTCACCCTTGAGATTGAAGAAAGAGTGGTGCGAAATATTGACGTGAGTAGACTTGTCGGTCTGAGCCTCATATTCTATTCTGAACTCATTGCCGCAAGTGAGGGCATAAGTCATAAAGATCCTCAAGTTGCCAGGCATGCCCTCCTGTCCGTCAGCATGCACATATGAAAGCACTAAAGTGCTGTCATTGACATTCACCACATCCCACACTACCATGTCAAGACCTTTGAGTCCACCATGAAGTGTCTGGCCATTGTTGTTCTGTGGGAAATGGTATGTCTCCTCACCTATCGAATATGTGCCGTCAGCAATTCTGTTGGCATATGGTCCGACCACGGCTCCGAGGAAACGCTCACCCTTATTATTTATATATGAATCGATGTTGTTGTAGCCTAGTACGACATCATCGTAGTTTCCATCTTTGTCAGGCACCCAAAGAGACACCACGCGACCACCGAAATTGGTGACCTGCATAGTGAGTTCTCCGGCCTTCAATGTATAAAGTGACGTTGCCTTACCGTCAACCTCCGCTGTAAACGCCTCAGCATCAAAGAGCTGAATATCCTGCTCCCCATTCTTCTGCGAGCAGGCAAAAAGCATTGCGACAGACGCCGCCGCCACCATGAACCGCTTCATCATATTAAAGTTTGTGTAGTTTTAAATGCCAAAGAATAACACCCATGCTGACAGAGACGTTCAGAGAGTGCTTTGTGCCGAACTGAGGAATCTCCAGAGCGAAATCAGAAGCATCCACCACATCCTGAGAGACACCGGCAACCTCATTTCCGAAGACAACAGCATATTTTCCGTCCTTCTCCGGAACAAAGGTGTCAAGCATCACAGAATCCACAGTCTGTTCGGCGCTCACAATAGTGTAGCCTTCCTCCTTGAGTCTTCTGACAGCATCCATTGTGTCCTGCACGTGCTCCCACTCTACGCTGTCTTCCGCGCCCAGGGCCGACTTGTGGATTTCAGCCGAAGGCGGCACTGCGCATATGCCGCAAAGCCACACCTTATCTATCTTAAAGGAGTCTGCGGTCCTGAAAGCCGAACCTACATTGTGAGCGCTGCGGATATTGTCCAGCACCATCACAATCCCCGACTCGGGAAGTTGCTTATACTCCTGAGCAGAGACTCTGCCCAGCTCTATATTTAAAAGTTTCCTGTTGTGCATACCATGCAAAAGTAAAAAAAAATACGTATTTTTGCATCTTGTTAACTCAAAATATATGAAACAGGATCTTCAGATATTCAATCTAATAAAGAAAGAGGAAGACAGACAGACTTCGGGCATTGAGCTCATCGCATCTGAAAACTACGTGACCGACCAGGTGTTGGAAGCACTCGGATCAATCTGCACAAACAAGTACGCAGAAGGCTATCCGGGAGCAAGGTACTACGGCGGTTGTGATGTTGTAGACCAGATCGAGCAGCTTGCCATCGACCGCCTCTGCGAGCTTTTCGAGGCAGAGTACGCAAACGTACAGCCTCACTCGGGAGCACAGGCGAACATGGCAGTGATGATGTCGTGTCTGAAGCCGGGCGAGACATTCATGGGATTGGATCTTGCACACGGAGGTCACCTCACACACGGTTCGCCGGTAAACATGTCGGGCATTCTGTACAACGCAGTGGCATACGGCCTGAGCGAGGCAACAGGAATGATCGACTACGAGCAGATGGAGAAGACTGCCCTTGAGCACAAGCCTAAGCTCATCATCGGTGGAGCGTCTGCATACTCAAGAGAGTGGGACTACGCAAGAATGCGTGAGATTGCTGACAAGGTAGGAGCTATCCTCTGGATCGACATGGCTCACACAGCAGGTCTTATCGCAGCAGGTCTGCTCAGCAACCCTGTAAAATACGCACACATTGTAACTTCTACAACACATAAGACACTTCGCGGCCCTCGCGGAGGCATCATCCTCATGGGCAAGGACTTCGACAACCCATGGGGCCTCACAACTCCTAAGGGAGTCGTGAAGAAGATGTCACAGATCCTCAACTCAAGCGTGTTCCCTGGAGTACAGGGAGGTCCGCTCGAGCACTGCATCGCAGCTAAGGCTGTCTCATTCTACGAGGCACTTCAGCCAGAGTTCAAGGAGTACCAGAAGCAGGTTGTAAGCAATGCGGCTGCTATGGCAGATGCATTCAAGACAAGAGGCTACAAGATCGTATCAGGCGGTACAGACAACCACCTCATGCTCATCGACCTCCGCACCAAGTTCCCTGAACTTTCAGGAAAGGTAGCAGAGAAGGAGCTCGGCAAGGCAGACATCACTCTGAACAAGAACATGGTTCCGTTCGACTCACGCTCTCCGTTCCAGACTTCAGGAATCCGCGTCGGCACACCAGCCATCACATCGAGAGGATTCATCGAGAAGGACATGGAGTTCATCGTGAACCTCATCGACACTGTCCTCACAGCAGCATCACAGAACCTCGACCTCATCGCCGGCAAGACAGAAGAAGGCCGCGAGGCATACGAGGAAGTACTTGCCAACGTGAAGAAGCAGGTGCGCATGAAGACCAACGGCATGCCGCTCAACAGATACTGATCTGCCAGGTACAACACAGTTGTCGACATACAATAAAAGCTCGGTTGCGAACCGAGCTTTTTCTTTGCAGTTATACCACGCCTTACCAGCCTTTGGCGATGTTGTCGGCCATGATGGCGATGAGGCGTTTGCGGGCCTCCATGCTGGCCCATGCTACGTGAGGAGCAAGGCGCATGCGCTCAGGATGCTTCATCTTGAGGTATGGATGATCCTCTGGAATCGGTTCTGTCACGAAGACATCTATGCCGGCTCCGGAGATAACACCTTCGTCCACAGCTTTGGCAAGATCAGCCTCAACGACGATGGCTCCGCGGCCCATATTTACCAGATAAGCAGTCGGCTTCATCATAGCAAGCTGCTCAGCACCAATGAGATTCAATGTACGATCATTAAGAGGTGCATGAATGGAGACGATGTCCGACTTGGCAAGAAGCTCATCCAAAGGAAGGCAAGGATAGTCCTTGCAGTGGCCAGTGCCCGATGTCGAGAAATAGCAGACATTCATTCCAAAAGCCTCAGCTATATGAGCGACTTTCTTTCCGATGTTTCCAAGACCGATGACACCTATCGTCTTGCCTGCAAGTTCCCACCAGTTCCAGTTCGGATCAGTGAACATTCCGCTGCGGGAGTAGCTTCCGGACTTGACACTGTCGTCGAAATACTGTCCTCCACCCACAAGCGAAAGGATGTGCATGAATGTGGACTGCACCACAGAATCAGTCGAATATCCGACAGCATTTCTTACAGGGATTCCCTTTGAAGCCGCATAATCCACATCGATGTTATTGACGCCTGTAGCCGCAATGCAGATGAGTTTCAGATTCGGCGCCGCATCGATCAGTTCCTTGTCCACCAGCACTTTGTTGATCAACAGGACATCAAGGTCCTTCACCCTTTCGCGAGCCTCCTGTGGAGTGGAACTCTCATATTTCACAAATTCGCCAAGCTGCTCAAACGGCTCGAATGACACATCGCCCATCGTAGCCGCATCAAGAAATGCAATCTTCATATCGTATATCATTGATAATCCAAACGTAAAGATATAAAGTTTTCCCTAAACTTTCCGTAGTTTTTGTTTATCTTTGCAAGTTGTATTTTGCCATATTGGCATTCTCAATGTCATCCTGAGCGAAGCGAGGGATCTTATAAACCAGATTAGTAATAATAAAAAATATAGACATGAAGAATTTTGTACAGGAACTCCAGTGGAGAGGCATGATCCAGGACATCATGCCGGGCACTGAGGAGAAGCTTATGGAAGGCTCGACTGCCGCTTATGTCGGCATCGACCCAACAGCAGACTCACTCCACATCGGACATATGGTAAGTATCATGATCCTCAAGCACTTCCAGAACTGCGGCCACAAGCCTATCGCTCTCGTGGGAGGTGCAACAGGTATGATCGGCGACCCATCAATGAAGTCACAGGAGAGAAACCTTCTCGACGAGGAGACTCTCAACCACAACGTAGCCTGCATCAAGGCTCAGCTCAGCAAATTCCTCGACTTCGAGTCAGAGGCTGAGAACAAGGCAGAGCTCGTAAACAACTACGACTGGATGAAGAACTTCACTTTCCTTGATTTCGCACGTGAGATCGGAAAGCACATCACTGTAAACTACATGATGGCAAAGGACTCTGTGAAGAAGAGACTTTCAGGTGAGGCTCGCGACGGTATGTCATTCACTGAGTTCACTTACCAGCTCCTCCAGGGCTACGACTTCCTCTACCTCTACGAGCACAAGGGCTGTACTCTCCAGATGGGTGGTGCAGACCAGTGGGGCAACATCACTACAGGTTCTGAGCTCATCCGCCGTATCCTCGGCAAGGAAGCTTTCGCACTTACATGTCCTCTCATCACAAAGGCAGACGGCGGTAAGTTCGGAAAGACTGAGAAGGGCAACATCTGGCTTGATCCAGAGCGCACATCTCCATACCAGTTCTACCAGTTCTGGCTCAACGTATCGGACTCAGACGCAGAGAAGTACATCAAGATCTTTACAATGCTCACAAAGGACGAGATCGACGCAGCCATCGCTCAGCACGCTGAGGCTCCAGAGCGCCGCGAGCTCCAGAAGCTCCTCGCTAAGGAGGTTACAACAATGGTTCACGGTGCAGCTGAGTACGAGAACGCTGTAGCAGCATCACAGATGCTTTTCGGCAATGCAACAAAGGAGGCCCTCATGAACCTTGACGAGAAGACTTTCCTCGCAGTATTCGATGGCGTTCCTACATTCGAGGTTGCTGCTGACAAGTTCCCTGTAGGCATCATCGACCTCCTCGCTGCTGAGACTCAGGTATTCCCTTCAAAGGGTGAGTGCCGCAAGATGATCCAGGCAAACGGTGTGAGCATCAACAAGGAGAAGGTTGCCGACATCAATGCTCAGATCGGCTCGGAGTCTTTCATCAACGGCAAGTACATCCTCGCTCAGAAGGGTAAGAAGAACTACTTCATCATCAACGTAAAATAGATTTCCCGACAAGTTCGAAATGACAAATATGGATAAGAATATCGAAAGCACAAGGCAGCTTAAGGTTGCCAAGGAGATTCAGAAGGTGATGGCAGAGATCATCCGCAGCAAGGGCATGGCGGCATTCGGTGGCGCGCTCGTGTCTGTCAGCGGCGTGAAGGTAAGCCCAGACCTTTCTGTTGCCAAAGTCTATGTCAGCATCTTCCCTTCTGACAAGGCAGAGGCTGTGATGGCTGTGCTTGAGGAGAACAACAAGGCGCTCCGCGGCGAGCTTGGCCATCAGATGGGCAAGCAGCTTCGCATCGTGCCTGAGATCATCTTCTACCTCGACAGCTCGCTCGACTATGTGGAGCACATAGAGGAACTTCTCAAGAAGTAACATGAGAGTTGCACCGTTCATAGCCTTACGATACCTTTTCGCCAAGAAATCTCACAATGTGATCAACCTCATCTCGGCGATCAGTGCAATCGGCATGGCTATAGGAACAGCTGCACTAATCATCATTCTTTCAGTATACAACGGGTTCGACACTCTCATCAGATCAATGATGGGCAGTGTCGAACCCGATCTTTTGATAACTCCAGCAACCGGAAAGACCTTCACACCTCAAGGAGAAGCATACGACTGGATTGCAGAGCAGGAGTCTGTGCTGAACATGTGCTGCGTCCTTGAAGAGGACGTCTTCATCAACTATGCAGACAAGCAGTCTCTGGCGAAGGCCAAAGGAGTAGACTGGGTCTACGAGGCCGAGTCTCCGCTTCGCGACTACATGATAAAAGGCACATTCTCCCTGCATAGAGGAGACGTTCCGTTGGCCTGCGTTGGCGCGGAACTAGCCTCCAACCTCGGCCTGGAGCCCCATTTTCTCACACCTGTAGAAATCTACTTCCCTTCAAGGACAAGAAAGATCTCCACATCAAATCCTGCTGCATCTCTTGAACGCATAAAGGTTTGGCCATCAGGAGTTTTCAACGCAGGAACCGACATCAACAAGGAGCTCATCATCATCCCGATAGACAAGATGAGAGAACTGCTTGAATATGACAGCGAAGTCTCTGCAGTCGAGATCAGGCTCAAGGAAGGCACAAGTGAAAACAGCCTTAAAAGCCTTCAGTCGGACATTGAAGGGAGACTTGGACCAGGCTTCAAGGTCAAGGACCGCTTCCAGCAGAACGAGTCGCTCTACAGCATGATGAAATATGAGAAGATCGCCATCTACATGATCCTCATCTTCGTCATCATCATCATTGCATTCAATATCTTCGGAAGCCTGTCCATGCTGATAATCGAAAAGAAGACCGACATCAGCACCCTCCGCCACCTGGGCACTCCGGAGCGCACCATTCGACAGATCTTCGTCCTTGAAGGCTGGCTGATCTCGCTCACCGGACTTGCAGCCGGCCTTATCATAGGCCTAGGATTCGCATTACTGCAGGAGCAGCTCGGCATAATAAAAATGCCCGGACATTTCATTGTCCAGGCATATCCTATAGTGATCTCGTGGATCGATGTCCTTCTTGTGACCGGGGGCGTAGCAGTAGTGGGCTATCTGATTGCCCTGCTCCCCGTGTCCATACTGTCAAAGCGCAGATAAAGGAATAAATCCTGAATCAGGATTCATATCCTCGCTCTTCTTCAACATCACCACCTCGACTCCACCGGCAAAATAAGTTCCCTTGAAGTTGCCGTCCTTACTTCCTGGAGTCTTCTCTTTCACTGCAATCTCCATTGAAAGATTCGAGAACTCTCCTCCGTTCTTTTCTCCGTCCTTGTCTTCAAAAGTCAGGACAACCAATGACATCGGGACAGAGCGTCCATAGAAGACAAATGTGCCGTTTGAAGTAGTCGTCTGTACGTCAGAAAGGCCGGATGAGACACTGATCCCAGCAAGAGGATTGCCGGCCGTATCCATTACCTTTCCATGTACCTCAAAGAGCATGTAGGGATCACTCGCCTGTTCTTTAGCACAAGAGGCTGCCATCATAAGGATGGCAGCCAATGCTGATATTCCAAGTAATCTGTTCATTCTATCCGATCAACTGTCCGAGGACTTCAAAATAAGGTTTTCCTTCTACGATAGTCACTCTGTAGATAGTGTCATCGACCTTATAGTACTCGTTTCCATCTGCAAGGACAACGATGTCGTAGTCTTCAGGAAGAGTCTCCACCAAAGCTCCAGCCGGTGGAACGATGACTGTATACTGACCGTTTGCGTCCATGGTATAGAAGACACCGTCCTGATAGTAATATGTACTGCCGGCTGCGGCGTAACTCTGTACAAGGCCGAGCTGGATTGCGAGAGCAGAAGCTTCAGAAGCCTGCTGCTGTCCTGCCACGATCATCTCATTCTGAGCGGCGATTATTGCGTTGTTCTGAGCGATGACCGCATTCTGCTCTGCGATGTACTCGTAGTTCTCATTGATCTGGCTGTATGTCTGAGCAACAGTGTTGTAGTATGAGAAGTTGATCGCTGCCCAGGCCATGTCTGAGATTATGCTTGCTGCGAGGACTGTTCCGAACGGTGGTCGGCATACAACATAATATCCGCCGTATGGACGATACCAGATGTCGTTGTAGCAGTAGTAGGTCAATCCATGATATACATGTCTGTGAGCATATGAAGGTAGCATCCTTACTCTGTAGCCGTAGCAGTGGTTGTGAGCTGTCCAATAATATGACGGCTTGCTGTAGTGCATGAAGTCTCGGTCTCTCGGGTGAAGTCTGTGAGGGTCCGGCCTGTGGTCAGGACGCACCTGCACTGGCTTGCCTGGTCTTACATCCGGTCCACCTGGCTTTTTGTCGCCCGGTCTTCTGTCATCAGGTTTTCTGTCGCCTGGCTTTTTATCGGCTGGTTTTCTGTCTCCTGGGCGATGTCCCGGACGTGTCACTGTCGAAGGCTTATCAGCCGGTCTGATGTTGTCCGCAGGCTTGGTTACGTCAGCCGGTCTGGTGTTGCCCGCAGGCTTTTGAGGCTTTGTCTGAGGCGTTGAAGGCTTAGGAGTCGGGCGTGTGACCTGTGAGCTTGACGACGGACGTGTGACCTGCGAACCCGACGACGGACGTGTCATTTTGTTGTCTGCCGATGGTTTTGTCTGAGAGCCGCTTGAAGGGCGGGCAACATTGCCGACTGTCGATGGACGTGTCACAGGAGTCTGTACTTTCGGTTTTGAAGGCGCACCTACTGAAGTGCTTGGTTTTGTTGACGTACGTGAAACCTGTTTCGCTTCAGAACTTTTGACAGCAGATGTATTTTTCTTTGACGACTGTGAAGCCGTGTTGGATGACCTTGATGTTGATGTGGATCTGGTCGGGCCTGATCCAGCGCCATCTCTTCTTGTCTGCGCCAAGGCGCTAGACTGGAATGCTGTCAGCGCCAATCCTAGCAGAGCGACAGCAATTGTTGTTCTGAGCGTCTTCATGATGAGAAGATTTTAAGTTAATAGATGTGATAATTTTGCGACAATGCACGGAAAGCTTCTTCATCTTTCCGCCAATAATCAAGAATGTCTGAGACTTTGTAAGTCTTTCCAAGCTGCATTCTTACATAATCTGTGCCACAGACTTTATCGAAGAGTCCGTAACCGCTTATCACCTCAAAGGCCTTCTTATTTGGATACAGCTCTGCAACTGCCTGGATCACATAGAATTGAACCTCTGTAATACGAGCCTTTTCATACTCTGTAAAGAAGAACTGGACTCCTCCTACAAGTTCGCCTTTTGCGCTTCCCGAGAACGGTTTGAACCATATTGTCCTGAAATCGACACCAGGAAGATTGTAACTTTCCAGACGATCCTTCAGTTTCTCCGGATCAAGCCATGTCGCTCCGAAGACCTGGAACGGAAGAGTATATCCGATGCCGATGTTCATGAAGCCATACAGCTCTCCGCAGACGCCTGATGATGCATAATATAGAGGGGTATCCTTATACGGGATGTTCGGAGACGGCAGGATCCATGGAAGGCCGGTGTCCTCATAAAGCATGTCTCTTGTCCATCCTTCCATAGGTACGACCCAAAGTTTGCACTTTGCAGGCGCCTGGTTTCCCTTCTGGCCTCTGTTCATACCCTCTTCATTGATCATCTCCGCCAGCTCGCCCACTGTAAGTCCATATACATACGGTATCTTATACTGACTCACAAACGAGTTGAACGGCTGCTCCACATAACAGCCTTCGATCTTATGGCCACCGAGCGGATTAGGGCGGTCAAGCACCATAACCTCGATTCCGAGTTCGCCGCAGGCTTCCATCACGAGGCCCAGGGTACTGATGAATGTATATGAACGCGCACCCACGTCCTGGATGTCATAGACCATGATGTCGATTCCCTGAAGCATTTCTTTGGTGGGCTTGCGTGTCGCACCGTAAAGAGAGTATACAGGTAGGCCCGTCCTCTCATCTTTGGTGTCAGTCACATGTCCTCCGGCATAGACATCACCTCTGACGCCGTGCTCTGGCCCGTAAAGGGCCACAAGATTGACTCCTGGAGCATTGTAAAGGATGTCTATGGTAGAGCGCAGCTGGCTGTCCACACCACTTGGGTTGGTCACGAGTCCCACTCGCTTGCCGACAAGTCTCTGGAATCCGCTTTCACGCAGTACTTCGATGCCAGGCTTCACCACCGGCTGCTTTGCATCTGCAGAAATTGCCGCAAGGGCCAGAGCCGCGGCAGACAGAATTGAAACGAACAGTCTTTTCATCAAGATCTATTTTAGAGGTTTACTACCTTGCCTACAAAAAGGATATTTCCTGTCTGAGAATCAGAGATAAAGAAAAGGAACGGTCTGTCGAGTGTCATTCTCTTGAGAGAGGTTGGAGCAACTGATGTAAGGCGCACCTGAGCGCTGGTTACAGCAGCCGCCTCTGTTCCCTTCTCTGTCACATCGATGTAGCATTTCTGCTTCACTGTGCCGAGGGCGAGAGGACCTGATGCCGAGATCGCGCTGAAATCAGCGGCTGGCGTGTAGGCAGTCTCTATTCCCATCCTCTTAAGCGCCTTGTCGAGAATGTATGAAGTCTCAAGACGGAATTTCGGCATTCTGAAGGCCACCTCCTGCTTTGAAAGCATGGTAAGCGCTGCCTTGAATGCTGTAGCGTTGACATATGGAAGCATCTGATCTATTCCAAAGCCGTATGGAGGAAGGGCAACCACCATCGAATACCTTCCTCCCTCGTAAGGAAGTCTGATAAGCTGGCATCCCTGATATTCAGCATACTCGAATGTACCCTTACGATACATCATAGGCACCTCTTTATCCTCAACTACGCCATGGAACACCATATTCTCGGTGCCGTGTTCGTCGAATGCCTTTTCCCAAGGAGCATTGAAGTAGAGCGCATTGATCAGCACCATGACATCATTTGGCGAGAGTTCGTCAAGGATGTGGCCGATCTTACCCGCTGTGTTTTCGCTGCACCAGAGGTTGATCGCCTTCACAGTTGCAGGATCTGCAAAGTTCTGCACAGTGACGAATGCATCATAGTCCTTCTCGAGAAGGCCCACATAGCGGTTTCTGATGCTGAAATTGTCTGAAATCCAGAGAGAGTTGGCAGATTTTACGGTGAGGGCATCATTGCTGCCGAGATCCTCAGCCGGATAGAGGCATCCGCCAAGAACATCGTCGAACTCAGCCTTGGTCTCACCTTCCGCTCCCTCTTCAAGCATAGAGAGCGCAACAGCCGCACTGTATGGTGAAAGGACCACGTTCTGGTCATAGTCAACAGTCTGGTTGGTCTTCTTGAAGAACTCCAACGCAAACTCTATCTTGTCCATATCAGAGCCTGCTGTAGCAGTTGAAGGCTTGACATATCTTGGGCTGCACGACAGAAGCATAGCTGCAGCAGCCATTGTAATCATAATTCTCTTGATCATATATTCATTAATTTTGTTTCTTTCCGAATTGCGGGTCGACCTGGATCTTCATGGTCACTGCAACAGTAGCCAGACAGCAGACCATCACGAAGATGAAGAAGTTCGTGTAGCCGAGCCACTCTTGAATGTAACCTGCAATCAGTCCCGGCAACATCATGCTGAGAGCCATGAAGGCAGTGCATATCGAATAGTGTGCCGTCTTGAACTCTCCGTTTGAAAAATATATCAGATAGAGCATATACGCTGTGAATCCGAAGCCATAGCCGAACTGGTCCAAGGCTATGCATGAGCCTATTATCCAATTGTTATCCGGCTGGAACATGGCAAGGAACACGAAAGACAGGCACGGAAGCGCGAGACTCAAAGCCATAGGCCAAAGAGACTTCTTCAGACCGACCTTTGAAGCAAACAGACCTCCAAGAATGCCTCCGGCAGTCAGCGCTGCAATTCCAATGGTTCCGTAGATCAGACCGACCTCCTCCTTGGTCATCGCAAGACCGCCGTCAGCCACCGGATTCAGCATGAACGGATTGATCATCTTCACAAGGAATGCCTCAGGTAGACGGTACAGCAGCATGAAGGCCAAGGCCCAGAATATATGCTTCTTCTGGAAGAATGTCGTGAAAGTGCGACCGAAGTCGGCAACGATCTCCTTTGCTGTGCGAGGTTCGTTCATGCTGTCAGACTTAGGTTCAGGCATGTGCCAAGTGTGATACAGGGTCACGCCCGAGAAGATGACTGCAGCAAGGATCAGAGTCAGCTGCCATGCGACATGAACGTCTGTATATCTGTCCAACACACCGGCCAGAGCCACCAGCACACCCTGTCCGAAGATGGAAGACAATCTGTAGAATGTGCTTCGGATGCCGACAAATTCCGCCTGACGGTTGGAATCCAACGCAAGCATATAGAAACCGTCTGCAGCGATGTCGTGTGTCGCGGATGCAAATGCTGTCACCCAGAAGAGGCCTAATGTCACAAAGAAAAGAGGGGCGGACGAGAATGACGTGCCGGGACCCTGAGGGAGGAGAAACGGCAGCAACATCATAGCCAGCGACATCACAACCTGCATAGCCATGATCCACCAGTGCTTGTTCTTGATCAGGTCAACGAACGGGCTCCAGATAGGTTTTATCACCCATGGAAGATAAAGCAGGCTGGTGTAGAGCGACATCTGACCGTTGGGCATGCCCATGTCAGTGAACATCACAACCGAGATCGTGTTGACAAGGAAATATGGGATACCTTCGGCGAAATAGAGGGTCGGAACCCACAGCCAAGGATTTTTGTTCTGAGTCTGTTTCATGATGCAATGTTTAAGACAGCGTGCTGCCCGGATAGTAATGACTGAGGATCTGGTCGTAGGTGTATCCTTTGACTGCCATGACTGCGGCACCGATCTGGCACAGGCCTACGCCGTGACCCCAGCCTTTGCCTTCCAGGATGATCTTATCATCCTGTATGAGCACATCAAAAGCGGAGCTCTTGAGATGGCTTTCCGACAATATTCTTCTGATTTCCAGTTCCTTTCCTACAATCAGAGATGAGCGGTCACCGACAATCTTCAGCTTCCGGATCCTGCCGGACTCTCCCCTCTCCAATGGTTCGATGGAAAGTATTTCTCCGACCTCAACTCCGCTGCGGCGTGCTATAAGTTCCGACAAAGCAGACTTGTCATAGACTTCTGTCCATCTGTAGAAATCCACAGTTTCCTGGTCGTAATTGTTCAGCACCTGCTCCAGAATGGACTTGTCCTGCGTATTGCAGAAGCATTCCTCATCTTCCTTGCGTCCCGGGGCATCAGGAAGCGGCTGGAGATAAGCGTAGTCTTTGTTCTCCCAGCATGTAGAGAACGACTCCATGCGGCCTCCGCAGCATTTCGAGAAACGGGCATCGCAAAGCTGACCGTCATATGTCAGCACCTGGCCCCATGTCTGGTCTATCACACGGCGCACCGTCTCACCGGTGGCACGTGTCAGTCCCTGATAACGCTGACAGTGGTCATCTGCACACACATCGAAATGATGATGGTCCTGATGGTCATACCATTTCATGATTTCATGGATATCGCCCCCCTTCGGAGTATCAGCATGCGACATGACGGAATCCACATGAGTCACAACCGACGGAGTGCTGCAGACTCCTTCAGGGATATGGGTACAACGCGCCTTGCCTGTGGAATTGATCTGAGCCATGACCCATGAACGGGAGATCACAGCATGAGCCTTGAGAAACTCTTCCGAAGCCTTTGCACTCATTTCAGATGAAATGACGCTGAGCAGGTAGTCCTCGACTCCGACAATATTGACCGCCGTCAGCTGACCGTTTTCAACGATGATCTTCAATGAACCGGCAAACTTCTGGTCTTCGGTCCTTTCCCAATGGAAATTCTTTCCGATAACAACGTTGTGCAGCACAAAAGAAGGCTCTGCAAACTGAGTCGAAAGAGTCTGTGCGTCAAAGAAAAGCTCATCATAGAGGGCACCGTCGTATTCTATCTTGCCCTCACGCATCACCGCCTTGCGTGTTCCTGCTCCGTCTGAGAGTATCTCAAATGAGATCTCCTTAGCCGACATGACGCCCACCGACAGAAGCGGTTGCGTGCGGGTAAGACGCCATATCATGAGTTCCTGCTCCTCTTTGGATATTGTAACCTCAGAGAGCATCTCAGACAGCAGTTCAGGAGTGATCTTATGGAACTCCTCCTCAACCGGTACGATGAATACTCCTGCCATGTCAGCGCATCCCGGACTCATGGTAAGATGGTCGGGACCGTCGCTGAAATAATGATGCGAACGGTGGCATCGGCGGAAGACCACTATGGAGCGGAACTCTCCGTCGCGGTAATATGTAAAGAGATTTATCCTCGGTTCGCTGTCGCCTTCATGCATCGGTGCACAGTCCAGCAGACGGTAGAACAGTTTGGCTGCCGACTTTGCGGTCTCTGCCCTGATGACGAATATTCCGTTTGTAAAGTTGTCGTAGTGGTAAAGACGCGCATCCTGGACAGATGTGATCTCCTCAAGAGAACCCAGTCTTGCATCCACATCGTTTTCAAGAGGCATCAGTCCCTTGGGAGCGCCTTGGAAATGATGATGGTCTGGAGCAGATGCGCCACATGAGGGGCCGTTATAGAAAAAACTGAAGTCTGCATATTTCCTGGCCAGATCCAGCATATCTATATACCTGTGCCAGATAGACTGGTCTGTATGTCTGGCCTTTGCAATGACCAGATGATCAGGAAATATCGGATATGGATTGATCAGAATGTGATACTTCTTTCCCTTCCTGCCCTCGAACTTCATCATGATCTGCTCGCCGGAGCGGTTTTCCTGGCAGAGGAAGCATCTTCTCTTGGCAATGTCCTCCTTGGTCAGTTTGGCGGCTGAAGAAACCATGCGCGCCGGATTGAACTGAAGCTTGACCTTCAGGCCTCCCACTTCCACTTCGCGAACCTGGACATTCTTCAATGCCCTGAAGTTATCACACGCAAGAGGCCAGCGGGAAAGCTGGTCTCCTACGAATTTATGTATCTTGTTTTCTTTCATTATTTACGTGACGATAATCTCAAACGGGCTTCAAGTTCCCACGTACGGATGCGGTCTTTGTAAAGATTGTTGGCATTGACCTTTTCTATCGCCAAAGCGGCATCCGAGTTTCCATCCCAGCGACGGCAACAGTAGAGCACGTCATAGATGCGGCCGATGCGGTACTCACGGCTGATGCGCAGACCGAGGGCGTAATCTTCGCCATAGCTTGTATTCGGGAGGTTTATTGTCCTCAGAAGAGGAGTCCAGAATGCACGAGGCGCGCCAAGACCGTTGATTCTCAATGCATTGTTTCTGCCGTTCTCTTCGGTCCACTCACGGTGATCGATCACTCCCGGAGGAATCGGATTCATCTGGAAGTCTGTCATCTGATAAGTTCCCACCACCATAGCACAGTTCTGCTCATGGAAAGCGTCTATGATCTTCTGAAGAGTATCTGGACCGCTGTATACATCATCGCTGTCAAGCTGCACGGCAAACTCACCGCACATCTCATGGTGGACCGCAAGGTTCCAGCATCCTCCGATCCCAAGATCATGCTTTGCAGGAACAACATGGACAAGATTCTCATTCTGCGATGCAAGTTCCTCAAGAAGCTCTGTGGTTCCGTCTGTAGAGTGATTGTCGACGACAATCACGTTGTACTTGAAGTCGCACTTCTGACTCAAAGCACTCAGCACTGCATCCTTGACTGTCCTGATTCTGTTGAATACAGGGATGACCACAGATGCTGCGACAGGAAATCCTTTATCATCCGACTCAGATGCAAAACTCACCTCTTTGAAGACCGGCGGCAGCCATGCACCGATGCGTTTCAGATGCTCCGTGCACACCTTTTCCATCTCTATCTGCACCGACCTGTTCTTAGGATCCACATAGTCAAAGAGCTTTTCACCTGACTTGCGGTTATCTGTCTCTATCTCAGTGTACAGATATTCGTTCACATGGACGATCTTCTTCATGCGGAGTCTCAAGTCATACAATGCACCCCACTCGTAGTCTGCATCCATCGCTCTGACAGCTCTCTTGAACGAGCTTGACTTGAAGACCAGCACGCTTCCAAAATCAAAATCATCTCTTAGCGCACCTTTCTGGCACTCGATCAGCGGATGCCTCTGACGGCTGCCGTCTTCCATAAGGCGATAGTGGTCGGCATAGAGCATGTCGGCTCCGCTGTCCTCAGCGATAGCCACAAGGCGATCCAACGCAAACATGCCCATTTCCAAAGGAGTGTCCTTAGTGTAGAGCAGAACATATTTATGCGACACTGCCTCCGCTATGCTCCTCAGGGTTTCAGTCGAGCGGAGAGAGACTCCGGAAAGAATGGTAACGCCTGTAAATGAATGACTTCTGCTGAACGACTCGACTGTAGTCGATATATCTTCGCCGCTCATTGACGGCACAAAACACTCGATGGCTGACATTGTTTGACTTCTTTAACGTATAAATACAAATATAGTCATTTTCAGATGCTTTTCTTGCTCTTGTTCCGAGTTTTTGATAACTTGGCGATGAATTTATCAATTATCACTAAAATACCACAACCATGAAGAAATTGCTTGTAATAATGCTGCTGTGCCTCGGATTGGGAACAGGCGCATGGGCACAACAGGATCCAAAGGCAGATGACTTTGCAAAAGAACTGACATTTGCTCTCGACGACATGCTCAATTCACGACTTACTTTGGACGGATATACAAAGGCCTGCGAAAACATCGGCCTGAAACTGGGCGACTACATGAGCACGCTGGAAGCTGATGAGATCGAGCCCTTCCTGGAGTACTTCTATCAGTGCATATACTACAATTTCGCCAAGCATGACCTCCCGAAAGATTATGCTGACATGATCATCAATTCGTTCAAGGATGCCCTGAATGCTGCAATCACCGGAGAAGAGATAGAGGAAGAAGAGGCACCGTTTACAGGAACTGTGACCGAGACTGCAGAATACTACGCAAAACTGTTCACCACCCTCATCGAGGACACCTTGGAGGGCGAAGAGGACCAGGTTGCAGCAGAGAAGGCCGGTTACGACCTGGGTGTATATCTTGCAGAACTCTCCACTGACGAAGTGAAGTCTTTCCGAGAGCAGTTCTACAGTTTCTTGACAGTACATATGTCACGACTCCCGGCATTGTCTGAAATGACAGGCGAGGAGCTCAAGGACCTGATAGATATATTCAAAGCCGAATACGACCCTATTTTTGAGCTCTTCTATTAATCGACAAGACATATAAAGATAATCCGCCGCATCCTATAGCAAAGCTAGAAGGCTGTGGCGGATCATTTTAAATTCAGATTCGAAGTTCGGTGTCAGGATGTCTTTACCCATGGCGGCATCTACATCCGCGATATCCCACCATCGTCCTTCGTCGACTTCGTCAAGGTCAGGATGCAGATCGTAGGAACCTATCGCTGCAAAAACGCTGACCATCTCCCTCTCTATCGAAGATTCGAACTCGTAAGTTTCGATGTGGATCGGATGGAATTCGGTAAATCCCAGTTCTTCCGACGCCTCACGGTAGACCGCTTCAAGAATGGATTCGCCGTATGACACGTGGCCTCCTACGGCTGTGTCCCATTTACCTGGCTGGATCTCCTTCCTCATCGAACGTTTCTGCAGATATATGCGTCCGTATCTGTCTACAATATGGATGTGAATCACGGGATGCAAAGGCTTCGCACCGCTGTGGCAATACTCTCTGGCTGAACGACCGACCACGAAGCCGCTAGGCTCAACAACCGGAAAATACTCCCCTGATGCAGACTCCACGGCAAAAGTGTCCGCCGTCGGAGCAGGCACCACCGGAGCCACATCATAAGGGTATATCAATTCGATCATTGCCATAGGATCAGAATATCAGTTCGACTGTAAACGAGGATGTCTCCTCTACTTTTCCTTCTACAAACACATGGATTCCATCTTCCTTCTCTACCACTGCTCTGTAGATCATGACCTTGTCGCCGGCCTTTGTCTCGTGGTTGAAGTTGATGGTGAGCTCCTTTACAGGGCGCGATGACGCAAGTTCATATTCCACCGCATCCATCGCCCACTGCATGTACATGGCATTGTTGGCATGGGCATTCATGTCCACATCGGAATATGCCACGACATGTTCCAAAGCCAGCACCGGCTCCACATCCTTAGGCATCTGCACCTTGTCTGCAGGAGTCTCGATTACATTTTCATGATTTACGGTGCCATCCTCCATCAGTTCCGGATCGCGCACAAGACGGCGGGTCTCCAGATTGAGCACCAGCCACGATGTTGTCGCCTTCACCTTAGGATTGCCTTCCGCATCGGTCAGGACGAAATCTCTAAGATAGAAAAGGCGATTGAGACCTTTGTGCCATGTAGTAAGCATCACCTCGTCTCTCCATTTTGGAGTGTCGACAAACTGGATATGCATCCTTGAAAGGATCCATGCCGTGTTGGTCTTGATGAGGTCGTCGTATCCGAATCCAAGATGCACGGCGTGCTGACCTGCAGCTTCCTGCGCAAGATTCATGAATGAGGCGGGCTTCAGACGCCAGGATGCATCCGTGTCATAGCACGGAATAGTATATTGCTGGGTTAAAGTCTTCATAATTAAATTGACCAGTTGATGATCTCTAGCTCTTCCTTAGTGTAGAGAATGTTGTCCAGAAGTTCAGGGCTAACTCGCGAAATCACAAAGAAGGCAGCGAAAAGTACGACTGCAATGATCGCAAGAATGATCAACGCCCACATCACCTTCTTCCATGCACTGCTCTTTGGAGCTGCAGGCTGAGGCGTAGGGGCTGGGACCGGCTGAGGTGTCGGCACCGGATCAGGAGTAACAGGCTCTGGGGTTGGCTCAGGCTCAGGCTCCGGTTCTGGCTGAGGCTCTGGGGTTGGAGTCGGTTCCGGTTCAAGTTCCGGCTCTAGCTCAGGGGTTGGCTGAGGTTCTGGTTCAGGCTGAGGTTCTGGTTCAGGAGTTGGCTCTGGTTCAGACGGGAGGACGGCCGGCGCATCTTCCAAGAGAGATCTCAAGCCTTCCACTGCAGCTGTCACCTCCTCAGGAGTCTCCTGATTTGTCTTGAGGGACACCGGTTTGAGACCGAAACCGTCGGGATAGATGTCAAGATCCTCGTCAGCCACAAAGAACACATTGTTTTCCTTGGTTGCACGAAGTCTTCCGAGTCCCGGGAACACAACAGTCTTTTTAAGATGAAGAACAGACTTGAGTTCCGAAACGAAATCATTTAGAATCTTCTCTGCTATTTCAAGTGAGACATTGTTTGAAGATGCATAGAACCTTACCAGTTCATCGCCCTGATCTGGCTTTGAGCGGAAATACA
>JAFZEP010000152.1 GCA_017560625.1 Bacteroidales bacterium
AAGAAATCAGGCAACTTCAAGAACCGCCAGAGCGGCACAAAATTCAAACTCTACCTCACCGGCAAAGGCGAAAAGACCTACTTCGAACTCGACGGCAAGAAGTACCTTGTCGACGGCATCACAGTGAACCAATAACCTCTCACCCCAAAGCACGTCAATCAAGCTTCAAGATTCTTCGCTTCGCTCAGAATATCAGGCTAACACCTAAATTTCAAGTAACTAAAGATCAACACATTACAACAAATGCTTGCCGCACTTATGCAGCAAGCATTTATTGTATCGCATTGATTATCAATCAAATAAAATTTAGGCAATTATCGTTGTAGACAGAAAAAGACTTATACCAAGAATTCGCGAATGAGGCGGCAGAGGCGGGTGCAGGCGAAGAGCGGGGTCGGCTGGAAGAGGACATCGAAGTACGATGTGGTCTCAGCTGACTTTTTCACTGCAACGGGCACCGAACCCGACGCCGAGCCGGACGCCGAACCGGACGCCGAGCCGCTCAGCACTGCACTGACTGTTGGCGTCGGGAAAACGGACATCCTGATGCGGGCTATTGAGTCAGCTGGAATGTCGTAGGCCGTTGAAGGTACAGGCTTCAATGAGATCACCAGGTCAGCGCCTTCAAACATTGCGCGCTCAAACACCACGTCAGGGTGCAGCTTACGGAAAGACTCAAGTGCCGGAGACACCATATAATTATATAGTTCCTCAGAAGCCGAGATGCGCACTACAGTCGGAGCAATCTTGGCGAACATGCTGTCCAGACCGACACACGAAGCAAGCATCTTCTCCGCATACTGCCTGAAGACTTCACCTTCTCCAGTCAGAGCCACTTCACCTCTGAGTCGCTCAAAGAGTTTGTAGCCGACGAGTTTCTCAAGTTCCGCGACATTCTGACTCACGGCAGGCTGCGACACACCAAGAGAAGCAGCCGCCTTTGTGAAGCTGCGCTCATGAGCCACCGTCATGAAAACCTGTAGTCTGAAGTCTTCCAGCATTTGCTATCTCTAATTACTAAGTTCTATCATCAATAAACACCTCGGGCGAATTATAGTCCACAAATGACCGAGGTGTCCTCAAAATAAGCTCTAATGGGTAATTTTCAGCACATCTCGGTCACTTTAAAGGCATTTTTTGACCGAGCTATCAACCGGAACTACTCTACATACAAGAGGAGACCCTTGAGGTATTCTCCTTCCGGATGGTATATGTTGACTGAGTGGTCACATGGCTGATTGAGGCGGTCGAGAATGCGCACGCTGCGGCCACACTGTGCTGCTGCTGAGAACACTGCCAATGCGAATGCTTCCTTGTCAACCACCTGCGAGCAGCTGTATGTGAACACGAATCCGCCAGGAGCAACCTTAGCAATCGCAGCCGCATTCAGACGCTGATATGCGCGAAGAGCGTTCTTCAATGAACCTCTATGCTTTGCGAATGCAGGCGGATCGACGATCATGAGGTCGTACTTGCCTACAGGCACATCGCGAAGATAGTCGATCGCGTCACAGCAAAGGCTTGTGTGCTTAGTCTCGTCAAAACCGTTGAGAGCGACATTTCTGTCGACCATCATCATGGCCTTCTTCGAGCTGTCAACTGAATCCACATGGTTGGCACCAGCTGCAAGAGCGTAGATCGAGAAACCTCCTGTGTAGCAGAAAAGGTTGAGCACGTTACGTCCCTTCGAAAGGCTGCCTACCAAAGCACGGTTGTCGCGCTGATCGAGGAAGAAACCTGTCTTCTGACCTTCAGTCCAGTTCACAAGGAACTTGTGACCGTTCTCAAGAACCACCTGCTCATCGTCTGAGAATCCTTCGCAACGATAGAGGTAGCCGTCGATGAGCTCAAGGCCAGCCTTGAAAGGAGCCGTGCCTGAACTCTTGTCATAGACTGCCTTGAGCTCTGGTCCATACACCTTCTGAAGTGCATCAGAGATATGTTTCTTGGCGCGGAACATACCCACAGAGTGAGCCTGCATCACACACACGCCGTCGTAGTAGTCGATGATAAGACCAGGGAGGTTGTCGCCTTCTCCGTGAACGAGGCGATAGCAGTTTGTGGAGGAGATTGCCACGTCGATACGCTCCTCGCAATGACGTACTGAAGCGCCATGAACATGCAGGCCAGCAGCAACACGCATCTGAAGTGCACGGGAAAGCATGGTCGCCCAAAAGTCAGGACGAAGCGCGCTGTCATCAAAACTCAACACACGCACTGCGATCGAACCGATCTGATAGTGGCCATATGCCAGAAGGCTGCCGTCACATGCATGTACTGCCACAAGGTCACCCTCAGCAGGATTGCCCTGGATCTCAGCGATTGCTCCCGAGAACACCCATGGGTGGAATCTGAGCAGCGACTCTTCCCTATTTCTTTTAAGTATAATCTTTATCATATTGTTTTGTTTTCTTCTAAAATCAATGGATTCTTCTCTGTAGCCATAAGTCTGAGGTACATCTCACGGCACACCCACGCATCAGTTGCAGCATACTTGCACTGCGACTCTGAAAGATTCTCAGCCTCCCAGTTTGAAAGCTGCTGAGTCTTGGAGATGCGGAAGCCAAGAATGATTGCAGACATCTTCTTGACCGCCTTGTCACGGATACCCCATTCCCAGACCATCTTCTGCAGATCTTCAAACTTTGCCGGCACAAAATGCTGCAGCTTCTGAAGGCCTCTGATGTCATCATGGATGGCAGCACCCACCTTGATCACCTTTTCCGACGCCAGCAGGTTGCACAGCCTTCTGTGCATTCCGATCTTGTTGAGTCTGAAAAGATAAGCTCTGTCCGGACCAGAAAGCTGAAGTAACGACACATTATAGTGAGGCTGAGACGCAGAGAATGTAGGTCTGGTCTCTGTGTCAAAGCCGATCACCTTCTGCGAACGCAGATAGGCTATCGCACGGTTGAACTCAGCGCCAACCGAATCAATCACTATAATCTTCCCAGGAAACGAAGCGAACTCGAGTTTCTCCAGTTCCTGCGGACTAATGCTTTCTATAAACATAATCTTTCCATCGGCCTCGCGGCCTCAAATATTAAAAAAACAGCAGTTCCCTGTATTTCGGCAACGGCCACACCTCGTCATCGATAAGCATCTCAAGGTTGTCGGCGCTCAGACGGACCTTGTCCATCATGTCCTTCACATCATGCGAGTACATCTTAGCCCTCATGGCGATGTCCTCAACACGGTTTGCTACCTTTCTGGCCTCAACCAACGCTTCAACATCAAGAGACACATTGTTAATATATGTAGAAATCTTCTTCAAAGTCTCAACTTCAGCTGAGCAATAGCTTAGATATGCCGCACCGAAGATCTCCTTCATTCCCTTCACATTCTCGATCAGCACATTCTGGTATCTTACGGCCGCCGGAATCACATGATTCAGACAGATGTCGCCGATGATGCGTGCCTCGATCTGAAGCTTCTTCACATAAGTCTCGTTCAGGATCTCGAAACGAGCCTCGACCTCATTCGGAGCAAGCACACCCAGACGATCGAAAAGTTCCACAGTCTGTGTCTCATGGTAGACCTCATATGCCTCAGGCACATTCTTCACTGCGCGAAGTCCGCGCGATGCTGCCTCTTCTTCCCACTCACGGCTGTAGCCGTTTCCTTCGAACATGATGTCCTTGGCCTCAGTGACGAACTTGCGTACAACCTCCATCACAGCAGAAGATCTGTCTATACCGGAAGTTTCAAGAGCATCCACCTCTGTGCGGAACTCCTTGAGAGCCTCCGCCACGATAGAGTTTACAACATAAACTGCAGAAGCCACATTCTGCGAAGAACCTACAGCACGAAACTCGAAGCGGTTACCTGTGAAGGCAAATGGCGAAGTTCTGTTGCGGTCTGTATTGTCCGGAAAGATCTCAGGAATGCTGTTCACGATCTTGATGGACTCCTGGCTCACAGCAGAAACCTTGACATCCGTCATCTCCATGATCGACTTGAACACTCCGTAAAGCGTCGAGCCCGAGAATACAGACATCACAGCCGGAGGAGCCTCACCACCGCCAAGACGGTAAGAGTTGCTCAATGTAGCCACAGAAGTCATAAGCAGGAAATGATGCTTATGCACAGCCCTCAGCACAGCCGCATAGAACGAAAGGAACTGAAGGTTCTTGGTAGGAGTCTTGCCAGGGGAAAGCAGGTTGACACCTGTGTCTGTAACCACAGACCAGTTGCAGTGCTTACCAGAGCCGTTCACGCCATCGAAAGGTTTCTCGTGGAAGATGACCTTCAGATGATGTTTTTCAGCCACCTTCTGCATCACGATCATCAGCATCATGTTCTGATCGATCGCCTTGGTAGCCTCACAGAAAAGCGGCGCGCACTCAAACTGGTTAGGCGCCACCTCATTATGTCTGGTCTGAAGCAGAATGCCAAGCTTATATGCCTCAGTCTCAAAATCTTTCATGAAGGAGCTCACACGCGAAGGGATGGCTCCGAAATAATGGTCCTCAAGCTGCTGGTCCTTTGCTGAAGTATGTCCTACAACTGTTCTGCCGGTGAGCATAAGGTCAGGACGGGCATTGTGGAGCGACTCGTCTACGAGGAAGTACTCCTGCTCAATGCCGAGGTTGACCTTCACTGCCCTCACTGACTCGTCAAAAAGGTTCGCCACAGCAGTGGCCGCCTCACTGAGCGCATGAAGTGACTTGAGGTTAGGAACCTTTGTATCAAGTGCCTCACCTGTATACGAAACGAAAACTGACGGTATACAGAGGGTGCCGTCCATCAGGAACACCGGAGAAGACGGATCCCATGCAGAATATCCACGTGCTTCGAATGTATTGCGGAGGCCTCCGTTAGGGAAGCTGGAAGCATCCGGTTCCTGCTGCACAAGGGCACTGCCGTTGAATTTTTCAAAAGCCTTTCCGTCCTTGAAAGATATGAAGGCTTCGTGCTTTTCAGCAGTTGCATCTGTAAGAGGTTGGAAGAGATGAGTGTAATGAGTCGCACCCATTTCCATGGCCCATTTCTTCATTCCGTCTGCAATCTCATCGGACACGCTCAGGTCAAGCTTTGCACCGAACTTCACAGACGACAGAACTGCCTCATAAGCCTTTGGGGAGATATAAGAACGCATCTTCTCAAGATCAAGCACGTTCTGTCCGAAATACTCGGAAACAGGCCTGCCGTCTTCATAGAAGCGCTTGGTCTGATGCGTTGCTGCCTCATTGAGGGCTCTTTGTCTGAATGTTGCCATAAAAATTTGTCAAGTCGGCCGCAAAGATAATAAAATCAAACGAGAGTTTACTGGAAAAATCTCTATCTTTGCGCGCTGTAAAACGAAAATTTAACACATCTTATGGCAAGCATTTCAAACAAAGCCCAGCAGATGCCGGCATCGGCTATCAGAAAGCTGGTTCCCCTCGCCGACGCAGCGAAGAAAGAAGGCGTAAAAGTCTATCATCTGAACCTCGGTCAGCCAGACATCAAATCCCCATCATGCGCTCTTGA
>JAFZEP010000153.1 GCA_017560625.1 Bacteroidales bacterium
CGTGTTGTCTTCCTTGCCCAATCTCTCCTGAAGCACGCTGCGCATCTTCTTTGTCGCATCCTCCATGCTCTGACAGCGTCTGTCGTGGATTTCCATCAGCAACCTAAGCTGCTCGATTTCATCTGCTGCTTTCCTATCCACTTGTGGCAGCGAGGCCTTGAGCTCTTCAACAGCTTCACGTGTTTCGTCGGCATTTTTCTGCGCAGTTTCAACGTCATGCCTGCAGATTTCAAGCTGCGAGAGTGTCTCCTTTTCCTTTCTGATTGTCGGAAGATTGATCAAAACAAGCTTGTCAGCCACAGTGTCGAGTGCCTTCTTAGCCTGGTCAACCTTGGCTTTAATCTCTTTCTCCTTCTCTTCAGACTGCTTTGCGTTCTTCTCTGCTTCAGGCTTCGTTATGTCTGTGCATACTTTGAGTTCCTTCTGGTCAGTGGCCAGACTCTTCTGCTTTTCCATCATCTGCCTGAGATCGCTGCAGATGGTCTGCTCCATCTGGTACGCGTTTGCGTTTGCCCTCTCGTCATCCAGCTTGTTTTCGCAACTTATCACCGTCTGTAAAAGCGCCTTCTTCTCTTTGAGCAGGTGTGCTTCGCCGCAGAGAGCATTTGCGAACTCGTCCTCCAATCTGGCAAGACTGTTTTCAGCCTCGCTCTTGGCCTTTTGATGAACTAAGGCTGACCTGTATGCCACACGCACGTCTGCTGTGTCATTCCACTCCTTTACAAACTTCTGTTTCCTTGCAAAGTCCTCCGTATTTACAGCAGCCTCCTTATTCTCGTAATCCTCCTTCTTCTCCTTAATGTTGACATCAGATCTGACCTTGTCTTTTATCCAGTCTATCACCAACATCAGTTCATCCAGTTTCGTCTTCTCTTCTGCGAGCCTGATCTCAAGATTCTGCAAGAGCTCCTCTTTTTCCTTGCGCTCTTCTTCCGGGAGGACGATGATCTTATCAAGGTCATTCTTGTGAGAGTCATGAGCAGCCTCGGCCTTCTTCCACTGGGTATATATCTCCTTGCCGATCCTTTTGTAGATGTCTGTGCCTGAAATCTTTTCAAGGATGTCCGCCTTTGCCTTTTCATCGCTCTTGAGGAATTCGGTGAATTCGCCCTGGGCAAGCATTGTAGTGCGGCAGAACTGGTTGAAGTCCAATCCTACAACAGAGTAGATCGCCTGCTCTACCTCTGCATATCCATCCTTTGCCGCGCCCCTTATTGTGGTGGCTGCAGCAAGGTCAGTGATTGACCAGATGACACTGCTGAGCCTCTGGGTGGCAACCATGTTCTTGCCTCGCTGAACGCTCCACTCGGCCATATATTCCCTCCTGTCATTTCCCGTGAAGTACAACTGCACGAATGCATAGCCGGTGTTTGACCTCATGATGTTGCGCGAATCACTACCTGTGAGTCGGTCGCTGTTGATGTTGTCATCTGTGCTGCCTGTTCCCTTGGATATACGTGGCGTCGTTTTGTACAACGCAAGGCATATGGCATCAAGAATCGTCGTCTTGCCGGCACCTGTAGTTCCGGTAATGAGGAAAAGGTCGGTGCTGCGCAGCGGCTCCTGGGTGAAGTCGATTGTCGCGTCTTCGATTGAGGCGATATTATGGATTATAAGCTTATTGATCTTCATTCTTGGCTTCGGTTACGATTTTATAAACGATGTCAAACATCTCCTCGAATTCCTTGGTGAATTCGAACCCCTCATGCTTTGCGTATTCCTTCAGGATCACTTTGTGGTCGATGTTCTGAAGTTCCTCCATTGTGAGAGTGCCTATCTGCGGGCCGTCTTCTTCAGACTTCACAACCTCGCGCATCGGGTTGACTACCGCAAACTTTCCCTTCTTGCCCTCCATGGCTGATTGGATGTACGCATCCTTGTTGGTCGGCAGCAAGTCGTTGCCCTTCAACAGTACATTCAGTCTGATGAATCCTGGGAAATCAGCCGGAACAGTCTTCAACTCGAGTATTGCGTCCTTCCACTCCACATGTCCCTGGGCAGGAATGTTTATGAGTGGACGGGATGTGCTCACTGACACCGGACGGATCTTCGGCGCCGATCCGTGAGCATCGATCTCCACCACGTCGAATCCGTGCTCGTAGTCATCCCTCACCTCGTCGAAACTCATCGCCAGGGGAGTGCCGCAGTACCTTGCTTTGCCATTGCCGAATGTCTGCGCCTTATGGATATGGCCTAAAGCGATATAGTCATAGTAGGTTCCTATCTCATCAATGCCTGTGCACTCGATGCCTCCGATGAAACGGTCATTCAAATTCTGGTGGCCGCTGAAGTCGGTGTCTTTGATGGCGGCGTGGCCAACGTATATGATCGGAAGGACTCCGCATCCACTCTCTTGGGCCTTTGCCTCAGCCACCTCCTTTGTCTTAGCCTCCAGGTCGGAGTAGAATTCCTTGGTCAGGAATCTGTCGTTTGTGTAAGGAACAGTCACGATCCATCCTTTGCCCGGCACATCGATGATGTTCTCCTCAAGCTTCTCCTTGTTGGCTTTGCCGACTGCCTTCACGCCCAGAGCCTCCCACGGAGACTGGAAGATCTCATGACGCGACGCACTGTCGTGGTTGCCTGATATGCACACAATCATCATCTGAGGGCATGCAGTGTGCAACTTGACCATATAGTCAGCAAAATCCTTCTGGACGCTGATGTTCGGCGCGGCAACGTCGTACACGTCACCTGCAATGATAAGCGCGTCAGGCTCCTCTGCCTTCGCAAGATCGATCAGCTGGCAGACCATCTCGTCATGGTCTGCCTTTCTGTCGTATCCGTAGAGATTCTGGCCCAGATGCCAGTCTGATGTATGAATAACCTTCATGTTGAACGTGTTTACTTCTTAAATTCATCCATAGCCCACTGAACGAACTCATCCTTATCAGGTGCATCCATGAAGCCCTTCAATGAATGCATTGATGTGCTTCGGGTGCACTTGGCCCATCTGTCATTAAAGCTCGCCTCAAGAGTGAAGTACTGGATGTCTGCGGTGGAATGGTCGAGCAGGACCGCTCCGTAGAGAGCCTCCGGCACTTCTTCCGGCTGCGGAAAGGTGTAGAGGATGATCATACGGTCCTGGTCAATCTCGATCTTCTCGAAACTCTCCCATACCTTCGCAGCCTTGAGGTCCTCTATGTCATACTCCATTCTCAGATTGCTGAACCACTGCGCAGAAGGGAAGAGAGCGAGATACGGAAGGTAGCCATCCTTGACGCACTCTACCAACTCTGGAATGAAGTACTGCTGCACATTATAACGGATGTCATGCTGAAGTTCCGGTGAAATATTTTTTTCTTGCATGTGTGTCTTTATTTTAGGAAATGCTTTTCAAGGTCTTGATGAAGTCAAATGCATCATCGGGAAGCTTATATTCAAGCTTGCCGTTGTCTCTCAGCTCCATGAGCAGGCGTCCAAGGACGTTCGGACCTACAAACTCATTGCCCTTAAGCTTGGCACCCCAGGCGTCGGCCTGCTTGCTGAATGATGTCTGATCCTCCACGATGTAAAGGCCCAGCTTCTGTGTCCACATGAGCTCCTGACGGAACTTAGGACACTGCTCGTATTTGGTCTGAAGGCAGAACTTGATCGCATCTACGATCATCTCGCCCCAGTCTTCTCTTCTGTGATCCTTCTCGTAGCTCTTTGCGCATTTTTTGATGTTATGGCAGCTTTTACCTGTCCTTGAAATGCCGTTCTTGAGGTTGCTCAGTACGTTCTCATCCTTGAACTTCATCATCTGGAAAAGTTCCTCTGAATGCTTGAAGCTATATCCGTCCACAACCAGCGGTGCAGCAGCGAAATTGCCGAAGATGCCCCATTTCTCATCAGTGCTGCAGAAATTTGCGCACTTGTGGGCAGGGTAGGACTGAATGCCCCAATATTCCCTGTAATTCTTATAGATGAATGCCACCACACTATATGCATTGGCTCCATTTCTTGAAACCCTCACCCACTTGCCCCTTCTGTCCTCAATCTCAATCTCTTCCACCTTCACTATCTTCACTCTTTCAGGGTTGAAGACAGCGATGTTTTTAGGACCATCCGGCACTGTCTGAGCCTGAGGCCATACATTATAGTGAACTCCAACAGACTCAAGAAGCTCAGCAGCCTTCATCTCAGCTGCCAGCTTTTCTTCATCAGTCTTCATTTTCGTCCCGGTCAAAGTCTTTCCGATCCATTTTCGGAACTCAAGACCTTTCTCCTTCATCTTCTCCGGCACCTTCGTCCCCATCTTCTTCTCAACCTTCGCCACAATCTCCTCATTTACAGGCAAAGCCGACACAAGGTACTCACCCTCAACAAGTTCAGGGATCTCAACAGTGTAGAGATAATGCTTCGGAGCAAAATCCATCTTTCTCGGCTGGGAATAATGCACTGCAGATTCCTCCACCTCAGTAAGGTACACTCCGTAGTCGAACTTGATTCCAGTACCTCCGCCGGCTCCATTCATCTCAAAATGATCAAACAGTGCCGGCGAACCGTGATAAAGTTTCCTCATACTCATAATTCAAATATTTTTAATCATCAACGATGGAAGTACCAGAAAGCAATGAAAATGTTTCAGCCTATTTGTTGAATACGTGATAGAAAGGTGCGAACCTGCCTTTTACGCCGTCCTTGTCGAGGATCGCGAAAGTGACCTTGCGGAACTTGTTCTTGAACTCAGGCTCGCCAAGAATCTCGTTGAAGAGTTCCGCTACCTTGTCGCATGGGAGTCTGAAAGCTCCGCAGCCGAATGCACCGGCAACCAATGAATCGTGACCGTTTGCGAGGGCCAGACGGTAGATTGTCCTGACCTTGTTGCGCATGATCTCAAGGCCCTCCGGTGTGAAACCGCCGTCTGCATCCTTGTACTCAAGGTTCTTGCCTTTCTTTTCCTTGAAGTTGAGGGCAGCCACTGAGATGATGCCGATCTTGTATGTGTCCTTCTCCTCCATGAGAGAGTACAGGTCTGCTGTGTTGCGGAACACGGTTGCGCCAGGAGTGTAGATGCCGCCGAAGTTCAAGTCCATAGGATAGGCGAACTCCTTGAGGGTGATGTTTGCTTCCACTGCATATCTGTCCTTTTTTCCGCTTGCAGGCTTATAGAACTGATAGAGCGAGCGTGAGAGGGTAGTGGCACGGCAGAGCGCCTCCTCCTGAGCTCGAGCTCCTTTCTTGTACCAGCCGCACGCTGTGTAGGCGTCAGCTAGGTTCATCACAGCAGGGTTGAGTCCCTCGTCAAGGTGCTGCTTCGCCACGAGAAGACAGTCGAGATTCTGCACGTCAGTGGCAACAGCGTCTGTGCATACCGGAACGTCGTTCACATTGAACTCCTGCGAATATACCTTTGTTCCGTCCAGCATAGGATCGTCCACAGGCATGACAACCTCGTTGCCAGCTTCAGTAGTATATCCTCCTGCGAGGAAGATTTCGCTGTTGTTCTTATAGACAGCCTGACGCAGCAGCTGGCCTGGTCTTGGGCCTGCCTTGGCACGTTCATGAGCATATTCTCTGCTCCATGAAGGGAAATTGTTCATATTCGTTTCGATTATACTGTTATTATTCATTCTGTCTTCAGTCATTCTGAATGATCCACTTGCCATTTTGAACGTTTCACTGTGTCGTTCTGAATGTTTCACTTTGTCGTTCTGAACGTTTCATTGTGTCGTTCTGACACGTTTCACTTTGTCGTTCTGAATGTTTCACTGTGTCGTTCTGAATGTTTCATTGTGTCGTTCTGAATGTTTCACTTTGTCGTTCTGAATGTTTCATTGTGTCGTTCTGAACGTTTCATTGTGTCGTTCTGACACGAAGTGAAGAATCTTGTTAAAGTTAACGATTTTTGGTCATATTTGTTACAGGTCAGAGAACATTTTGCCAACTGAATCCGTACGATTGTCATGTCTCAGTGCCCTGCGATTATTACTTACGCATTGCCTATGTCACGACGCAAGGTTTTCAGCTGTTTTCCCTGCGTCGTGGCATTTGTGTCCTGGATATGCTGCTCGTCAGCGTCACGACGCAAGGTTTTCAGCTGTTTTCCCTGCGTCGTGGCATGTGTGTCCTGGATATGCTGCTCGTCAGCGTCACGACGCAAGGTTATGAGCTGTTTTCCCTGCGTCGTGGCAGGAGGATGCCCGGCGTGACGGGAATGGCGGGAACGGGATGCCAGGTGTGAGGGGAATGGCGGGAACGGGATGCCCGGCGTAAGGGCCAGAAGATCTGGTCGTTCAATGGTAAAGGATACAGGAAGGCGTCCTCACTGCCTGACAGAAACGGCAATGAAGAAATATTCAAAAGGGTAGTAGGGAACTTTTATATCGTCTGGTAGAGTGGGAGAGTGAGCTGTATGCCCTCCTGCTGTAGGGCCCACTGCGGCTCTGTGCTCGCCTCGGGCAGCTTGACGCGGCTGCGTTTCATGACCACACCGCTATCATCATCCTGTGATCGGAAATAAAACAATACGTCCTCCGGGTGCATCTGCGCTCGGAGGATTTTTGCAAGCTCCTTTCCGCGGCGGTGGAACATCTTCGCCTTGAACCTCTTGTCCATGCAGTGCTTCGTCCACTCCGCATATGTGTTGAAATACAGATACCAGTCATAGACTCCCGGCAGATGCACGCTGTACCCGTCCAACTCGATCACATCAAGATGATTGCAGCTGTACTGGTTGCCCTCCTCGTCCTTAAGGACAACGAGGAACGGCTCAGGAGATATGGTGTAGGTTCTGCTCATGGGTGTGCAAAGATAGCAGGAATTCTGCCCGGAGCTAGTAATGTATTTGAAGACCAGATATCTTGAAGTACGGTAGATTAATTATAGTTCTTGAAATAGTATATTGCAGATCCAACAAGGTCATATAAGTCCTGAACTGTCTTTATTTCATCATAGAGTTTTTTAAGATAATCTGTATTCTTTGGATTGTAACCAAGTTCGATAAGTGCGACTATATCAGCACAAGTGTCTATATATACTTTTGCGAACGGCTTTTCTCTTGCAAAATGCTTCATTGATCCTAAGTCACGACCATACTTATCTAATAATAACTGACAGATTTCAGTTTCAATCTCCAACAAATCAATTTCATCAAAAGGAAATTCATTCTTTAAATCGAGTTGTGAATATATCTTATTCTTCTCTATATCAAGAACTTTAGAAAGAACGAAATCAACGATAAGCTTTGCCTCATCCATATATTGCTGAGGAATCGTTAATTGTGTTATTTCATCAATTTTTCTCTGGAGTTCTTCAGTTGTTATATCTTTACGAGGACTAGAATAGAACTCAGAGTGCCATGATTCACCCGCAGCTGGAGTTGAATCCGGTATATTGTAAAGCAGAGTAGAAACGTATTGAAGAACGTAACCTCCCGCAAAGACAAGTGCCTGAGTCAACCATGAAATCTCACGAATACCACTCTGATTCCAATATATTGTCACAAGTAGAGGGGTGACAGATATGAGGAATAACGCAATTGCTCCAAGTGAAGCCCATGTATATGGCCAATCACGTATGCATCTGGTACCGGTTGTAAACTTTTGCTTACTATTATAAACTTCAGTTTTAGGATAGTAGTCAGAGGTAAATGCAAAAAAGCCACCGGCTAGAAGAATAGCCAGTATATAAAATATCCAATGGTAATCAAGGTTGAAAATTGCTCCAAAAGCCCATATGTAGGCAACAAAAAGAATATAACCAATCGTCAGGACGGTATTTTGTGACTTGAACATAGGAATAAGAATTAGTGATTTTCCCAAAGGTACTATTTTTTTCTCAAAGTCTCACTTTCAATGGAAACGGATTCCCTCTGACTTTTCAATTGTGAACCACCCATTTGCATCGACATATCCCCTCGTCCCATCTTTGATGACCACGATTGTGCCGTCCTCCCTGTCGATCATGCATTCGTCGAATTGCGGTTCAGCATAGACATCGTAGCCAACCATGACAAATCCGAACTTGCCATCTCTCATGAAAGGCACGACATGACCTGTCGACGGAAGGATCTCGTCCATGGTGCAATCAAGATAGACATTGCCATACATATCAACGAAGCCTTTCTTGCCGTTTTTGACAAGCACGTAGTATCCACTGTCGAGATAATAGATGTCATCGTATTCAAACTTGGTCTTAGGGGTGCCGTTGCCGTCCTGACAGACAAGCGCCATCTTGCCGTCAAGCACAGCCGGAACAGCATTCTTCCTGGCCAAATCATGCATTACATACACAATATCCTCATACATGGCAGGAACGAGCACATCGCCGGCAGCATCGGTCATGCCGGTTTTGCCATTTTCAGTGAAGAGCCTGGTAAAGACGTCATATTCTTCTTCGAAGGCCTTCCACTTCCTGCGGTCACGGCATTCGCGATACTCTTTCAACTGCTCGGCATTCGGAGCATTCTTGCCAACCGGACGTTCATCCGTACTTTTTCTGATGAAACCCATGATTATTGTCTTTTGTTTAGGAACTGCCTGCCATACATGCAATGCTGTCGCTGTTGTACCCCCTGTAAGACTCGAACTTACACGTTTTTCAGCACCACGGTCTGAGTGTGGTATGTCTACCATTCCATCAAGAGGGCATTTGAAGGACGATCATATCGCCCGGACAATATAACTACCCACCCTGATTTGAAAATGTTAAAGACCTTTTGCGAATTTTTGGGGAACCTGGTCCCTGGAAAATCCGTCCTCTTTCTTGAATAGCGATACGACTAAAACAAGGCCGAATGCTGCTGCGAGGAAAGTGTACCTTTTGCTCGTTATTCCGAGGACCTGGTCGGTGGACGTCATTGCGAGGATCTGGTTGGTGGACGTCATTGCGAGGAGCGCAGCGACGTGGCAATCTGTTACAAGTTTAAATCTTGCATTGCCGTGTTTTGCAATCCGCTGAAAATCAGCCCTTTAACGATAGAAGGGTGGGCGTTTTTGGAGGCTGCTGAAAAAGGTGGTCAAATAATAACCCTCTGAGAATCGCATAACTAAATGCCTCTTGAAGAATTTGAGATTTCATTGAAATGCTCGATTCTCAAGAGGCAATTTTATGAAAAAAGCCTTTTTCTTCCGAC
>JAFZEP010000030.1 GCA_017560625.1 Bacteroidales bacterium
AACTTCATGCACGAGGAGACTTACGAGCAGATCCACCTCGACGCTGCTCTCGTTGACAACGCAGACCTCATGAAGGAGGGTCAGCACGTTGAGATGATGTTCCTCGCTGACGAGGAGCGTTGCCTCACTTGCGAGCTTCCTACATACGTAGAGCTTGAGGTAACTTACACTGAGCCTGCTGTAAAGGGTGACACTGCTTCTACAAACGCTCAGAAGGAGATCACTCTCGAGACTGGCGCTATCATCATGGCTCCGCTCTTCATCAACATCGGTGAGAAGATCCGTGTCAACACAACTGACCGTTCATACGGCGAGCGTGTAAAGTAATCTGATACGCAACACCGTCCCCTACAGGACTTAATACTATAAAAAAGATTGACCATTCTTCTAATGACTGGTCAATCTTTTTTCTTTTAGCCGCTCAGGTCCCTGATGCCCACGGTCAGGTTCCCATATTGCGATCCTTTTTTTCCCAACGTATCGTTCGTGGTCAAAGGTCAACGTGTCCTTCGTGATCACTGACCAGTTCTTCTCCGTTGATCTCTTCTCTTCACATGTCTGACCAATCTTCGCAGTCGAGTCCTTCTCTTCACATGTCCGGTGGTGGAGATACCTCATCACTCGCATCCATACACTGGCTCTTGGTGGCGACGCGGATGGATTGGGCTATTTTTCCGTTTCAAAGGCTATTTTCGTTCACCATAGCTAGTTTTTGGGTTGTGAAGCGGACGAATCAAGCAATTCATCCGCTTCGCAGGCTGCATTGTGCAGTCGTCCTGCAGACCGCAAGTCGCAGATTACATATGAAGCACTCGTCGTCGTAATGCTGATTATAAGGTGGCAGGTAGCAGGTCAAAGTTACGGCAGGTCAGACGTTCAAAGTCACGGCATCCGGCAATACCAGACATCGTCGGATCTGAGCTGATGATGCATAGTATTGACGTGACAAGTGCTTCACAAGGCGAAGCTTCTCTTCTATGGAAAGATCGTACACAGATCGTGGCATGACGACACTGTCGATTTCATGACAAAGCTGCAAATCAGTAACTGCATTATAGTTGGAACGGCCATGTTCGTTCTTCAGCATCGTACGGACGTCCTGATAGAAAACACCGCTTTCTATATTTTCTAAAGATATAGGTGGGCAGGATGTGGTATCCTGCATCTGTTCTTTTTCCCAGTTTTCTCCAGAAAGTCGGTTCATATAATAGAGGAATGTGCGGGCTGTGGAGAATTGATGTTCCACATCTGCGACATCTATGGCGAACTGGGGTAGTATCATTCCGGATGCATCCATTTCTATATCATCCGGCAGTGACCAACGTTCTGGAATATGGCGATAGGCATGCTTTCGTGAAAGATACGGTGTATCTACCCAGCCAATGTCCTTACGAAAAATAGCACGAACCGACGAGTACGGATATCCTAGTGGAGTTCCTGTAACACCATGATGCATCGGATTTCTCAAGATGTAGGCGATGGCTGTGAGAAGATGGTAAAGTCCGTCTATCTCCAACTTGAAGAATTTCTCTTCGCCAAGGCGTCCACGTCTGCCGTACTTAGAGTTGAAATAACGTGTATAAGCAAACCAGAATGCCCGCATGAATTTTTCTGGCGAATCCGTTCTGACGCACAGATGGACGTGATTGGACATGAAAGCATACGCCAGAAGAGGATACCCCATCCTGCGAGCGACCAGACATAGACAGTTGATTCCACGGACAAAATCTTCATGGCATCTGAACAAAACCTCGTTTTCAGATGACAGACATAAATGATAAGTTTTCTTCATGATTTTTTGGTCATGAAGCTAGACATCCTTATCGATAACTTGTTTAAAAAAGAGAAAAACTTCGTTAAAGAAAAAGAAATAATTTTAAGAAAAAGAAAAATGTGGTAGAACTATCAATTTCTGATGTGATTATGAAACACTTCACTTTCACCCATCATCAGATGAAAAAATCCTAGTTGGAGGTATATCTTTCCGCATAGGTGTGTCATTCTAGAGGGATTGCAAGGTGCGATCTTATATATGCAGCCATCGTCGCGGAAGAATTGCTTGATTCTTCCGCGACGATGGCTGCTTTTAGGCATTAAAGCCAGTTTTGGGCTTGGGACGCGGATGAATCGGGCAATTCATCCGCTTCGCATATTTTTAAAAACTGTTCGAGCTGTTTTTTATTCTTCGGATGTTTCTTCAGAGGCTTTGGCAGCAGCGGCAGCGTCGTGCTCAGCTTGGGTGTTGATGCGCTGAGGGCCGCCGGCTGCGGCGCGGAGGAAGGCGTCGGAGCGCTTGAGGACGAAGTTCGAACCAAGGTACTTGGTGCGGACGTCCTCATCGGCTGCGAGGGCTTCCGGAGTGCCGCTCTGAAGGATGGATCCTTCGTAGAGCAGGTAGGCGCGGTCTATGATCGCGAGGGTCTCACCTACGTTGTGGTCGGTGATGATGACTCCGATGTTCTTGTATTTCAGTTTTGCAATGATGTACTGGATGTCTTCCACAGCGATAGGGTCGACTCCGGCAAACGGTTCGTCAAGCAGGATGAACTTAGGGTCGATTGCCAGGGCGCGAGCGATCTCGCAACGGCGACGTTCTCCTCCTGAAAGCTGGATTCCCTTGCTCTTGCGCACCTTATGGAGATTGAACTCGTCCAGAAGATCTTCCAGACGCTGCTTTCTTTCCTCCTTTGTGAACTGTTTGGACATCTCCATCACAGACATGATGTTGTCTTCCACTGTCATATGACGGAACACCGATGCCTCCTGGGCAAGGTAGCCCACGCCAAGCTGAGAACGCTTGTACATAGGAAGCTTTGTGATTTCCTGGTCGTCAAGGAATATCTTGCCGTCATTAGGCACTACAAGGCCGGTGATCATGTAGAAGCTTGTGGTCTTTCCTGCACCGTTCGGTCCAAGGAAGCCGACAATCTCTCCCTGCTGCACCTCCATTGAGACACCCTTAACTACTGTTCTGTGTCCGTATACCTTTACAAGGTTTTCACAACGAAGTTTCATTCTTATCGTACGTTTGTGATGTTGCTATTTGATTTCAAGTTTGAGGTCTGTCACCAGTGCATTGACCTCTGCGTTGTCTGCCATGAGGACTTTCGCCTTGTCGCTCGGCATGTAGATCCTCTGCTGAGGAGCATCATCCGGAGTGACGTCCACACCGAGAGTGATGTTAGGCGAGCCCATGATTCTGCGGAATCTGCCTTCAAGGTCGTGAAGCAGTTTTGACACCACCCAGTCTTTCTGAGCCTCGTTCTCCACGCGGAATGTCACTACCATTGCGTCGGCATCTCCGATCACCTTGAGCTTGGTTGTGGAGAGCATGCTGAAAAGACGTGGCTTATCCTGGTAGCACTTTGCGAGCTCAGGCCATTTTGCGTGCACTGCATCTGCTGTAATGGCGTCGTTTGTTGCAACGACTTCTTCAACAGGCTTTGCAGCATCGTCCATCATTGACTTGACAGAGACTGTAGTCACAGCACGGGCTGCACGTGTGCGGCGCTCACGCGGCTGCTCTGGAGCCGGCTCTGAAACAGGGCTCGGCTGAACTGCCGGCTGAGGCTGAACTGCTGGCTGAGCTGCTGGCTGAGGCTGAACTGCCGGTGCTGGCTGAACTGCTGGTGTTGGCTGAACTGCCGGCTGAGGCTGTGCCTGAACTGCAGGAGCCTGTTCTGAAACTGGCGCTGGACCAGGGCTTGGCTGTTCTGCCGGCGCAGGGGTCGGTGCAGAGGTCGGTGCAGGAGCCGGTTTTGGTGCCGGGGCAGGCTGCGGGGCAGGCTGCGGGGCAACCGAAGGCTGAACGGCGACGGTTGGCTGAACTGCTACTGTTGGCTGCACGGCTGGCTTAGCCTGCAGGAAGCTCAGGCGCATGAGGGCAAACTCGATGTGCAGGCGTGGATTCACGCTGGCACGGTAGCCCGACTCGCACTGAGTCGTCACGCCCAGGGCATCGTATAGGAATGAGAGCTGACATCTGTCTGCCTGCTCCTTGTATTTCATCTTGAGAGACTCCGGCAATTCGAGAAGTGCCTCAAGTCCTCCGCTCTTGCTCACGATAAGGTCGCGCAGATGCGATGAAAGCGCAGCCACGAAGTGGAGAGCGTTGAAGCCTTTTGTGAGAATCTCGTCGAAAGTCAGAAGGGCTGACGGATAGTCACCCTTGAGGAACGCATCCACCAGCGAGAAGCTGTACTCATAGTCAAGGACATTGAGATTGCGGAGCACGTCCTGATATTTCACGTCAGTGCCGCAGAATGCGACTGTCTGGTCGAATATTGTCAGAGCGTCACGCATCGCACCGTCAGCCTTGTGGGCAATCACGTGCAATGACTCGTCATCGATGGTCACCGACTCGCTTGAAGCCACCATTCGGAGGTTTCTCACGATGTTCTCGACTGTGATTCTGTTGAAGTCATATGTCTGACAGCGTGAAAGGATGGTCGGAAGGATCTTATGTTTCTCAGTAGTTGCGAGGATGAAGATTGCGTGTGCAGGCGGTTCCTCCAATGTCTTGAGGAAGGCGTTGAACGCCTGCTGCGAGAGCATATGCACCTCATCGATGATATATACGCTGTATCTGCCCACCTGCGGAGGTACGCGCACCTGGTCCATCAGGGCCTTGATGTCCTCCACACCGTTGTTCGAGGCTGCGTCGAGCTCATGGATACAGTATGAACGGCCTTCGGCAAACGACAGACACGACTCGCATGTGCCGCATGGTTCCATGTCCTCCGAAGGGTTGGAACAGTTGATCATCTTTGCGAAGATTCGTGCTGTTGTGGTCTTGCCCACTCCGCGAGGTCCGCAGAAGAGGTAGGCATGCGCAAGCTGGCCTCTAAGGATTGAATTCTTGAGGGTGAGCGCGATGTTGTCTTGTCCGATCAGCGTCCCGAATGAGTCAGGACGGTACTTTCTTGCTGAAACTATATACTGAGCCATAATTCTACAAATATAGCACTATTTTTGTAACTTTGCGCCGGTTCAACTCATCGACCTATTAAGAACACATGAAAATGAAACGTTTATTTATTCTTATAGCAGCGGTAATTGTGCCGATGCTTGCGGCCGCTCAGGCGCAGATCAACACAAAGAAGGTCAAGATTGCAGACTTCACAGAAAAGACCACAAAGATCGTGCTCACAGGCAACGACTTCTACGACCTGAAACTGCGCAAGGAGATCACAGCAGGCTGGACACTTTCACCATACGAATTCTGCACACTTGAGGAGTTCAACTTCCTCAGCACCAGCGACAACTACTACTTCCTCCTCACTGTGGACGGCCAGTTCAAGAAGGAGAACGGCCCTGGCATCACATTCCTCACTTTGGTCAAGGGAGGCAGCGCTGCATCGGGCGGCATCAGCAAGATGCTGGAAATCGTGTCGCTCCCTATCGCATCTGTCGAGGACCCGTCTGGACGTGAATTCGTATTCATGCCGGCGTTCATCGACATCATCCAGGAGTACACAGAGGCTTCGATGAGCCGAGACGTCAACGGCTATCTCGGCCTCATGAGCAACACTGCCAGCTTCGCAGAGAATCCGAACATGCAGCTGGTATTCGCTGACTGTGATCTCGCACCGGATGTAGACAGACCATTCAGAGACCTCAACTTCGACTCGGACATGTGCGTTGTGGACGAGGATGATGCAGACGAGAAAATGGCAGCAGGAACTCCTGAGACAGTCGTAAGTTACGTCGTAGCGCCTACTGAGCCGACAAACGGCTCATATTGCTACAAGATGCTCATCCATCCGGAGACACACAGGCTCTACTATTTCCGCAAGCATAAGATTTCAAAGAAATACGGCACAGGATTCCTCCAGGAGGACATTCTACGCCTCAACAAGCAGAGAGGAAGATAGGATGATCAGCGGAAAGGCGGAATGCGGGCTGCATTATGCGGCCAAACGCAGCGGCTCAGCAGTAGGATATTGCGCGCTCAGCATAAAGTGCGGCACGAGGGACGAGGAAAGCTACCACGCCGGCATTGCTCATTTTGTAGAGCACACCATATTCAAGGGCACGACACACAAGCGTGCCTCTGTCATCAACGGCTATCTTGACCGTCTTGGCGGAGAGCTCAATGCGTTTACAACAAAAGAGGAGATAGTCCTGCACGCTACAGTGCTCAAGGAAGATCTTGGAAAGGCGGCGGCGCTGCTTTTCGAGCTTGCCACATGCGCCACTTTCCCCGAGCATGAGATCGAGGTGGAAAAGGGCGTGGTGATTGATGAGATACAGTCATATAAGGACACTCCTTCAGAGGATATCTACGACAGATTTGAGGAGATGATTTTTGCAGGGCATCCGCTCAGCGGCAATATTCTCGGAAGCAAAGCATCGGTGAAGAAGATCACTCATGACGAACTCCTGAAGTTTGCGAAGGAGAAGTTCGTGCCTTGCAGGATGGCTTTCACTGTGGTGGCGGACATCGACGAGAATAAGATGGAAAAGGATATCCTGAAGCTTGTGGCGAAGTATTTTGACGGCACAGCACAGGAAGCGTCGCTTTCGTGTGCTGCCGACTGCACACCAGAGCACAGGCCTTGCGGTCATTACGGAGTGCCGGCAGCAGAGCCGTTCGAAAAGACTTTGAACAAGCGCAACCATCAGGCAAACTGCATAATCGGAGGTCTCGCTCCGTCATTATATCAGGAAAGGGAGCGACTGGCCACTGTGCTGCTCTGCAACATCCTGGGAGGTCCGGCTACCAACTCTATCCTGAATTCAGTACTTCGCGAGAAGAACGGATGGGTATACGGTGTAGAGTGTGGCTACAATCAGTTTTCAGACACCGGACTTGTAACCATCAGCCTCGGCTGCGACAAGAGCAACGTCGACAAGTGCCTCGCGGCGATAGAGAAGGAGATCGGCAAGCTTCAGAGCGAAGTGATGTCAGAAAGGAAGCTCAAAGCTGCAAAGAAGCAGCTTCTTGGCCAGCTGGCCATCAGCAGCGACAACGGCGAAACCCAATGCCTCTCAATGGGCAAGAGCCTGCTCTCATTCGGCAAGATCCACTCCGGCAAGGAGAACAGATCGCTGGTGGAAGGCATCACAGCAGAGGAAATCCGCGACATGGCTCAGAAGATATTCGACAGGTCACGCCTGTCAAAACTGGTGTACGTGTAGCCACACGTCATTGCAAGGAGCAACATGACATAACGTCATTGCAAAAGCATGCACACACGTCATTGCGAAAGCAGCATACCCACACGTCATTGCGAAAGTAGCATGCCATACGTCATTGCGAGGAGCAACAACGACATAACGTCATTGCGAAGCAGCATGCCCATACGTCATTGCGAGGAGCGATAGCGACGTGGCAATCTTAAACATAAAGAATTATGGAAAAAATCTACAAATACATTGAAGACCACGCCACCCCGCAAGGAGAGGCGCTGGACTGGATCGAAAAGCAGACCCACATCAGAACCAACCATGCCCGCATGCTTTCCGGCCACCTCCAGGGCGAACTGATGCGCATTCTTGTGCAGATCAGCGGCGCACGCCGCATCCTGGAGCTAGGAACGTTCACCGGCTACTCTGCCACATGCATGGCAACCGTGCTTCCATCTGACGGCCACCTTGACACACTCGAGTTGAACGACGAGCTGGAGGACCTTATCCTTGAAGGCTTTGAAAGAGCCGGTGTCGAGGACAAGGTGCAGCTGCACATCGGCGACTGCAAGGAGACGCTCGTGCGCCTTCGCTCAGAGATGGGCCTTGGCGCTGTAGGTTCTGAGGGAACTGAGAGGCCTGTGGAAGCCGGCAGCGCAGATGCAGCTAAGCTGTACGACATCGTCTACATCGATGCCAACAAGCGTGAATACTGCGAGTACTACGATCTCGTGTTCGACATGGTACGCCCTGGCGGTCTCATTCTCGCCGACAATGTCATCTGGGACGGCAAGGTCTGCATGGATCCGCTCCCTCAAGACAAGCAGACTCTCGAAATCGTCCGCTTCAACAACAAGGTGTCAGCCGACCCTCGCGTAGAGTCCGTGATTCTCCCTCTTCGCGACGGCATCAACGTCATCCGAAAAAAATAACGCAATAACAATCAGACTGTGGCCGAAGTGACAAATTTAAGTCACTTCGGCCACAGCTCATTTTTACAATTAACTGAATATCAATAAACTACAACAGTAACCTACTCCCAACGTGATCAAATATTGTCACTTCGGCCACAAAATTCAGCACTGGCTACAGACTTCTCTGCTTATGTTCCGGTGGGCACATTGTGGCTAAAAGTCAACTATCTGATCTTCAGCTATATACCAAAAATGCTTGCCGCAATTATGCAGCAAGCATTTTCTATATCATATTGACCGCCAATTAGTTATGTTTCAGGACTATTGGCGGGTGATACGTGCACCGAGGGCGTTGAGACGGATGTCGATGTCCTCGTAGCCGCGGTCGATCTGGTCGATATTGCTGATCACGCTGGTTCCCTTTGCAGACATGGCTGCGATGAGGAGAGCGATACCGGCACGGATGTCCGGCGAAGCCATCTGACCGGCGCGAAGCTGGTATTTGTGATCATGTCCTACAACCACCGCTCTATGCGGATCGCAAAGGATGATCTGCGCACCCATGTCGATGAGCTTGTCAACAAAGAAGAGGCGACTTTCGAACATCTTCTGATGGATGAGGACAGAACCTTTACACTGGGTTGACATCACCAGAATAACACTAAGAAGGTCTGGCGAAAGTCCTGGCCATGGTGCATCTGCGATATTCAGGATCGAACCGTCAAGGAACGAATCAATCACATAGCTCTCCTGCTCCGGCACGAAGATGTCGTCTCCGCGGCGCTCAAGGTTGACACCAAGCTTGCGGAACACATCCGGAATCATTCCGAGTTCGTCGTAAGCTACGTCCTTTATTGTGATTGAACTGCGGTTCATTGCCGCCAATGCGATGAACGAACCGATCTCTATCATGTCCGGAAGGATCTTGTGCTCGGTTCCACCTAGTTCAGCGACACCTGTGATTGTCAAGAGATTAGAACCGATTCCTTCAATCTTTGCACCCATGCGCACAAGCATCTTGCAAAGCTGCTGGAGATATGGTTCGCAGGCTGCGTTGTAGATTGTTGTAACACCCTCAGCCAGGCAGGCTGCCATGACGATGTTTGCAGTACCTGTTACGGATGCCTCATCGAGAAGCATATATTTTCCCTTCAGGGATTTTCCTTCTGGCACATGAAGATAGAAGGCTTTGTGATCCTGGTCATACTCCTGCTCGGCACCGAGGTTCATGAAACCGAGGATGTGAGTATCCACTCTGCGGCGGCCGATCTGATCACCGCCCGGCTTAGGAAAATATGCCCTGCCGAAACGAGCCAGGAGCGGACCTACAACCATCACGGAACCACGGAGCTTCGCACACTTATTGACGAAATCCACGCTCATAACATACTCCCTGTCGATCTCATCGGCCTTGAAAGTATACACGCCCTTGTCGTGGCGTGTAACTTTCACACCCATACTCTCAAGAAGCAGGATAAGGTTCTTTATATCCAGAATCTCCGGAACATTGGAGATCGTCACCTCCTCCTTTGTCAGGAGAACAGCGCTGATGATCTGCAATGCCTCATTCTTCGCACCCTGAGGCCTGATGGTTCCGCTGAGCCTATGCCCACCTTCAACTACAAATGAACTCATATATTGTTGTCTTACTTTGTTTCACTTTGGTCAAAAGCACAAAATCAACCTCTTTTGTGTTTTTGAAGTTACATTTCACAGTTAAAAGAACAAAATCGCCCCTCTTTGTTCTTTAAATGCCATTTTTTGAGGTCAAAAGCACAAAAACTCATGATTTTGTGCTTTTGATATGGCACCATGTATCTACAACGGCTACGAGACTAAATATGCTCCACCTCCGGGTGAAGAATGATGTCAAACTTTGCTTTTACCGAAGCGATGATGCGGCGCTCGAGGCTGATGATTTCCTCCGGGAAGGCCTCGCCGGTGTAATTCACGATGACGAGCGGCTGCTTGTCATAGACAGCAGCATTGCCGCTGCGTTTACCCTTCCATCCGCACTGCTCGATGAGCCATGCTGCCGGAACTTTGACCATGTGACAGATTACCACGTCGCTTTGCTCCTCGCAATTACGTACTGGCTCCTCCACGACATAATGCGGAACCTTGTAGTCAGCTCCAAGCTCGGCCTTGGCAGTGGCCTCGATCTTCGCGAAATGTTCTGCACTGATGACTGGATTCTTGAAGAAGCTTCCTGCACTGCCCATCACTGACGGCTCTGGCAGTTTCTCTTTACGGATCTTGATGATCGCCTTTCTGATCATCGCTGGTGTTACACGAGCCAATATTTCCTGTTCAGCATCGGTATCGCTTGAAAGCGACATGCCACCCACGGCTAGGGGGTGCCTATCGGAAGATAGGCGGGGGTCGCTTGAAAGCGATGCTGATGCTGACAGCACAGCCTCCTTGAGGTGACCATAGTCAAGCTTCGGCTGAGGGTTGCGGCTCAGGGCGAAGACCACATGAGTCACGATGTAGCGGCCCTTGACCTCAGGATCCTTGAATGCCGAATCGCGATAGCCATACTCCAGATCCTCAACATCAAAGTTCACGAACTCCTCCTCGACAGTGTCATAGCAATACACAGTCTTGATGACATCCTTGACCTCAACGCCGTATGCTCCGATATTCTGAACGGCAGATGCTCCGACCTCGCCAGGGATATATGAGAGGTTCTCCACACCCCAAAGGCCCTCCTTGGCAGCCCAGTCGCAGAAGTCGTCGAAGACTACTCCGGCTCCGACTGACACCAATACTGGTGACGAGATTGCCACGTCGCCCTGCTCCTCGCAATGACGTATTGGAGACTCGTTGACGTGCTCCTCGCAATGACGTATTGGAGACCCGTTGACTTGCTCCTCGCAATGACGTATTGGAGACCCGTTGACTTGCTCCTCGCAATGACGTATTGGCGACTCATTGACTTGCTGATGGTCATCCAGTATTTCTATGAAATTGATTTTGGAATGAAGTACCGTGCCCTTGAAGTCGTCAATAAACAGCAGGTTGCTGCCGCCTCCGATATGAAGCACCGGACGAGCCAGCTCTTCGAACTCGATGTCCACAAGATCCGCTACCGAATCATACTCGATGAAACAGCGCGTCTTCACCTTCATTCCGAAGGTGTTCATCTTGGTGAGATCCTTGTAGTATTCTGTCTTTATCATAGTCTTATCAGATTCCCTATCAAGCCGGAGATGACTGGGCCGAGTCCGGTTGGGATGAATTTACAGCTCGGTCAAAAATTGGCCTTAAAGTGACCGAGGTGTGCCCAAAATCCCCAATATCACCTCATTTTTGCCACACCTCGGGCGAATTTTGGTTCAAAAACGACCGAGGTGTGGCAAATAAAAATTATCCGATTTCTGCGCCGTTGCAGAGAGTTTCCTGCGGAGTGATGAAACGCATCTTGCCGTCGTTCTGGCGAGCCATGAGGATCATGCCCTTAGACTCGATGCCACGGATCTTGCGCGGTGCGAGGTTGGCAAGGATACAGATCTGCTTGCCTACCATCTCCTCTGGAGAGTACTGCTCAGCGATACCAGATACGATCACACGCTTGTCGATGCCAGTGTCGATAGTCAGCTTGAGAAGCTTGTCTGTCTTAGGAACACGCTCTGCCTCAAGAACTGTAGCAGTGCGGATGTCCATCTTGCCGAAATCATCGAATGTGCACTCCTCCTTCTGCGGAGTTACAACAGCTGCCTCAGCGGCCTTTGCTGCTGCCTCACGCTCAGCGCGGATAGCCTCGAGACGTGCGATCTGCGCATCTACGACCTCATCCTCGATCTTGCCGAAGAGGAGAGTTGCAGGGTTGAGCTGGTGGCCTGCAGGAAGAAGCGATGCGTTGCCGAGGTCCTCCCATGAGAGTGAGATTGCCACGTCGCTCTGCTCCTCGCAATGACGTGAAGAAGTGTGAAGAGCTGCACCCTCTGCTGCAGTGTAGATGTTCTCGCTTGTTGCGCCCTCCTCGCCAGCACGGTGGTCTGCACCTGCTACGATGCCCACGTTGAGGATGCTGCGGAGCTTCTCAGCTGAGAATGGAAGGAACGGCTCGAATGCGATAGCAAGCGATGCGCAGATCTGGAGAGAAACGTTAAGGATAGAAGCTGTTCTGTCCATGTCTGTTTTTGCCACCTTCCAAGGCTCTGTGTCTGTGAGGTATTTGTTACCGAGACGAGCGATGTTCATAGCCTCCTTGAGGGCCTCACGGAACTTGTATCCCTCAAGATACTTCTCCATTGCCTCGCGGAGTGGTTTGATCTGAGCAAGTGTCTCAGCGTCTACAGCCTCTGGCTTGAGGTCAGCCGGCACCTTGCCCTCGAAATATTTGTGTGTAAGGACTACAGCACGGTTCACGAAGTTACCGAGGATGGCAACGAGCTCGCTGTTGTTGCGTGACTGGAAGTCCTTCCATGAGAAGTCGTTGTCCTTAGTCTCAGGAGCATTTGCTGTGAGAACATAACGGAGAACATCCTCCTGTCCTGGGAACTGCTCGAGGTACTCGTGGAGCCATACAGCCCAACCGCGTGATGTCGAGATCTTGTCGCCCTCGAGGTTGAGGAACTCGTTTGCAGGCACGTTGTCAGGAAGGATGTAGCTTCCGTCTGCCTTGAGCATTGATGGGAACACGATGCAGTGGAACACGATGTTGTCCTTGCCGATGAAGTGAACGAGCTTTGTGTCCTCGCTCTTCCACCACTTCTCCCAAGACACAGGAAGAAGTTCCTGTGTGTTCGAAATGTAGCCGATAGGCGCATCGAACCATACATAGAGAACCTTTCCGTCTGAACCCTCTACAGGCACTGGCACACCCCAGTTGAGGTCGCGGCTCACGGCACGTGGCTGAAGACCGCCGTCGATCCAGCTCTTGCACTGGCCGTATACGTTGCTTCTCCACTCCTTGTGTCCGTCGAGGATCCACTCTGAGAGCCACTTCTCGTACTGGTCGAGCGGAAGATACCAATGCTTGGTCTCCTTCTTCACGAGCTCGCCGCCGCTGAGAGCAGACTTAGGGTTGATGAGCTCATCCGGACTGAGAGTGGCGCCGCACTTCTCGCACTGATCACCGTAAGCACCCTCGGCACCGCACTTAGGGCATGTACCTGTGATGTAACGGTCTGCGAGGAATGTCTTTGTCTCCTCGTCGTAGTACTGCTCGCTCACCTTCTCGATGAACTTGCCCTCATCGTAAAGCTTACGGAAGTAGTCCGCAGCGTTCTTGTGATGAGTCTTTGAAGATGTTCTTGAATATATATCGAAGTTGATACCAAGGCCTGTGAAAGAATCCTTGATGATCTTGTGATATCTGTCCACGATATCCTGAGGAGTGCATCCCTCCTTCTGCGCCTTGATGGTGATCGGAACTCCATGCTCGTCTGAACCGCAGACGTAAAGCACGTCCTCACCCCTCATTCTGAGATATCTCACATAGATATCCGCAGGCACATATACACCAGCCAGATGGCCGATGTGAACCGGACCGTTTGCGTATGGAAGCGCGCAGGTCACAAGCGTTCTGTTGAATTTCTTTTCCATGTATTGTGTCGTTTTATTTTTTGCATGAACCGTTGCGCATAACGTAGTTATGCACAATCTGCAAAATTACGAATAAAAAAATAAGGACGCAACACGATGCGTCCTTATTTGAAGCCTTATAGTTATGATTACCTCACCCGGAATATCACAGAGAACGTATACTCTACATTGACTGCCTGGCCCCTTTGCTTACCTGGTTCCCACTTAGGGGACGATGACACAACTCGCACTGCCTCCTTATCAAGATGCGGATCGACACCGCGAAGGACCTTTACGTTTACAACAGATCCGTCCTTGGCAACGATAAACTTAAGCGTAACTCTTCCTGTGGCCTCTGCAAATTTCTCCTGATAGACAATATGCTCATTGACCCACTTTGAGAAAGTGTTTAAATCACCTCCCTGGAACGATGGTTTTTCTTCAACCAACTGCATGGGAATTATATCCTCATCAGGATCTAAAGTATTGAGATTCTGACCATTTACCATCAATGGAAACAACAAGACAGCTGCTAGAAACAATATCTTCTTCATAACCTGTAAATTTTAATGTTGTCACGAAATTATTAAAAGACATCAACATTACCAAGACTAGCGTGAACGCCCTTCCCGTTATTTCGGAAAGCAGCACTTTGAACGAACTGTAAGGTAAACTGTGCGGGCGAGAAGATGGGCGAAGTAGGCGGCCATTAGGATGTGCATGGCGATGCGGTTGTAGAGGGTAGCTCCAGGACCAGCAGCAGGCAATTCAGACGAAAAGAAAGACGGAGCATGGTTCAGCAGCAGAATTCCGACAGCCCATACGGCCACGAAACCAACCACGGCCCAGAGCATCGAATCACGCATCTGGCGGGACGCTGTGGCTCCGACATAGATGCCGTCCCATGTGAAGGCAGCACAGCCGACTATAGGCATGAGGAGCAGCCACGGAAGGTATTCGCGGGAAGCATCTACGACGCTTGCATCCGAGGTCATCATCTCTAGCATAGGCACACCGGCGAAGTGATATATACCCATGAATATCAATGCGATGGACATACTCCAGATGAAGGTCCACTTGACAGATTCCTTATACATTCCGCGATCACCAGCTCCAATGTAGCGGCCCACAAGAGCTTCTCCGGCATAGGCGAAACCGTCAGTGAAATATGAGAATATCATCAGAAGCTTCATGAGGATCGAGCTGACCGCAAGAAGGGTGTCGCCATAGCGGGCAGAGATGACAGTGAAGCCGATGTAGATTGCGATAAAGCAGAGCGAACGGACAAAGAGGTCGGCGTTCATGGTCATGAAGCGGCGCATCTGGTCGCCTTTGAAGATTCCACGCAGGTCAGAGTGCCCGATTGTGTTCAAAGTGTCGCGGCGGAATTTCACCAGCAGAAGCACCAGCGCAACCAGCAGTCCGGAGTACTGAGCAGCCACTGTGCCGGCCGCGACTCCGGCGAATCCCATGCCTTCATAATGCAGGCTACCGATGTTGATTCCTAGGGCGAGCACTATGCTCATAAGGATATTCATTCCATTGACTGTCAAGTCGGTAAGCATTGCGCTCACACTATCCTGCATGCCTATGAACCAGCCTTTGAGAGCCATCAGAGCGAGGGTTGCAGGCGCCGCCCAGATGCGGATGAAAAAGTATTGGGAAGCAAGTTCGCGCACCTCTGGTGTGCAGTCCACAAAGAGGAATGCAGCCTTTACAAATAACCACTGAATTGCGATAAGAAGCAGAGCGCATGAAAGGGCGATGCCGAGGGAGCGGGTCAGCACGCGGGCACATTCCGGGCGGTCTCCCCTGCCATACGCCTGAGCAGCAAGACCTCCGGTGCCGACACGCAGAAAGCCGAAGTTCCAGTACAGCAGATCGAAGAGCATAGAGCCTATGGCGATGCCGCCGATCAATGTGGCTGTGCCGACGCCCAGCCCGCCAGCCTCACCGGCCGGCCCCAGATGACCAGCCACAGCGACATCCACCATACCGACAATCGGCACAGTGATATTCGCCAGGATGCTCGGCAGAGCGAGCTTCAGGATGTCTTTATTGATTGCTTTCATTTACCTGTACTTGCCCTCTTCGTCGAGCATGCCGAGGTATGAGGAGTAGCGGTCATAGCTGATTTCCCCTGCTTCAACAGCCTCCTTCACAGCGCAGCCCGGCTCGTGGGTGTGGGTGCATGGTGCGAAGCGGCAGTCTTCAGAAACGCGGAGCATTTCAGGGAAGTAGAGAGCGATCTCCTCCTTCTTGAGGTCGACCAGACCGAAGCCGCGCAGACCCGGAGTGTCGACAATGAAACCGCCTGAAGCCAAAGAGTACATCTCGTAGAATGTAGTCGTGTGTTTACCCTGGAGATGCACGTCGGAAATCTCTCCGACCTTAGGATCAAGGGACGGGTCAAGAGCCTTGATCAAGGATGATTTTCCTACGCCTGAGACGCCTGAGAAGAGGGACACATGGCCACTGCAGGCCTCTCTGAGCTTATCCACACCCTCACCTGTCAGGGCTGACACTTCGATGATCGGATAGCCCGCACCTTCGTAGATTTCATGGAAGGCCTCTAGCATTTCGGCGTGTGATTCGCGATAGAGGTCCACCTTGTTCAGGACAATGGTCGCAGGCACGTTGTACACCTCGCATGTGACAAGAAGTCGGTCCAGGAACGGGAGTTTGATCTCAGGAAAATCGATGGTCGCGATGATGAATGCACGGTCGAGATTGGCCGCGATGATGTGTGACTGACGGGAAAGGTTTGTGGATTTGCGTATGATGTAGTTCTTGCGCGGATGTACCGATGTGATGGCCGCAGGGTTTTCCAACGTAAGATGCTCGACGTATCCACCATCCGCAGCTGAATCAGGCACATCCGCCTCGAATGTCACCACGTCTCCCACTGCAACCGGATTGGTCGCAGTCGTTCCCTTCAGACGTATCTTACCTCTGAGTACGGCAGGGAACAGATTCCAAGAGGGAAGCTGAGCCAACATGTAGTGGCTTCCCGTATGTTTTACAACTGTTGCTTGTTCTTTTATAATCATTATCAGATCACTGATTCTTTTCACTCTGAAGAATTCTCATGCTCCTTCTGAAGCGGATGAAAAACAATATGCCGGCAAGCGAGAGTCCGATTGGGATTCCCATCCAGACGCCGGAAACGCCCATATCCAGCACAAACGATATTATGTAGCACAAAGGTACACAAATCAAGATATACGAAAACGAGGCTATCAGCGCCAGTGGCTTTGTGTCCTCGATTCCTCTCAGCGCATTTGCATACACGATCTGGGTGCAGTCTCCGAGCTGGTAGAAAACGAAGCTAGGCAGGATCAGCCACATCAACTTCACAACCTCCTGATCATCGGTAAAGCAGCTTGCCAGCGGCCTGAAGAAAAGGACGATGCACAAAGTCAGAATCACCACAGCCACAAGACCCACCACAAACGTAGTGCGGGCAGTCTTATGGATATCCCCCCAGGCCTTGGCACCAAGGAACTGGCTTATCAGGATCGTTCCGGCAGCGCCGATGCCATAAAGCACCTGGAAGCAGAGTGTCGAGATCGTGTACATCGTCTGGTGGGCTGCAAGCGGCAATGCACCGAGCCATCCCATGAAGATGCCGCAGACATTGAAGACTCCGATCTCCAGTCCCAATTGGACACTGATCGGCCATCCAAGCTTCAATTGCTCGACAACGCCCGCTTTTGTGGGCCTGAGCTCCGGCTCAGTCTTTATCATCTCCATCGCGGATCTCACTATCCTGGTCCTGAATACTACAGCCACGATTATCAGCAGCTGTACAATTCTGGATATCAATGTCGACAGACCGGCACCCAGCAGACCCATAGGTTCAAATCCACAATGTCCGAAGATCATGCACCAGTTCAGGGCGATGTTCAGGACATTTGCGAAAAGCATCACCCACATTGACACTTTGGTGTTTCCTATGCCGTCCAGATACTGCTTGCATGCATAGAACAGAGTCATGAACGGAATCGAGATGATCAGCATCAGCATGTACTGCTTCGACAGATCCAGGATCTCATACGGCTGATGGAAATGTGCCGAATCCTGATTGAAGAACCAGGCCTCCAGATTGAAATATATGAGCAGAAGCAGAACGACGAAGAACATTCCCACCAGGAAGTTGACGATAAGGCTCTCGCCAAGGACACGGAAGACCCCCTTGTAGTCCTTTTTGCCGTATGCGCTTCCCACAAGCGGCGTAGAAGCATATGACACTCCCAATGTCAGGAATATCACAAAATAGAATATGCTGTTGACAAAACCGGCTGCAGCCAGCTCGTTTGTCCCGTAATGGCCGACCATCATCGTGTCGGCAAACTGCTGAACAATCGAGCCGAGCTCTCCCACTATAAGCGGGATGCCAAGAAGAATGATGGCCTTAGCCAGCTCCCTACCGCTCCTGGTGCCTTCCATAGAAGCAAGTTCAGGTGTATTTTTAAATCTTTTCAGCAGATGTATCATTTCAACTTGATGTTATGTTGAGTCTGTTCAACAGGTTTTCCAAGCACAAGCCTGAAACCAAGGTCGTTGCTCTTATGACTGGATATCCAGAAATTGGCTCTTGTGCAGCGGCAATCCCACTGAGTAGATCTCCAGCTGCCTCCACGGAACACATGGGCGGCATAGCGCTCATCCTGTGCAAGAGGGTCACGCACATTGCCTTTGTCATACATGTCCCACTCATAAAAGTCGTGGCACCATTCCCAGACATTGCCGGACATATCATAAAGGCCTAACGCATTCGGTTTCTTGAGGGCGACTTCTCGGATGACCGTGTCAGCAAACCATGCAACCTCATCAGCCACGTCGCTGCCGGAATACATGCTGTATTCAAGATCGTACACCTGGTATTTACATTCAGACTCACTTCCGTCGACATTCACCACCTTCGGAACTGTCATCGGAGACTTGAGGCATCTTTCAGACTCGAGGTGTCCGCCCTTGGCAGCATATTCCCACTCGGCCTCGGTAGGCAGGCGGAACTCAAGACCCTCTGATCCTTCAGGCAATGGCAAGAAACTGATATACTCATTCAACCTACTTATGAATTCCTGCACCCTGTCCCATGTCACATCTGTCTGCGGCAGGTTGTCGCTGTATCTGTTTGTAGAAGGATTCTTATCCTCCTGCATTATCATGTTCCACAGCTGCTGAGTCACAGGGACATTGCAGATATAATAGTCTTCTGAGATCTCCACATTATGCCTTGGTCTTTCATTCTTGTCCGCAGACGGATCCTGAAGCCCATTGGCACCCATGACAAAGGTTCCGGCCTTCACAAGGACCATTCTGTCCTCAAGCCACATGCTGAGACTGTTTTCCTTTCTGCGGTCGAGGAGGTAGAAGGATGTGCTCGGCAAAAGAGATTCGGCACTGCTATGTTTACCTATCTGATCGCCATCATAGTTCCATATAAGTCTGAAGCCAAGGTCCGAGGACCTCATGTCTTTCTCCCATGTGTTATGCCAGTAGTCCTGCTCAAGGTCGACCTCGCGTCCTGTAAATCTCCAGCTTCCTCCGCAGAACTCGAATCTGTTATGGGCATCCTCATCACGGGTCCATTCCCAGACATTTCCGAGAAGATGGCGGAGGCCAGTGCCGGACTTCTGCTTATCCGCCCACTTGTCCACGCGTATCGGACCGACCTTCACATAGTCCTGAGTGGTCACATATGCACAGTATGTCGTGCCTTCTTCCACCTGATCCAATGTCATCTTTGCAGCATGGAGCCACTCGTTTATTGACGGAAGTAAAAAGTTCAGGCCGGTCTTCTTGCGAAGAATAGCCAGGAAGTCATCGACCTCCTGCTTCGAAACACCCACAACAGGGAAATGGTCGCGTCCGTAAAGCCTGCGGGAATACAGCGCATTGACCTTGTCTACGCCCATTACATCCCTCCACATGCGTTCAGTCACAGGAACTTCTGCCATCCAGAACGAACGGTTGGCATTCGACTCATCATGCCTGCTGATGAAGTGGAACTGCCACTTCCTGCCACCTTGGTAATTCGTCAGTACATCTCTGAGACACTTGACATGGCGGGACTTTTCATATCTGTCACACGACAATCTGAGCACGCTTATCCATTCGGCAGCCTTGATGATGTCCGGGATCTGATTCATCAGCTTGAAATCATACTGTTTCATCACAACTACCGGATCCACATCTTTCAAGCGCGACGTAGAACATATGTCCAGATGCGCACGCAACTTGTTTACATATACTTTCTTGTTCTGCATTTTACCGGTTGCCGCATGCTGGGCTACACAAGAGTCCTGCTCACTTTTTGTCAGGCATCGGAAGCCTGTCATCAGTCTCTCTGTCGTCCAACGCAGGTGCTCTGTGTCAACCATGACTGTCCAGTCCACATCCCTACGGTTGTAGTTATGTATGTTGTTGATGCCCATTGACCTGTATTTGAAAGGAATGGAATCGACAAAATTGATGTTTGCCAACTTCTGGACAATGCCCAGCTGATCCCACGCTTTATCGGCAACATCCAAAAGGGTTTCATTGAGATTCAAATCTCCCAGATACGTAAGGTTGACAAGCTTCGCCGTCGGATTGTCAAACTGATTCTCCGTATATGAGCCCTCGATCATTCCGAACGGATACAGGTTTGGATATCTCTTCCATTCCATGTCACCGTTGGCAATATCATTCACCAGGTCAAAGCAGTTCTGCTGGTAGACCAGCACCTGATTTGCCTCCTTATAGATAACCTCAGGCAGATACATCGCAGATGCGATAGCCTGCTGGGAGTTGTTGAAGCAGATTGCAACGGTTGCAGTCTTGGCCGGATCCTTGACTATGCCTGTAATATAATCCTGGATCTCGGCAGAGGCCACGTTACCCTGGATAAACTCCCAATCGATGTCCAGGAAACTTTCCCTATGAGCATCATCACTTCCCAACAGATGGTCAAAAAGGCCCTCACCATTCTCATCAGTCTGAGCCATCGGATCATAGAACGGAGCGTCAAGACTGTACGCCACCTTTCCGGCAGATTTAGGAGTCTCATTCAAAACGACAATCCTATGTCTCGCCAACTGGAACAGAGTGGAGAATCGTCCGATGTAATAATCCGCCTCGACCTTCGCGTGGTCATCGATGAATGTGATGGTAGTGCGTCTCTTCTCTTTGCCGTCATGATTCGGGAAGTGGCACAGGAGAGCCGCCTGTGTGGCCAAAGCCGTACCCATCTGATTCATGCCGAGCACGACAAGGTGCACGCTCTTTTCGCAATCTTTGGAAATGCCCAGGCGCCTGTTGCCATCCTTGTCGGAATACGAATCTATCGGCCTGTATCTCTGCACCTTAAGCTCGCCATTCTTTCCAGCAGGAATGACTGCGAGGTTGTCCACCAGGATCTTTTTCGCCCAGATTTCATGTACGTTGAAAGGCACGAACTCGATGTCCCTGTCCAGTTTCTGGTAGATATGGGTTGCCTTGAATGCTGTGAATGTACTCTGATACTCGAAATTCACATGCACCCTTATTCGCTTATCCCATTTCCTGTTCCTCTGCTTGTATTCCTTTACGTATGTAGAAATGTGTTCAAGACAGTTGACATTGAATGAGTCATGGTCCTGCGCGTTCTCAGTGGCAGCGCTTTCACCGAGGATAAACACCTCTACAGCTCTTTCCAGGCGCAACTTTCCAATATCTTCCGCCGAAGTTCTTTCACCCGCATAGAAGACAATCCTGTCTTCCAGTTTATCATCCATCTTGAGTTCCAACGCCAATCGTGCATCTTCCACACTCTGCTTGGTCTGTATCAGGACGTATTTCACTCCGTTTCTGTTCAATGACTGCCTTACGATAGAGGCCGTCTGCTCGTTGACACCGATGATGACGACGTACTTGTCAAAGAAGTAATTCCTGTAAACAATCAGACCCTGTCTCCACTTCTGAGTCCTGTGGGAGATCATGCTCACAAGAGACGATACAAGCAGACCGGACAGGCATACTACTCCGGCAAGGGCGCTGACCAATGCTATCCAGTTTCCTTTTCCGCTGGATTGGTGCATATTTCCCGGGTCAGCAAACTGACAGATCAGATTCCAGAGGGTCTGGTATCCCCCGCTGATGCCATCAAGATCCGGATTCTCCGAGATGATATGTTCCGGACGCACGTCCAACGCTTCGGCTATGTTCCACAACAGAAGGAGAACACAGGCTATCAAGCCCAACGAATACCAGAAGACTCCCCAGCCTGATCTGGCATACATCCATCGGTCCCTTCTAACAGGGTTGACCCAAAATAGCCAGCACATTATCACGCAGGCCAATATCAGCAGTATAGTATGCAGCCCCATATCAGTAACTTTTTGAATTCCATTATCTCAGCAAAGTTAGAACTTTTATTGGAATGCCAAGATTATTTTCACTACCTTTGCGTGATATCGAAGACAATAATTATGATTCAGGAAAACCATATAGACTCCGCTCTGAAGGAGCTTTTCGACAACCTGACTTTCACTCAGGAGCCGGCAGGACTTTATGACCCGCTGAGATATATGATCGAGATCGGAGGCAAGCGCATCCGTCCACGCCTCTGCCTTTCGGCATATGCGCTCTACAAGGACGAGTTCTGCGAAGAGATCCTGACTCCTGCAGCAGCCATCGAGGTGTTCCACAGCTTCACCCTCATTCACGATGACATCATGGACAAGGCAGACGTGCGCAGAGGTGTGCCGACAGTCTACCGCAAGTGGAACGACAACACAGCCATCCTCTCAGGAGACGTAATGTCGATCGAGAGCTACAAGATGATCGCGAAGGCTCCGGCCAAGGTGCTGCCCAAGGCTCTTGAACTGTTCTCCAAGACAGCGGCCGAGGTGTGCGAGGGACAGCAGTACGACATGGATTTTGAGTCCGAGGACTTCGTGCCGATGGAGCACTACATGAAGATGATCGGCCTCAAGACGGCTGTGCTCATAGCATGCGCCGCCAAGATGGGAGCACTGATCGCTGAAGCACCGGAAGAGTCTTGCGATCTGCTTTACAGATACGGCTACGACCTCGGTCTGGCGTTCCAGGTGGCAGACGACTGGCTCGACACCTACGGCGACCAGGCAGTCTTCGGAAAGGCAATCGGAGGCGACATCCTGAACAACAAGAAGAGCTGGCTCATGACCAGAGCCTTCGAAAAGGCATCAGAGCAGACACGCGGCCAGCTGCTGGCAGCAATGGCGATGCCGATCGCGACAGAGGAGCAGAAGGCACAGAAGATCGCTGCAGTGAAGGCGATCTATGCCGAACTGGAAGTCGGCCAGGAGGCAAAGCAGGAGATCGAAAGACTGCACAACCAGGCTATGGGACACATCTCGCAGCTGGGCCTCGAAGCAGAAAAGGCGGCACTGCTTGAAAATTATGCAAAGAAACTTATAGGAAGAGCAAAATAATGACAAAAAAGAAACTTGAGATAATGGCGCCGGCAGGAAACTTCGAATGCCTGCATGCAGCAATCCAAGGCGGTGCCGATTCAGTATATTTCGGAGTCGAGAAGCTGAACATGCGTTCGCACTCGGCCAACAACTTCAAGATGACCGACCTCAAGCAGATTGTTGAGATCTGTTCTGAGCACGGAGTAAAGACTTACCTCACCCTCAACATCGCGCTTTTCGGCGAAGATCTTGAGGACATGAGACGCACACTCGATGCTGCCAAGGAGGCCGGCATCACAGCTGTGATCGCATCCGACATGGCTGCCATCATCTACGCCCGTCAGATCGGTGTGGAGGTGCATATTTCCACACAACTCAGCATCTCGAACATCGAGGCGCTCCGCTTCTACGCGCAGTTCGCCGACGTGATCGTACTTGCACGTGAGCTCAATCTCGGACAGGTCAAGGAGATCAAAAGAATCATTGACGAGGAACAGATCTGCGGCCCTTCGGGACGCATCGTGGAGATCGAAATGTTCGCACACGGAGCGCTCTGCATGGCAATTTCAGGAAAGTGCTACCTCAGCCTGCATGAGTACGGCGCATCCGCCAACCGCGGCTCATGCTTCCAGCTTTGCCGCCGCGGCTACAAGGTCGAGGACCTTGAGACCGGCATGCAGCTTGAGATCGACAACAAATACATCATGTCACCTAAGGATCTCTGCACCATCGACTTCATGGACAAGATCATCGACGCAGGCGTAACAGTGTTCAAGATCGAAGGCCGCGCACGCTCGGCCGAGTATGTAAAGCGCGTGGCTTCATGCTACCGCCGTGCAGCTGACGCAGTCTGCGACGGAACATACACACCGGAGTTCGGAGCATCTATGAAGGCAGAGCTCGAGGAGGTATTCAACAGAGGATTCTGGGGCGGATACTACCAGGGTGGCAAGATGGGCGAATGGTGCAACATCTACGGCAGCACAGCCACACGCAAGAAGGCATACTGCGGCAAGATCACAAACTGGTTCGGCAAGCTCGGAGTGGCGGAAATCCTTGTCGAGTCATACTCGCTCAAGGTCGGAGACAAGATCCTCATCATCGGTCCTACATCAGGCTGCGTCGAGTACACAGTTCCTGAGATCCGCGTAGACCTCAAGCCGGTGCAGGAAGCGACCAAGGGCACATACTGCTCGATTCCGATCAACTGGAAGGATGTGGTGCCGGGAGCACGCGAGGAGGAGCTCAGCCTCTGCGGCGACGGCTGCAACGAAGCCGCATGCAAGGCCATCGAGGAAAACAGACTCCGCCGCAGCGACAAGGTCTACATCTGGCCTGAAGTATAGCTCAGCCAACTGACTGAACATCAATGTTTTGAATAGTAATGCCTGCTGCCAAATGCAGCAGGCATTACTATTCAATAACTTAAGTGCAGCACTACTCACACATCCTGGCGCGTTCGCGCAGGGTCTCCGCCATGGCTCCAATGCCATGTCCCTCAAGGTTTTCACGCAACGGGAGCATCGCTCCTATGGCGCGGTAGTCTCTTTCAAAGAGTCTGTCCACCACGTCTCCATACTCATTGCCCAGGCCCCTCACGGCATCAGTGACCTGTGTGCCACCCGTAACATTGTCCACGATCGCTCCCAGGAAATCCAAACCAAGAGACACAACCTCGTCCACACTGTTCTTTTCAGTTGACAGCACCTTTGCCACCTTGCTTGTAATCGGGTCATTCTTGCCGGACATATATTTCTGAGCACATGTCAGAGGGTCATTGGCAGTGACAACATCAAGGACATAGCCTCTCCAAGAGCCCCATGCAGAGCTCCTTGCCTCCTCAAAGATCTGATATACATCAGGAGAAACGCCGGCAGAATTGAAGACAACTGCAGGACAGCCATATACCACGGCCATTTCCGAAGCCAGTCTGCCACCGAGCGAATGGCCTGCAAACTCCAGGTCATCAAGCTCCACATACCCTTCCTTCAAAAGTTCATCCACCACTTTTTCAGCACGAGCCACCTGGGATGCATCAGTGTTCAATGCTCCGTACACATCCTCATACGCATCAAGAACGAAATTCCTTATCTGGTCAAAGCTGCGCCAGTCAGACGGAAAATCAGTACCGGCGAAAACCAGCACTTTGCGGTCACCCTTGGCCATCAGAGAACACTTCAAGCCACTTGACAACATATTGGAAGTTGAAGTGCTCGTAAGGATTTTCTCTACCAAAGCATCCTCCTCTCCAAGGTCAGTCCATCCTTTAGGGAGATCCACATCGCTGTCTTTATAGGAATAATTTGCAAGCACAGCAAGATCTGCAAGGTCGTCGAAAACCAACTTCAAGTAGGCGCGAGACTCTTCCGGCAGCCTCTTCACCCTTGCCTTGAACAGTTTACTGGCCTTTCTGGATGCCTCCTTGATTTCATCTTCATCAGCAGCGAATGCGTAATACATATCGTCAAACGAGTTGTCGTCAGGATCCTCCCCGTAATAGCTCAAGCCGGCCTCAAGCAAAGCCTCGTCTCTGAGGCGAGGGTCAGCTTCAGGGTTGTTTTTCTGGGAACATGCCGCAAGCACAAGGGCAGCGCAAGCAGTCAAAAGAAGTCTCTTCATATCTTTCTATCTATATAAACAATTCGTGAAGTACTTTCAATGAGTTCACATTGACTGAAGATTCGGTGTGGAACTCGATATATTTCAATATCTCTTCGGAGAGCGCATTGCGCGCTGCTCCATTCAAAGGAATAAGCATAGACTCGGCAAATGGCTCATTCATAAAGCGTTCCACTATCGGATAGTGATCGCCGACAAACGGTTCAAGATCCTTTGCCTGCGGGCGGAACCCCAGCGCAACCGTCAGTTCCAGCAGGAAACGTATATGGAAATTGCTGAAGTCAGTCTCAATGGCATCAAGCAGGAATATGCTTTTGGTACACCATTCATACAGGCCTTGCTCGTGTGCCCCCTCCTTGAGCACCCTGAACAGCACTTCGCTCATGAACATGGTCATGGAGTTCTTGAACATGTTGTTCCTTATGCCCGTAAGCGGAAATCTGGCCGAAAGGTTTCTTGCCGTGAGCAGAGTCGACTTGGACGATTCCTGCACGTCTGCCTCCAGGATGTTGAGCGGCAGAAAGAGCGACATCTGCCTCTTGCCGGCACCACGTATAAAAAAGCTTCGCCGTCCATAGTCCCTGCTGAGGGTATGGACGACGAGCGAGTTCTCTCCGAACTTTGTTGTATGAAGGATTATCAGTTCGGTGTTTGTGGTCATGTCCTTTGTTTTATTTGGAGTTTTCCTGCAGCCACTGAGCCATTGCCCTTAGAGCTTTGCCTCTGTGGGAGATTGCATTCTTCTCTTCCTCCGAGATGTCGGCCAATGTCAGGCCAGGGAATTCGTCTGCAATGAAGATCGGGTCGTAGCCGAAGCCTCCGTTGCCTGACTTTTCGCGTGCGATCACTCCTTCCAGAGCGCCTTCAAACATCTTGACCTGGCCATTGATGATGAGGGTGATCACGCTCTTGAAGCGGGCTCTTCTTGACACCTTGTCCTTCACCTTCAGTCCGAGCGACTGAGCCATGCGCGCCTCACCTTCGAGAACACTCAGCTCGTAAAGGACCTTGTCCATATTCTTGTTGAAGTCCTTGTCATCGCCTGCATATCTTGCAGTGTATACGCCCGGAGCACCTCCGAGTGCATCCACCTCAAGGCCTGTGTCGTCTGCAAAACAGTCGCAGCCTAACTTCTCATATAAATACTGAGCCTTCTGCAAAGAATTGGCTCTAAGTGTCTTACCTGTCTCCGGGATATCCTCTGTGATCCCCACCTGCTCAAGCGATACGAGCTCGAAGCCCTCGCCCAGAATCTCTGACGCCTCACGCAGCTTGCCTACATTGCCTGTTGCAAAAACTATCTTCATATTCTTACTACTAAAAACCGAATGCAAATATACAAATTTCCTCACATTCCGCCAGCACAACTTCAGCACCCTCATACATCCCAGAACCCACCTCAAAGTCAACTCATTGAACACCAACAACTTCCACAAAATGCTTGCCGCATCAATGCAGCAAGCACATCTCATAGTTCGCTGATTATTAAGGCTTTAGATTTTAGGTTCATGGGGCTGACTATATTTCAATCATGGAAAGCTGGCGGTATATGAATTGATTTGAGTATATTTGTATGTTATTTCAAGAAACAAGATGAAACGTATATCGATTATCGTGGCTGCGGCCATGGCTTTTTTTGCTGTGCAGACAGCATCGGCGCAGTCCAAGGGATTCAAGCTCGGACAGTGGAAGGAGATCCACAATTCGGTGGTGAAGGAACTCAACAATTCGTATGTTGACTCGCTGCCTGTGGACAGGATGATGAGGGCAAGCATCGATGCGATGCTCAAGGAACTTGATCCGTACACTATATATATCCCTGAAGAGGAGAATGAAGACCTGCAGATGATGCTTTCAAACACTTACGGAGGCATCGGAGCGATCATACATAAGCCGGACGGCACAAATGTGACCATCAACGAACCGTACGCAGACTCTCCTGCCTCAAAGGCCGGGCTCAGATGCGGTGACGAGATCGTTGCGATCGACGGAGTGCCGACAAAGGACCTCAAGATCAAGGAGAGCACAGACCGCATGAAGGGAAAGCCGGGCACTACAGTTGTCTTCACTGTCAAGAAAGGTCTCACAGGCGAGATCGTGGAGGTGCCGGTGGTGCGCGAAAGGATCCATATGCCCGATGTGGAGTATGCCGGCATGCTTGACAAGACCACAGGATATATCCTCCAGGGAGGATTCACAGAAAACGTTTCAGGCGACATCCGCGCCAAAGTGCTTGAACTCAAGAAGCAGGGCATGCAGAGACTCGTGCTCGACCTTCGCGGCAACGGCGGCGGACTCATGGGAGAGGCAATCAAGATCGTTTCGCTCTTTGTGCCTAAGGGTACGCTCGTGGTTTCTGCAAGGGGCAATGATCCTGCTCTTTCACAGGAATACCACACCCAAAGCGAGCCTATCGACACTGAACTCCCTATCATCATCCTTATTGACTCGGGATCGGCATCCGCTTCAGAAATCGTTGCCGGAGCTATCCAGGACCACGACAGGGGCATCATCATGGGCACACGAAGCTATGGAAAAGGCCTTGTGCAGTCAATCAAGCCTCTGGCATACAACGGCCAGATGAAGATCACTACATCGAAATATTACACTCCTAGCGGACGCTGCGTGCAGGCTATTGACTACAGCCACAGGAATGAGGACGGAAGCGTAGGACATATTCCTGATTCCCTCACGAAGGAGTTCAAGACAGCTGGAGGCCGCATCGTGCGCGACGGCGGCGGAATCACTCCGGACATCACAATCAAGGCCCCTGAGTACAGCCGACTTGTATATTCACTTGTGCTTGGCGGAGTCATTGACCAGTACGTGATCGACTACTGCAAACGCAACGCGACACTGCCTGCAGTGAAGGACTTCCACTACACAGCAGAGGATTTTGAAGACTTCATAAAGTTTGCCCTCACACAGGAATTCGACTACAGAAGCAGCGCAAAGACATATTACGACCAGATGAAGAAGGAGCTTGAAAGAGACGGTCTTGCAGACAGCATGAAAGACCAGCTTGACGCTCTCGCAAAGTCACTCGAGATCGAGAAGGAGCAGTTCCTCCGTCTCAAGATGGAGGAAATCATCCCGTTCATCGAAGAAGAGCTCGCAACACGCTACTGGTTCCAGGAGGCCGGCATCAAAGTGCGTCTGCGCTACGATGAGCAGCTCAAGAAAGCCCTCACACAGGACATGACACTCACACTCCCAAATGCACAGTAGAGATGATAGTACTATTTGATTTTGACGGCGTCATCGCCGACACTGAAAGCCAGTACACCATCTTCTGGAACAAGCAGGGCAAGGACTACCTCGGTCTGGAAAACTTCGGCCACACGATCAAGGGACAGACCCTTGTGCAGATATTCGACAAATACTTCAACGGTATGCTCAAGGAGCAGGAGGAGATCGTGCCCAACCTCAACGCCTTTGAAAAGCAGATGTCATATGACTACATACCGGGGGCGTTGGAATTCCTTCAGGCACTCAAGAACAAAGGCATCCGCACTGCCATCGTGACCAGTTCCAATGACATCAAGATGTCTAACGTCTACGCCTCTCATCCGGAGTTGAAGGAACTTGTGGACGCAGTCCTCACAAGCGAGCATTTCTCAAAGTCGAAACCAGACCCTGAGTGCTTCCTCAAAGGCATGGAAGTGCTGGGGGCTACGCCGAAAGAGACTGTCGTCTTTGAGGATTCCTTCCATGGAATCTCTGCCGGACGTGCGTCCGGAGCATTCGTTGCGGGACTTGCCACAACAAACAAGAGCGAGGCTCTCGCCCCGCTCTGTGACCTTGTAATCGATGATTTCACATCGGTTACTGTCGATTATATCTCAAGCCTACTTTCCTAGACGGAGCGACTTGATGTAGCCTTCCTGAGGAACGCAGTTTTCGAATTTGGCAGCCTCGATGAAATCAAGCATAGCCTGTCGTGCAACAGCCTGATCAGGACGAGCCTCTCTTATCTCAGAATAAGTCGATCTAGGAGCCTCTGAGAAGCCGATGACAAGATCCCAATTCTGCGGCGGAGTAATTCCGTTGAAGCAAGAATTGTGGATCTTTTTATATGGCCAGAATGTGTAGCCGATGTTACTCTCCTCCATCGCAATGCAGAAGGCCTCCTGCCACTCATCTGTATTATGGCCGATCTCGCCCATGTACATAGGGAGGTTGGTCTTGTCGCGGAATGCGATGAAATTGCCGATCGCAGCTACAGAAGCATCGCCGCCATATCTGTGGCATGTATACATGAGGTTGTCGTCGAATGTCCAGTCAGTGAAAGGATCGAAGTTGCTGTTCCACTGAGGTGCGCCTAGCATGATGATATGATTAGGATCGACCTCACGGATAGCTGCAGTCACCCTCTTGTGAAGAGGTTCCAGTTTGGCGTTGAGTTCCGGCACGTTCTCGAAATACGGCGCGATAGGCTCGTTGATAAGGTCGTACGCGATCACCACCGGTTCATTCTTATAGTACTGCGCAATGCGCTTCCAGATGTCGCAGAAAAGCTGCTGCGAAGCCTCGCTCTCGAGAAGCCAAGGGTAGCCGTAGCTGTCGTCGATATTATCGCCTGTCTGTCCGCCTGGAGCGTCGTGCATGTCGAGGATGACATAGAGGCCGTGAGTGCGGCACCAGCCGATCACGTCGTCAAGTCTCTTGAATCCGTCCTGGTCAGCTGTGAGTCCCATATAGTCCTCATCAGTGAAAAGTTTGTAGTGGAAAGGCACGCGGATAGTGTTTGCTCCGGTCGAAGCAATGAACTCAATGTCCTTTTCAGTGACATAGTTGTCCTTGAACATCTTCCAGAACTCTGCAGTGAAGTCCGGGCCCACCATTTCCTTGAACATCTGGTCGATCATCCATGCAGAATTTGTCTTCTGGAAACCGAACATATATCCCTCCGGATTGAGCCAGTTGCCGAGGTTAGTACCCTTGATGAAGAGGGTGTCACCGTTTGGCTCGATAAGATATGGGCCGCTTACGCGTACGAAGGCGTCCTCAGGAAGATCCTGCTGCTTGGGAGCGCATGAAGCCATGCAGACAAGCGCAGCCAGCAAAGTCATTAAAACAGATTTTCTCATAGCATTAAAGTTTATTGATTTCCTTGTCAAGCCATTCCAGACGCTCAGTATAGAACTCCTTGAGGAATTCCACTTCAGCCTCGTAAGAACCCTGTGAAGGGACTCCTACCCAATCCACAACCTCATGGATACTCCAAACCTTGAAGTTCTCCTTCTGAGCCTTGTCAAGAATATAAGCCTGCTCGTCGATGAAACCGACAAGCGCCACGAACTGCGGATAGAGTTCGTTCCAACGGTCCTGAACCCTCTTGACAAAAGCAGGGTCGGTAAACATTCTGTTGAACCAGTTGTCGCCAGGTACGCAGCTTGGGTTATAGTCTTTGATATAGAAGCCATCCGGGCTACTGAGCCAACCTGTGTTTCCAAAAGTAAGGTCAAAGTCCCAGAGATGGTACATCTCCATCTTTTCGCCTTTCTTCTTTGTAATGAACGAGCTCTTGCGGAGATTGCCGTCCGTATTCTTTGCAATCTCCTGAACGATAAAGTAGTCGATGAACGAATCCACATCGATATACTTCGCATATCCCTTGTCCGGATCAGCCAGATAGTTGCTGTAAAGCGATGCTTCGAAGTCACTGAACCACTTCTTTATCTCAGCGAGAAGCTCGGCAGAAGGCTCCTCCGGATCGCTGAACATCATCGGCACACCCATTCCTGTCCACCAGCATGTAGTCTCGTCCTGCTGCTGCTCGATCTCAAGGTATACGTCGCCCGCATCCAGATCGATGTCTACCCTATCCTTGTGGACTTTCTTGTGCTCGCACAGCGTGTATACGCCTTGATACTTGTTGTTCAGATACACGTGTACACTATACATATGCGGAGTCCAAGAGAAGCCGCAGATTTCCGACATCTTCATGGCAAGAATATTACGCATAAGGGTACGGTCTGAATAGTTGGCAAGAAGCGCCCACTCCTTGTCAGCGCCCATGCCGAAAATCGAAGCCTTCTCCTTAAGTTTCACCTTGTATGGCTTCTTAGGGAAGCTCCATGTAGAGTTTCCTCGGCCACGGATGCCCATAGCAGCAGTGAACTCTGCCACATCGCTGTAAAGCTTCTCCGGATCCTTGATGGTGATTGTGCCGTCTACATAATTCTCCTTGTCATAGATGCCCTTGCCGCCTGTGTTGATGTACACAGAAGGGATGTTCTGCTTACGCTCAAGCTGTTCCTTCTCCACAGTCGCCTTGCTGTCGAACTCAATCACATTGCGGTTGCTCAGATGCATGTACAATCCCCAGGCATCGTAGTAGACATACACCGGCTGCGCCTTCTCATCCGGCGTGTCAGTGGAAAGGATCTTGATGGAAGTCAACTGTCCTCCAACAGACCACCATGACACACCGGCTATGGCACGCACCTCCGGTGCTTTGCTTTCGGTGTGATCATATATAGGGAATGAGCTATGAGGGACAGTTATTCGAGAACCGTCTTCAAAGAACACGGTTGTACCATCCGTAAGCTTGATTACTTCCTTGAAAAGTTTACCGGCCTGGTGAGCATCAAGCAGTTCCTTGTAGCCGATAAGGGTCTTGGATCCGCCACCTTCTTCAGCAGGCTTATCGCAGCTTACAAAAAGAAGTGCTGCCAGAATCGTTATGACATATGACAGTTTTTTCATATCATTATAGAGATTGCCACGTCACTGCGTTCTTCGCAATGACGTGAAGGATGTACTACTTCTTCTGGAATACACGGACATAGTCGATCTCCATCTCTGCAGGGCCGCCATTAAGGGCTGTAACCTTGTTGATGTCATGGATACCAGGGAAGTTTCCGCCGACTGCAAGATTGAGGAGGATGAAATTGTCCTTACGGAACTCGTTGTCACCGAAGTCCTTGATGTTCATCTTGAAATACGGCTTCGCATTAGGATTGGTGTCGAGGTCAATGTACATCGCCACCTGATTCTCATCCCAAATGCATGTGAATGTATGGAACTCACCGTCCTGAACAGAGTAGCTGTTGGTGTAGCTAGGACCATAATATGCATGGTTAGGCTCACCCCAATGGCATGCTCCGTTGAGGAACTTCTCCTGGGTGCCATTATTGATGCCGCCTGAATTTCCCATCTCGAGGATATCTATCTCACCGCAGTTTGGCCATCCTTTAGACTTGAAGTCGTTGCCCATCATCCAGAATGCCGGCCAGAGGCCGTTAGCAGTCTTAGGAAGCTTGATGGAAGCTGTCACATAGCCATACTTAAAGTACACCTTGCCGAGAGTGATAAGACGGGCAGAAGTAGCTGTTGCACCCTGATAGCTCTCCTTGCGAGCTGTAATCACGAGCTTGCCGTCACGCACGTCCACATTCTCCGGACGGTCGGTGTAGTACTGAAGTTCAGCATTGCCCCATCCGTTGCTTCCGCGACCGGTCTCGCATGTCCACCAGTCGGTGTTGAGCTTTGCGCCATCGAACTCGTCGCTCCAGAAAAGCTTGTATCCATCAGGAACGAACATAGCCTCGCCTGTCGAGCTTGTCTGCTGAGTCACGGTCATTTGAGTCGTAGATGACAGCGTCCTGAATGTGATGGTATTGACCCTGTCCTCAGTAAGAACATTCTTCTTTACAGTGACCTTCACCTTGGTCTCACCTTTCACGCCGCCTGTAGGATAAACGGAGCACCATGAAGGATCTGCGACAGTAGATCCCCAGTCAGCGTCAGCAGTGACTGTGATATAGGTTTCCTGCTCCTCAAAGTCAAGGGTCAGTTCTGTAGGGTTAGTCTGTACTGAGCCACCTTTATTAACCGGTTCTGTGGGCTTTTCGCCACATGATGCCACCAATAACGCGATGGCCAAAAGCTTTGATATCATTTTCATAATTTTAGATTTCTCGACTCACTTCGTTCGCTCGAAATGACGTGAACGTCATTTCTGAAATACTCTTACGTAATCGATTTCATATGTTGCAGGGAGGCATGACTCGTCCACGCCGTACATTCCGCCCCAATCTCCACCCCATGCGAGGTTGAGCTTGAGTTCAAATGCCTTGTTGAAAGGCCATGTGTTGGCGTTGCGTCCCTGAGAATAGTCGTCTGGATTGTAGTAGAACAGCTGCTGGCCGTCCACATATGTCTTTATATACTCAGGAGTCCACTCTAGCGCATATGTATGGAACTCATCCATTACTGTAGCGATCTTTTTTGCAGCGGTCTTCTGAGTGCCGATTGCATGGTAGTATGACTTGCAGTGGATAGAAGAAGAGACCTCTGTCGGCACGCATCCAACGTGCTCCATGATGTCGATTTCTCCTCCCTCAGGCCATCCTGACCACACAGAAGGCATCATCCAGAAAGCAGGCCATGTGCCCTTGCCCTTAGGCAATTTGAGACGGGCCTCGAAATAGCCGTATGTCCAGTTCTTTCTGGTGTTCACACGTGCCGAATACACTCTGTTTCCGCTCTTGATAGCGCGGATCTTGAGAGTGCCGTCACTCACGTCGGCAGTGACGATGTCGCCGACACGGCCGGCAACGTAAGTCTGGAGCTCATTGTTTACCCAGCCCGGCTCCGCAGTCTCATACCACCACTCCTTTGTGTCAGGCATGGTCAGAGAAGGATCATTGAACTCGTCTCTCCAGACGAGGGTGTAGCCTGCCGGAGTGTAGATCTCTGGCTCCACATATTCTACTCCCTCAGGCACGATAAAGCCTGAAGGTACGACAAAGTCCGACCATACATATATAGTAGTAAGGCCAGGGTTGCCGGAAGCGTTCAGTTGTTTAAGTTTGGAAAGTAAGCGGATGTCGATCGTCTTGAGATCATTTCCCGACACATTAAGGGAAACGAGATCCGGGAAAAGCTTAGACAGGTCTGAAATGTCTGTCAGGCCTGCATTTGAAAGATCCAATTCTGTCACACCCTCGATCTCCTTGGTGCTGAGTACGCCGTCGCCGTCCTTGTCGAGAATCTTGAGCAGCGCTGCCAGAAGTGCAGGGTCAGAGACGCTCACGCTCTCGACCTTGTAGTGCTGATGCACCGGAATCTCGATTTTCTGGGTACCGACCCTGAAAAGGAGGGCTGTCTGACGCTCATCGCCGGTTTTGTTCTCTTCTATTGTGACCTTGACATCGGTCTGGCCCTTGATGCCGCCGGTAGGCGAAGTCTTCACCCATGAGTCAAGCGGAGTCACACCCCAGTCGGAGTCTGCACCGACAGTCAGCACTACGTCCTGAGCTGCAGATGAAACAGAAATCGACTGTGGAGTCACCTGAAGATTGATTTCGGGAGCAGTGCCGTCCTGATTCGGTTTGTCGCCACAAGCGAAGAACAATACCGCAATTACAGTCAGTATAAATAAGGAATTGAATCTCATCATTTAATTATAAAAAGTCAGGGCAAAGCCCATTACGGGCCTTGTCCTGACTGAAAAATGTTATTTATGCTCTGCGAAGTAAATATCGCTGATAGTAACCTCTGTACCGGCTGGATTTCCACCGAAGTCGAAGAAGAGGCTGATCTTCTCCATGTCGATTCCGTCCATGCCCACTACCTTATAGACATAGTCCTCGTAAGCAGCGATGACATGCTTGTCAGCAAAGTAGAATGAGTTGTCGTCACCTGTCTTTGTGAGCTTGATTGTCATGCCTGGAAGGTCCTGTGTAGAGTTGACAACGCAGTAGAAGTCATACTTCTTTCCTGCCTGTGAAGAGATGTCAGTGCGGAAAGCCACCTGTGCCTGCCACTGCTCGAATGTTGCCTCAGGGAGAGTCACAGTAAGGCTGTTGCCCTCAACTGTAGTCTCTGGATTGTCGATCTGAGTCCAACCTGGTGCGTAGTAGTAGAACATTTCCTCTACATTCATAGAAAGCCAGAGGTTGTCTGGTGAGTTCGGATCGAGGACAGTCTCGCCTGAACCGCCGCCAGCATTTCCTCCTTCAACATGCTCACGGAACACGATGTCGCTGATTGTCACCTCTGTGCCAGCTGGGTTGCCACCGAAGTCGAAGAAGAGGCTGATCTTCTCCATATCGATTCCATCCATGCCCTGAACTACATATACATAGTCCTCGTATGCAGTGATGACATGCTTGTCAGCAAAGTAGAATGAGTTGTCGTCACCTGTCTTTGTCAACTTGATTGTCATGCCTGGAAGATCCTGGTTAGAGTTGACAACGCAATAGAAGTCATACTTCTTGCCTGCCTCTGATGAAAGATTTGTGCGGAAAGCCACCTGTGCCTGCCACTGGTCTGTCGTAGCCTCTGGAAGAGAAACAGTAAGGCTGTTGCCATTGACTGTTGTCTCTGGATTGTCGATCTGAGTCCAACCTGGTGCATAGTAGTAGAACATCTCCTCAACTTCCATTGAAAGCCAGAGGTTTGTTCCTGCGTTAGGATCGAACTCTGGAGTCTCAGGCTCTGTCGGAGGGACAACTGCGCCCTTAGACTCACGAAGAACGATATCCTTCACAACAACTGTCGAACCGCCCTGTCCGCCACCGAAGTCGAGAACGAGCTTGAGGTTAGCGCAGTCGATACCAGGAGCGCCGTAAACATCGAGAACGAAATCCTCATATGCTGTAAGGGCATAGCGGCCGTCTGTGATGATAGCAGCATCGTCGTCCTGAGCACAAAGCTTCACTGTCACACCAGCGTGGTCTGCATCAGAATTAAGCACGAGGTGGAAGTCGTAAGTCTTGTCTGCTGAAGTAGCGATACCTGTGTTCTGGAAGAAGAACTGGCCCTGCCACTGCTGGCTTCCGATACCCTCAGGAAGCACGAATGTGTGTGTGCCACCCTCTGATGTGACTGTAGCGTTGTCGATAGCGCCCCAGTCATTGTTTGCAAACCAGAAGTGGTGGTCAGTAGTCACCGCTGAGTTCCAAAGATTGTCAGCTGCTGACGGATCGAAAGGTGCAGGACCTGAAGCGCCGCCCTCGATGTGCTCCTGAAGGATGATGTCCTTGATCACTACAGTAGAACCTGCAACAGCTCCACCGAAGTCGAGAACGAGCTTAACGTTATTGATGTCAACGCCCTGGATTCCCTTCACCTGGTATACATAGTCCTCAAATGCTGTCAGCTGGTGAGCGTCCTCGAAGAAGAACTTGGTGTCGTCATCCTGCTGAGTGAGCTTGATTGTAGCAGCCGGGTGATCTGCAGTCGAGTTGAGAATGAGCTGGAAGTCATAAGTCTTGTCAGCTGAAGTTACCAGACCTGTATTGTTGAATACCATCTGACCCTGCCAACGCTGAGTACCGATGCCCTCAGGAATAACGATAGTGTGAGTGTTGCCCTCTGGTGTGTAAGCAGGATTGTCGATCTGTCCCCAGTCGTTGTTTGCGAACCAGAATGAAACATCCATTGCTGCATTCTTCCACATGTTACGGTCTGAGTTCACGTCAAATACTACATCACCAGGACCTGGCTGAGGCTCCTCAGGCTTCACGCTGCCCTCGAGTACGAACTGATACTTCCAAGCGATAGGGCCACCGTTGTTTGCAGTAGCTGAATAGTGAGCGAAAGTCACCTTCTTTGTTGTCTGATCAAGGATCAGATAACGAGGGTTCTCGAGAGCATCCATGTGAGGGATGTATGAGAGGTTCTTGCCCTCCTCAAGCACGAGATAGATCTCCTCGATACCAGCATCGTTCCAGTTGTTCTCGAATGAATAAGTAGATGTGTAGGCCTCGATCGGAACCTGATAGTCCTGACCGTCGTTGGTGTTGTACTCAGCACCGTAGCCTGAACCTGTGTTCACATACACTGTTCCACCCTCACCTGGGTTGTAAGTGTACTTGCCGTCAGCTGAGAAAGTCATGCGGTCGTCATAGAGACCCATTCCCTCCTTGTTGTTGACAGGAGCTGACCACCAGCCGTCTGGAGTCTGAGCAGTCTCACCGCAGCCGAAGTGACCGGCAACTGTATTGTTCCACTCCCATGTCTTCGACTCTGAACCTGCAAGCATAGTCTTATACTTTGTAGGGTCGAACGGATCGCGGTAAGTGTTCTCGAGAGTGAACTCGACAACCTTAGAACCTACAGAAACGCCGTGAGCGTTGTATGCCTTCACCTCAACAGAGTGAGTTCCGGCATCACGAAGACGAAGCTGAAGACCGTTTCCGGTGTAAGCGTACTTCTTGTTGGCCTTTCCGTCGATCTTTTCCTCGCCGAAGAGCCACATTGGCACCATTCCCTGATTTTCGATAGAGAATGTGACATAGTTGGTAGCCTGGTCTACATTGATCTTGACCTGGAGTTCAGAAGCAGAAGGGACCTTGTTTGGGTCAACCTCCATGATGTCCTGAACGCAACCCATGGTAACAACCGCAGCCAGAGCCAACGCCATATATTTCAAAATCTTCATAATCTTACTGAATTAACGATTAATAGTTGTTCTGAGTAAGAGGATACTGAGTACTTGCAGTAGCGTCCATCTCCGACTGTGGGAATGGGATGTACTTCTTGTTCTCAGTCCAAGCCTTTGTGCGGTAGCCACCCTCGTCGTTAGCAGGAGTGAGTACGTTTGCTGCCTGTCCGAGACGGATGAGGTCCCAGTAGCGCTTACCCTCACCCATGAGCTCTACGTGACGCTCCTGGAGGATAGACTCGAGGCTTGCAGACGCATTGCCGAGGCCTGCGCGTGCGCGTACCTCATTGAGGTATGCATCAGCAGAACCCTTACCTGCACATCCGTGAACTGCGATGAGCTCAGCAGCGTTGAGGAGAGTCTCAGCATAACGGTAGAGGCGGATGTTGTTGCCATAGTTGAGCACCGCGTCAGCGATCTGACCAGCGTTACCGTCGAGACGAGGGAGATACTTTGCAAGGTGATAACCTGTCTCCTGATAACGTGCAGTGAAAGTCATGTTAGGCTCTGAAGCTGTCTCATATACTGTAACTGCATATCTGAGGTCACCCTCTTCGAATGCCTTAGGCGCCATCGGAGTGAGCGGGAAGAAGCCCCAACCTTCATTACCGTACTTCGCGCTGCCTGCCATACTGTTCAAGCCCATGAGTGTAGGGAGAACTGTACCACCTGCATTGAGAGGGCCGCCCCATGAACGGTAAGCACCCTGGTTGAAGTAGTTGATGTCGAGGATAGTCTCTGAGCTCCACTCGCCTGCAGGCTCCCACATGTTAGCGAGGTCTGCTGAAGAAACGAGAGCATACTGACCGCTCTGGATGATCTCCTCCATGTAGTCGAGAGCCTTCTGCATTCTAGCCTTGTCGTTCTGATACATTACGATCTCAGCATAGAGCATCATGGCAGCTGCCTGAGTGATGCGACCGAGCTCTGCAGTACGCTTCATAGGAAGCACCTTGGAGTCGATCACACCCTCGAGCGAAGAAGCCATAGCCTCGTACACCTCGTCAGCCTTCATCTGAGGAGTTGCATAAGGGAAGTCGAGGTTTGTCTCATAGTAAGGGAGGTTACCCCAGAGCTTCCACATCTGAGTGTAGTACCAGTTGCGGAGAACTGTTGCCTCAGCGAGGTACTCGGCCTTCTTCTCCTCAGCGATGTTCTGTACACCTGGCATATACTTGTGAACGCAGTTTGCACGGTTCACACCTGAGTAGCAGATTGTCCACACGCCTGAAGGAGTGTTCTGAGAATCAACTGAATAATCGAACATCAAGTGATAGTGACGGTTGTCTGAAACGCCTGATCCGCCTGGATAGATGTCATCAGCCATCACCTCATAGATCATAGGTACCGGATTGTACTGGTTCATTCCCCAGTCAAACCACTGAAGCGGATCGTAAGCGGCAACGAGGGCCTCCTTGATACGTGCCTCAGAATTATAGTACTCATCAATATAGATCTTATCGTGAGATTGTACATTGAGCCAGTCCTCACCACAAGAGCTGAGAGTCGTAGAAAGCAGCGCAGCTGCTACAAAATAATATATCTTTTTCATCTTAAATCTCTTTACTGGTGATTAGAAAGTAATGCTTGCACCGAACTGAACTGTACGTGCCTGAGGATAGATACCTCTGTCGACGTAGTCAGCGATTTCAGGATCGAATCCGTCATACTTTGTGAGAGTGAATGCATTCTCGCAAGCAGCGTAAATGCGAAGCTTCTTGACGAATACCTTGTTTGTCCACTTCACTGGAAGAGTGTAACCGAGGGTCACGTTCTTGAGACGGAAGTAGCTTGCGTCCTTGATGAAGAAGTCAGAAGCCTTTGACCAGTTCTGGTTAGGGTCAGTGTTTGTGAAACGAGGATACTCGTTTGTAGAACCCTCACCTGTCCAGCGGTTGAGGACATACTTAGGCTGGTTCATTACAGGGATATCTGTACGACGTGTTGCGTCGAATACGTTGTTACCTGCTACGCCCTGCCATACCATAGAGAAGTCGATGCCCTTCCAGTCGAAACCGGCATTGATACCGAATGTCCATGAAGGAACACACTTGCCGAGGTTTGTACGGTCGCCCTCTGCAGTGATTGTACCGTCACCATTGAGGTCCTGATAGCGGAAGTCACCAGGCTGTGCGTCCGGCTGGATGAGGTTTCCGTTTGCATCTACATAAGAGCGTACCTCGTCCCAGTTCTGGAACACACCGTCAGTCTTGTAACCATAGAAGTAAGGGAACGGCATGTTGTTCTCACCGCGGATGATTGTACCCATCTGGTGAACAGAACCTCTGTCGAGGATACCTGACTCGTTACCGGCGTTGATGAGGAGAGTCTTGATGTATGTTGCGTTTGCACCTACATTGAAGTTGAAGTCACCCACTGTGTAACGGTAGCTGAGCTCGAGCTCGACACCGCTGTTTGACATCGAACCTACGTTACCCCAAGGCTTAGACTCACCAAGGTATGTAGGAACAGGCATCTCGATGAGCATACCGTCAGTTCTCTTATAGAAGTAGTCTGCTGTGAACTGGATAGAGTTGCCGAGGAAGCCGAGATCGATACCCAAGTCTGTCTGGTTACTTCTCTCCCACTCGAGGTTCTCGTTAGGAGTTACGGAAGTCTTCACACCATTGATGATTGTCTCATTACCGAGAGCGCCGCTACCGAATACGTAGTTGTTGCCGGAAGCAGTCTGAGCTGCGTACATGAAGTTACCGAGACGGTCGTTACCGTTGATACCCCAAGATGCACGGAGCTTCAAAGCTGAAAGCCACTGTGCCTGACCCTCGAGGAAGCCCTCGTTTCTGATGTTCCAAGCAGCAGATGCTGAAGGGAAGATCGCGAAACGTCTGCCAGGTCCGAAGCGTGACGAACCGTCACGACGAACTGTTGCCTGGAGCATATAGCGGTTGTCGTAGTCGTAAGAAGCACGTGCGAACACTGATGCGAGGCGATAGTCTGCATAAAGGTATCCGCCACCGTCGTTATCCTCACGCTGGCTTGTAGCAAAGCCCATGTTAGCCTTTGTAGGATCCTCCTCTGTGAGGTACATTCTTGACGCATTGATGCTGCGGCCCTGGTCTGCGCTTGCTGACTGACCGAGCATTACTGTGAGGTTGTGCTTCTCAGCGAATGACTTAGTGTAAGTCAAAGTGTTTTCAACCTGCCAGATGAGACCACGGTTCATCGAGCCCCATACTGATGAGTAACCCTGATGACGTGTTGCTGAAAGATAATGGTTAGGTGTCCAACCGTCTGAACCGCCGACAGAGAAGTCAACGTTTACTGAAGAGCGGAGAGTAAGACCGTCATAAAGCTGGAACTCGAGCTCTGCACCACCCACGAGGCGGTCATAGTTGTTCTTTGTTCCTGGCATCGAAAGGTCTGCAAGAGGGTTGATCATTTCCTGGAACTCAGTTCCCGGCACTGTGAAGAGGCGACCGTTGTTCTTGTCTCTGATGAGGTTGTAGTCGCTCCAGTTAGGGTTGAGGAGTTCGCCTGTAGTAGCATCCACAGCGTGCGCAGCATCGTTGTAGTAGTACTTGTCGATCACAGCCTGCTCGTCTGCAGGGTCAACGTATACGCTGAGGAGTGGAGAAAGAGCTGCAGCAGATCCGAGAGGAGAGCCGAACTCAGAGTTGGTAGTAATACCGGTTGTGAATGTACGTGAGTAAGAAGCGTTGATGTTGAGGGTCATCTTGTTGAGCCAAGAGCGATCCTGTGTGTTATCGAACACGCTGTACTTGTCGTTCACGCGGACAGTGAAACGCTCATAGTTAGAGCGGTCGTAGTTACCTCCGACGATACCTTCCTGAGTGTAGTAACCAGCTGAAACGAAGTACTGGTTCTTGCCGCTTGTACCGCTGAGAGTGAGCTGGTGAGTCTGCTGAGGAGCATTCCAGTTGAAGAGCTCATTCTGCCAGTCTGTACCCTTTCCGAATGCATAAGGATCTGCATACTTAGGAGCGTTTCCGTCGTTGATTGCAGCCTCGTTCATCATGATTGCGTACTCAGTCGCGTTGAGCACCTCACGCTTGCGCCAAGGGCTTGACATACCGTACTGGAAATCGTAAGAAACAGAAACCTTGTCCTTTAAGCCTTTCTTTGTAGTCACGAGGATAACACCGTTCGCACCACGTGTACCGTAGACAGCACATGAAGCAGCATCCTTGAGGATGTCGATACGCTCGATGTCGCTAGGTGCGAGGTAGTCGATACCGCCGGAAATGGCCATTCCGTCAACCACATAGAGAGGGTTGGCGTCGTTGATGGTACCGATACCGCGGATGCGGATCTGTGAGCCAGCGCCCGGCTGACCTGAAGTCGATGTTACGTTGACGCCAGGAGTAAGACCCTTGAGGGCGTCATCTACGCGGACTGCTGCGACCTTGTCGAGCATCTCGCTGCCGACTGTCGAGATGGCTGCTGATACAACGGCTTTCTTCTGCACGCCGTATCCGATCATCACCACCTCGTCAAGCATTTCAGAATCCTCTTCAAGGATGACCTCGATGAAGCCTTCCCCTACAGGAACTTTCGCTGTCTTGTAACCGATCGAGGTTACGACGAGAACAGAACCCTTAGGAACTGCTGTTGCAAACACGAAATTACCGTCAAGATCCACTGTCGTACCGTTGGTAGTACCTTCGACAATGACTGCAGCGCCGATGACAGGCTCACCTGCAGAATCCTTGACTGTACCTTTCACTTGCTGAGCAAACGCATTGGCGCAGCTCAGACCCATTATCGCGAAGATAAGGGCGATTCGATAAGTTAGGTGTTTCATGGGTTAGTTATTATGTGTTATTTAAGTGTTGACGATTGTAAAATCGTTTCTTCCTCAAATTTATAAAATTAATCGCTCGCGCGAAACTTTAACATGAAGCAATTATCAAATTAGTGGATATGAGTTATATATTCCTCTTATTTTCAAGGATTTAATAACATTTTCAAATACAAAAAAGTGGACCTCCCGGACAGATTCTTTTACCCGTATTCTATAAAAGTGGACATCAAAGACACATTAAACCACTCTAATTAATTATCAAACAAGTATTTAACCAATCACTCATAAGCCAATTAAAGTGGAAAATACAGGATTCCAAAAGGCTATTTTATCCCTTTGGAGGGATGGTTCACACGCGCGTGAGTATTTTTATATAAGAGTTAATTTGTATCTTTGCGCGCAAAATTACAATCAAGGTATAAAATGAAACGAATTTTACTATTTGCTTGTGCAGCAGTGCTCGGTATGGCATCCTGCACTAAGGATCTGGAAAGCAGAGTAGACGCGCTCGAGAACAGCGTTCAGTCTATCCAGCAGCAGATCACCGAACTTACAGAAAAACTTAACAAAGATGTAGCCGACCTCAAGAAGGTCGTTGACGCTCTCAAGGAGAACGTTTATGTGACAGGCGTATCTGAGATCAAGGAAGACGGCAAGGTTGTAGGCTACACAATCACCCTCAGCAAGGGTCAGGCCCTCACTATCTACCACGGAACAAACGGTAAGGACGGTTCAAACGGTCTTGACGGAACAAACGGTAAGGATGCAGTAGCCCCAACTGTAGGCGTTATCGTTGTTGACGGTGTTTACTACTGGGCTGTCAATGGCGCAGCTCTCACAGACGCTAGCGGCAACATGATCCCGGTTTACGCTGAGACTGACGCTCCTGAGTTCAAGTACGAGGACGGCAAGTGGTGGATCTCTACAGACGGTACATGGAGCCCGCTCGTTTCTGCAGGCACTGGCGATAGCGTATTCTCTGCAGTGAACTACGACGATGCTTCAGTTACATTCGTTCTCGCAAACGGTACTGAAATCACTCTCCCAAGACAGGCCGCATTCAGCCTCAACATCGCTTCCGCTCAGGTAGCTGTGCTCCCTGGTGCAACTGTAAACGTAGCATACACAATCACAGGCGCTACTGAGAACACTACTGTATACGCTGTCGCTGACGCTGGTTACTCAGTGAAGGTAGAGGCTGCAAGCGCTTCAGAAGGAAACCTCGCTATCAAGACTCCAAACCCACTCACTGACGGCAAGGTAGTAGTATTCGCAGGTAACAACACAAACGCAGGTATGGCAACTATCAGCTTCACTGAGGGTGTTGTAAACATCACTGAGAACAAGTACACAGTTGCTAAGGACGGTGGCAACATCGAGATCCCTGTTTCAACAAACTACAGCTACGAGGTAGTTATCCCTGAGAACGCTTCATGGCTCACATACGTGGAGACTAAGGCAATGAGAAACGAGACTATCGTTCTCAATGCAGCAGCAAACGCAGGCACTTCACGTAACGCTACCGTAACAATCAAGAGCGGTGACAAGACATGGTGCACATTCGAGGTGGCTCAGGAGGGTTCTGTAGCAGCAAATATTACAGCTGAGGACCTCATCGGCAACTGGACAGTTTCATACATCAGCACTGCAAACGCAGAACTCTCTTTCGACATGCCAATTACGGCTTCTAACGACGAATCCAAGGGCAACCTCATTCTCACAAAGTGGTTCAATTGGGACAAGAGATTCCAGGACGAGACCATCTATGCGACATTCGACGCAAACGCAATGACACTCTCTATCGCAGCAGACCAGAAGATCAAGGGAAGCTACAACGACCCTGGTAGAGCAAAAGATGCAAAGGGCAACTGGCTTGACCCTATCGTCTTCACTGTAAGCGGCGACGGAAAGACATTGTCTATCGACTCGAAAGTTCAGTTCGGTACATACTACCTCGGCTCTTTCACAAACTTTGGAGACCACTACTCACTAACAAAGCAGGAGTAATTATTTATCTGACATAAGAAATGAAAATATTCAAACTTTTATCAATCACTGCTATCCTGGCATTTCTCGCAGCAGGCTGTCAGAAGCCTGACACACCAAATCCGGACGACACAAACAAGCCGGTAGAGACAGTAAAGCCTGAAGATGGCAAGCCGATGGAACTCGGCAACTTCACAGTAACGCTCACATCACTTCACGCAGGTGACGTTTTCTTCACTATCGAGCCTAAGGACAAGGAGATGACCTACTGGTACGCTCTCCAGATCAAGGAGGAGATGATGGAGACAAGCGAGGAGACAATCGCAGCTGACCTCGAGTACTTCTACACAGTGGCAGAGTACTACGGTCTCTCTCTCCACGAGCTCCTCAGCGACAACCTAGTTGCCGGTGACAAGAACTGGATGTACAACTCTCTCAGCCCAAGAACAGAGTACGTGCTCTACATGTACGGCATCAACCCAGATGGCAAGGCACTCACAGACGTAGAGAAGATAACATTCACAACTCCAGCAGTAGGAAAAGTAGACTGTGACTTCGAGATGGTGGTTGGTGACAACATCACAGCTACATCATTCTCAGTGACTATCGTTCCTTCAGATGAAACAGTGGGTTACTTCTACGATGTATTCCCCGCTGCCATGTATGAAGAGTACTGCCTCAGCGACCCTGCAAATCTTCCTGCATTCATCGCTGACTACATCCCTTCACTCGCGGCCGAGAACGGCTACACAGTGCCTGCAACCGTAGGTGCAATCTCAGCATACGGAGCATTGACACAGGACTTCACTTCCGAGGACGGTATCGAGGCTGCAAACACTTACTATGTATTCGCAATCGGTCTTGGCGCTGACGGTACAGCTACAACTGACGCAAAGGTGATCAGCGTAACTACTGCTCGTCCGCCAATGAACACATTCGAGATCACACAGGCATCTGTAGAGGATGACCGCGCTTCATTCTATGTAATCCCTAAGCACAGCGAGTCTTATGTGGCTCTCTTCGAGCTCCAGGAGTACATGTACGATGAGAACGGCAAGCCTCTTTCTGACGACCAGATCATCGACGCCATCCTTGCAGCTCAGGGCGGAAACATCACAAATCATGTGTACTCAAGCACAGCTTCTGTCAGCGAGTGCCCGCTCATCCCTAACAAGAACTACTGGTGCCTTGTATTCGGCTACTTCGGCGGCGAGGTGACAACACCTCTTACAAAGATGGCTTTCAAGACAAAACCAGCTGATGCTCAGGACGTAGAGTTCATCCTCACTGTCGGTGAGACTACTGTCAACTCCGCTTCTGTATCTATCCAGCCATACCGCGAGCCTACTCCACACATGTTCAACTACATGCCATACACTACTTACGTAGAGTACGGAGCTAACGACGAGGCTATCAAGAGATTCAACGACGAGCTCGTTGAAAGTCTCTGGAATCCATCTAAGATGAGCCGCGAGGAGTGGCTTTCAAGAGCACTTGAGACAGGCTACAATTCATGGCATATCGAAGGCCTTGAGTCTAACACCAAGTACATCGTATACGCTATCGGTATGGTTCCGGACGGAACATACACAACCAAGGCATT
>JAFZEP010000154.1 GCA_017560625.1 Bacteroidales bacterium
TGCTAACGGCGAGCTCAAGGGTATCCTTGGCTACACTGAGGATGCAGTTGTTTCAACTGACTTCCGCGGTTGCGCTAACACTTCTATCTTCGACGCTAAGGCTGGTATCAGCCTCGACGCTAACTTCGCTAAGGTTGTTTCATGGTATGACAACGAGTGGGGTTACTCAAACAAGGTTCTCGAGATGGCTCGCGTTATCGCAAAGTAATTTGAACCTGACTTCAAAACTCATAAAACCGTTCCGTAAAAGGGACGGTTTTTTTGTTTATCTTTGCGCCCGTTATTAGTAGTTAGTGTAATATGAAACTTTTCAGCAGAGGGGAGAGACCGTCTTGGTGGGTTTCTCTGATTCCTTTCATTGTTCTTATAGTTGTGCTGGTCTTTGTCATCAAAGCTTTCGGCTCCAGCGCTCTTGATGGTGCCAGCCAGGTGGCCCTTATCTTTGCTACAGGTGTCACTGTGGCTATTTCCATGATATTCTATCGCATCCCATGGAAGGATTTCGAAGAGGGTATTCTTGACAATATCCGTGCAGTAGGTACATCCATACTGATCCTGCTGCTTATCGGTGCAGTGTCAGGTTCGTGGATGGTCAGCGGCGTGGTTCCAACAATGATATATTATGGAACAAAGGTCATTATTCCAGAGATATTCCTCTTTGCGGCATGCGGCATTTGTGCACTTATCTCTGTGATGACAGGCAGTTCGTGGACTACCATTGCAACTGTCGGTGTCGCTTTGGTCGGTATCGGTACTGCAGAAGGATTCCATCCTGGATGGACTGCCGGAGCCATCATCTCCGGTGCATATTTCGGTGACAAGATTTCACCGCTTTCCGATACGACAGTGTTGGCATCGTCTTCTTCAGGAACACCTCTGTTCACGCATATCAAGTTCATGATGGTGACCACTATCCCGTCGTTTGTAATAGCGATGATTGTATTCCTGGTTGTCAGCATTCTCCATGTTCCTGCGGCTGAACAGCAGACTGTGGAATTCGCTAATGATCTTAAGGATACGTTCACCATTTCACCATGGCTGTTCCTGGTGCCGGTCGTGACAGGAATCCTCATTGCGAAGAAGGTTCCTGCGATGCTGACTCTTTTCGTTGCGGCTGTGATTGCAGGAGTCGTTGCTGTGCTTGTACAGCCTCATCTTATCGGACAGATCGCTACGGGAACAACATCAGAGTCTCTGTCTTTCCTTGATGGCTTCAAAGGAACATTCATGACTTACTATGGCCCTACAGCAATCGATACGGGAAATGCCGAGCTCAATGACCTTGTGTCTACAAGAGGTATGACAGGTATGCTGAATACAATTTTCCTTATCATTGCAGCGGTTGCTTTTGGTGGAGCACTCGTGGGAAGCGGAATGCTTCAGAGTCTCACTGACAAGCTCTGTCAGTTCATCAAGCGACGCACAACAATGGTTTCAGCGACAGTGGGAACTGGAATCTTTGCGAACATGATTACCGGCGACCAGTATCTTTCGATCATCCTGACAAGCAGCCTTTATAAGAAGCTCTATCAGGAAAAAGGATACGAGCCAAAGCTCCTCAGCCGTTCTGTGGAAGACTCTGCAACAGTAGTCTCTGTGCTTATCCCATGGAACTCATGCGGTATGACTCAGGCGACTGTCCTGAATGTTGCCACTATGACATATTTGCCTTATTGTCTTTTCAACCTTATTTCTCCATTTATGTCCATTTTGATAGCTGCAATTGGCTACAAAATTGTGCGTAAGTCAAAATAATTTGATAAATTTGCTTTGTTGAAAACGACATTAAAGATTAATACTAATAACTACGATTATGAAAGATTTGAAAGGAACAAAGACTGAAGCTAATCTTCAGGCCGCATTCGCTGGTGAGTCACAGGCTCGCAACAAGTATACTTACTATGCTTCAAAGGCTAAGAAGGACGGATACGTTCAGATCAGCAAGATCTTTGAGGAGACTGCAAACAACGAGAAGGAGCACGCCAAGATCTGGTTCAAGCTTCTTCACGGCGGCACAATGCCAGACACTCCAGCTAACCTCCTTGACGCTGCAAACGGTGAGAACTACGAGTGGACTGACATGTATGCAGGTTTTGCAGTAGAGGCACGCGAGGAAGGTTTTGACGAGATTGCTGAGCTCTTTGAGAAGGTAGGTGCAATCGAGAAGATGCACGAGGAGCGTTATCGTCAGCTTCTTGCTAACGTTGAAGGCGGTCTCGTTTTCTCACGCGACAACGACATGATGTGGGAGTGCTCAAACTGCGGTCACGTGGTTATCGGCAAGCAGGCTCCTGAACTTTGTCCAGTGTGCAAGCACCCTAAGAGCTACTTCATGATTCACCCTACAAACTATTAATATGGTTCGTAATTTAATATCTATTGCTGTCGTCGCACTGACGACAGCAATTTCTGTATTTGCGCAGCAGACAGAAGAACAGCGCGTAGAGTCTCTCCTTCAGCAGATGACCCTTCAGGAGAAGATCGGTCAGCTCAACCAGCTTTCAGTCGGTGGTTTTGACCAGAACACAGCAGGCATGATGCGTTCAGGTCTCGTAGGATCCATTCTCAACGAATGCAATCCTAAGGTGCTTAACCGCTATCAGAAAGCGGCAGTAGAGGAGAGCCGCCTTGGTATTCCTCTCATCATCTCACGCGACGTCATCCATGGTTTCAAGACAATGTTCCCGATTCCTCTCGGACTTGCGGCGACTTTCGATCCTGAACTCGTGCAGCAGGGTGCGCGCATCTCAGCTGTAGAGGCGACAGCAAGCGGTATCCGCTGGACTTTCTCTCCAATGCTCGACATTGCTCGTGACCCACGTTGGGGACGTATTGCAGAGGGAAGTGGAGAAGACACATACCTCGACACTCAGATGGGTGTGGCTATGGTTAAAGGTTATCAGGGTGAGGTCATTGACCAGACCAGTATGGCGGCGTGTGTGAAGCATTTCGTTGCTTATGGTGCAGCAGAAGGCGGACGAGACTATAACTCTACAGGTGTTTCAGAGAGAACTCTCCGCAATGTGTACCTTCCTCCGTTCGAGGCTTGTGTGAAGGCAGGTGCGATGACTCTCATGACATCATTCAACGACAATGACGGCATCCCTTCAACAGGAAACGGTTTCCTCGTGAATGACGTACTCCGCGGCGAGTGGGGCTTTGAAGGATTTGTTGTGAGCGACTGGGCTTCAATCAGTGAGATGATCAATCATGGATATGCTGAGAACAACAAGCATGCAGGTGAACTTGCATTCAATGCAGGTGTCGACATGGATATGATGTCTTACTCATACATCAGCCACCTTGAGGAGCTTCTCAACGAGGGTAAGGTCTCTATGGAGGCAATTGACAATGCCGTACGCAGCATCCTTCGCGTCAAGTTCCGCCTTGGCTTGTTTGAGAACCCATACATCGACGAGGATAAGGTGGAGTCTGCATTCTATTCTGCAGAGGCACTTGAAGCGGCACGCAAATCAGCGGTTGAGTCAGCAGTCCTTCTCACAAACAACGGTGTCCTTCCATTGGACAAGTCAAAAGTCAAGACAGTCCTCGTTACAGGTCCTATGGCTGACGCTCCACACGATCAGCTCGGAACATGGACTTTCGACGGAGATCCAGCACACACAGTGACTCCGCTTAAGGCTATCAAGCAGCTTTACGGTAATGATGTCAAGGTGATATACGAACCAGGCCTCACATACTCAAGAGAGTTTAACGACGACGGCATTGCAAAGGCTGTCAAGGCTGCAAAGAAGGCCGATGTGATTCTTGCCTTCATGGGTGAGGAGGCTATCCTCTCGGGTGAGGCACACAGCCTTGTAGACATTACTTTGAAGGGTGATCAGAGAAAGATGATAGAGGCCCTTCACGCTACAGGCAAGCCAGTTGTACTTAACATCATGGCGGGACGTCAGCTCGTACTTGATCATGAGGTGGCTCATTCAGATGCTATTCTTTACTCTTTCCATCCTGGTACTATGGGTGGTCCTGCAATCGCCCAGCTCATCTTCGGTGACGAGACTCCAAGCGGAAAGACACCGGTGACATTCCCTAAGCATGTCGGCCAGGTTCCTTTGTATTATAACCATAACATGACAGGCCGTCCTGCCAACGGAAGGGAAGAAATGCTCCACGAGATTCCTCTCAGAGCAGGCCAGACATCACTTGGTATGACAAGCTACTGGCTCGACTGTCCGTTTGCACCTGAGTTCCCGTTCGGCTATGGTCTTACATATACTACATTCGAGTATGGCGCGACAGCAGTTGGCGCTGCTGAGGTGGGCACAGATGGTGTTCTTAAAGTGAAGGCCACATTGAAAAACACCGGCAAGAAAGAGGCTACAGAAGTGGTTCAGCTTTATGTCCGTGATTTAGTAGGTTCGGTAACACGTCCTGTAAGAGAACTGAAGGGCTTCCAGAGAGTGACTTTGGCTCCAGGTGAGAGCAGGGAAGTGGTGTTTGAACTCGATATCCAGGACCTTGCATTCTATGGCAAGGACATGGTCAAGAAGGTGGAGCCAGGTAAGTTCCAGGTATGGATTGCAGGCGACAGCGCTTCCGGTGTTCTCGCTGAGTTTGAGGTGAAGTAAGGACTTGATTAAATAAAAAATATGGTGACCGAATCGGTCACCATATTTTTTTACTTAATGAATGCGGATAATTGTTCGCTGATCTGGGACATGCCCTTTACACTTGGGTGAGACCAGATCTTATCTATATCCTTGAGCAGGAGGCTCTGCACTCCATAGTGCTTGCAGGCTTCGATGATGCCTTCTGTGATCTCCTCCTTCAGTTCTGAATTTATAAGGAAAACGATCTGTGCGTCCTTAGCAACGGCAGTGAGGTGCTCCAGCATGAAACAGCATGAAGGGAGGCAGCTGTACATGTCTGAAGATGTCCAATCATTGTACTTAAGCTCTCCGATCGGGGCATTGGCCCATGAATCATTTGTTCCGCCGAAGACGATAATCAGATCCGGGTTTCCAGCTGTGACATTGAACATTCTTGTAATGAAAGCCCTGTCGCTATAATCTGCACCGTCATATCCTGTGTTGCAGATGGTTGATCCGCTATAACTGTCGTTAAGAAGGAGTTCATATCCATTCTGCTTGGCAAAAATATGCCACCAAGTCTGTTCTACGTTGGTTACGTCATTTTCGCCATGTGGGGTGGTGAAATACCAGCAGGCATTTCCTTCTGGAATATAACCCTCAAATGTAGAGTATGAATCTCCGAGGATCGTAAATGTCTTTACCTCATTACCCTGCGCATGGCAATCCGCAAATACGAACGCCAGAAGAACTGTCAGAATTATATTGATACGTTTCATCATGTGTTTTCAGTTACAAAACCCCGAAAGTTTTTTTATCCAACTTTCGGGGTTCAGATCATTTAACGTGAGTCTCTTTTTTCATTTATCTTGCGATCAATCTGTGAATCAGATTCATCAGGATGTAGAGTGCGAAAATTATGAAGATCGCGTAGGCGATGTTCTGTCGTAGTGCAAGGACAAGTACTAATGCTGCAGCAGAAATGCAGAGGAATACCGTCCTTCTGAGTTTGATGCCCGGTTCTGCATCCTTCTTGAACTTCATCGAGAACATAGGGATCTCGCTGACAAGAAGGAGCGAGAGCAGCACAGCGGCCACTGGAATGATCCATGGACTTTCTGTCACAGGTCTTGCGATGTTGAGAACATCGAGATGTGAAATAGTGGCAAAGGATCCGCAGAGCATTGCGCAGGCAGGTGTTGCCAGACCGATGAAGTTTTCGCTCTGTCTTTCGTCGATGTTGAATTTTGCAAGTCTAAGCGCTGAAAACACTACGATGATCAGAGGAATGAAGCAATACCACTGTCCTGGATTGTACCAGTCCATAGACTTGTAAAGCATGATTGACGGGAGCATTCCGAAAGTGATGAGGTCTGCCAGAGAGTCAAGCTCTTTTCCCATAGGGGAGTAGGCATTCAGCGCTCTGGCAGCGAGACCGTCACAGAAGTCGCAGACCGCTCCTGCAAGCATGAAATAAAAGGCAATGTGGATGTTGCCGCTAAAAGCAGCTATCACACCAAAAACGCCGCAGAGGACGTTCATGGATGTGATAGCATTTGGTATGTGCTTGATGATCTTCATCTTTATTTGATGCCGAGTTTCTTAGCGATGTGCTTAGGAAGCGCATCCTTGTGAACTACGATATTGAGAGTCTTGTAACGTACGAATGCATCTGAGGCATACCAGATACCGTCATATTTGCCAGTTACGCCCCAAGAGTTCTTAACCATGAAGTACTTGTTGCCGTTCTGATCCTTTGCAACACCGTAGATATGCATACCATGGTCGTCAGTAGTAGTCTTGCGGTCGTAACCGTCCTGGCGCATCTCCTGAGTGATTGTCATCTCCTGTGGGAGGGCAGCCTTAACCTCTTCTACCTTCTCCTCAGCAGCCTTTCCAACCCAACGCTCCTGGTCTGAACCTGCTACTGCCTTCTTCTCTTCTACAGGCATAACTGCGAGACCGTCACGAGTGAAGCCCTTCTCACTTACGTCTGAGCCCCAAGCGATAGTGTAACCCTTGTCGATCGCATTGTACATTACCTCCATCATCTCATCCATTGGAAGATTGTATGCTGAATCCCATCTCCAGTTGTCGCAAACCTCGATGATGAACGGCTCATAGAATGGATGGTGAGTGAATGAGCTGATGTTTACATAGTCGTCGTAGTTGATGCCGAGAGCGTCGCGGTAAGACTCTGGAGTGTACTCCTTTCCGTCTACAACGAAAGTCTCAGGATACTCGCCGAGATATGCAGCTACGATGCCGTCGAAGCCGTTTACCCAAGCTGTTGAAAGCACCTTGTTAGGATTTCCCTTGATTGCAGTCACATATCCCTTGAGAGCAGCGTCCATTTCGTTGTGCTCAGGAAGCTCTGTGCCGTAGTTGAGACCTGGCATAGCAGCCTGAGGTACGATACCGTAGTCATCGATAACGTGGAGAACGTCGCCGAATGAGCTGCCGGCTGCAAAATTGAGGTGGCCGTCGAGACGTACATACTTGATTGCTCTGTCGCGGTATGACTTACCAACAACGAACATTTCAGAGAGGTCTACCTCCTGACCCTTAGTTCTGAGGATCTCTGACTCGATGAATGAAATTGCAGAGAAGCACCAGCATGTACCTGAGCGGTACTGATTCTTGACTGAAGTGATCGGGTTTTCCTTTACTGTGGTGAACTCGTACTCTGCAGTCTGGGCAGAAGCGTTTACTGCCATGAGAGCTGCCGCAGCAGCTGAAAGAATGAATTTGATGTTCATAGTATAAAGTATTAATATTTATGCGATGTATGCGCAAATCCGGACAAATATACTAATATAAATTGATATTTATATTAAAGCGGCATTGAAAAGCTTTTCAAGGCGGTTGTATCCGCCTGTGATATGGCAGAATCTGTCAAGGTAGCCAGTGAATATTGTCATGAATTCCTCAAGCAGTTCTCCTGTGTCGATGTCCGCCTCATTTTCTCTGCTGCATAACACCATTGAAGTCGGATTAGGCAGGTTAACATCAAAGTTTCTTTGATTGACATTCAATCCGATACCTATCACGCTTGATCTAAGCCACATTCCTTGCACAGTGTGCTCGATAAGGATGCCGCAGATCTTTTTTCCGGCAACAAAGATGTCATTCGGAAGCTTGATTCCAGCCTCGATGTCGTGTGCTGCAAGAAGATCGACCACTGATAATGCTGCAATCTGGCTGATGACGATCTGGTCATGCGCCTGTACTGACAGTGGGGAAGTGGATTGGCCTGTTGTTGGCGATGCATATTTGAGCACTATGCTGAAGAGCAGGTTCTTTTCCGGCTCGCTGATCCATGTATTGGTACCTTGCCCGCGACCTTTTGTCTGTGACAATGCTGACAGGACTGACAAATTGTCAAGGTCGGAAAGCCGCCTTCTGGCTTCGTCATTGGTGGAATCGACGTTATCAATCCATATTATGTCATACTTGCTTTTCATTGGTGCAGATTTTGATTATCTTTGTCCGGTTTTACAAAAATAAAAAATATCTGACAAAATGGACAAAAAAACACTTAAGGTCATTGCTGACGCAATGCTTGAAAAGAAAGCA
>JAFZEP010000155.1 GCA_017560625.1 Bacteroidales bacterium
GTACCGGACTTGCCGCAGCCGAAGCACTTGTATATGCCCTTTGACGGAGACACCACGAATGATGGAGTCTTCTCGTTATGGAAGGGACAACAAGCCTTATAGGTGGCTCCTGCCCTTTTAAGGGTCACGAAGTCACCTATCACTTCTTCGACCTGTGCCAGGTCAATAATCCTGTTGACTGTTTCCTGAGGAATCATTCCTATTGCTCGTCTACAGAATCGTCTTCATACTGAGAGTATCCATGATATCTGTCTCCATCCTTTCTGAACAGCGACAGCAATTTGGACACGCCATATAATATCAATAAGATTGCGAGGATAAATTTGATGATTCCTCCAATCGGTCCCGCCAACATGAACACCAGAATCGCTATTACGATTCTGTAAAGCGCCTGAGGAAGATACGCCTGCAATGAAGAGTCTCTAAGACACATTACAAGAGGAACAATACCCAAGAGCAAAAAGATTGCTGCAATGATCTGCACCACCCATGCCAGAATATTGACCTTAGCAACAAGCAAGAGAACTGCGACTGCGATCGCAATAAGCGCCTTCAGCACTCGTGATGACTTTGTCTCCGGTTTGAAATAGAACATTTACTTCTTGATTTTTGACAAAGGACGTGACTCAAATTACCTTTGAATCACGTCCTCATGATTTTCCAAAGAGTCAATTAAAACGGAAGGTCACCTGAATCGAAGCCTCCCTGCTGAGGGTATGAATCTGCCGGGAATCCGGGATCCTCCATAACAGGAGCTGGAGCGCTCACGGGAGCTGCAACAGCTGGCTCGATCCTCCATGCTCTGATGTCATTGTACCAACGGCCGTTGTATTCACGGGCACTGAGGTTGAACGACACCTTCACCTTGTCTCCGACCTGGTATTTCTCCAGCTCGCGGACCTTGTCCTCTCCCCAGACGTTGAAGCACACCTGAGAAGGGAAGTTTCCTTCCTGATACTCGAAAATGAACTCCTGCTTAGACCAGGTGCCTCTTGCCGAAGTACCTGACTGCACATTGAGTTTACGGACAATTCTGCCCTCAAGTTCCATTGCCATAATTACTCAGCTTCTTCTTCAACAACTGGCTTGATCACGTCGATAACCTCAACCTCGAAGATGAGAGTCGAGTTCGGCTCGATAGTGCGTGCACCTCTTTCACCGTAAGCGAGGTCGCCAGGGATGTAGAGAGTCACCTTGCCACCCTTACCAACGAGTCCGAGACCTTCTGTCCAACCCTTGATAACCTGGTTTGCATAGAACTCAGTAGAGTCGTTTGCGTCAAACTGTGTACCGTCGATGAGAGTACCCTTATAGTTTACAAGCACCTTGTCCTGTGGGAGGATCTTCTCGCCGTCACCCTCTGAGTGGATGATGTACTGGAGACCGCTTGCTGTCTGCTGAACGTTAGGGTTCTTTGCGTTATGCTTGAGGAAAGACTCACCTACGTGCTTGTTGAAAGTTGCCTTATATGCTCTGCGGTTTGCAAGGAAACCGTTGAGGATCATGTTCATGTCGTATGGGTTTACCTTGAACTGCTTTGCCCACTCCTCGTCCTTTCCGTAAGGGTTTGCTGGGTCGTTTGTAGGGTTGCCTGCGCTCATTCCTTCGTTGAGACCCTGCTTGAACTCCTTCTGGTTGATATTCGAGAAGTCCTCAAAGAAACCGTTGCTCTTGAACATGAAGCCATAGTTAAGACCAAGAAGATAGGTCACAGTGTCTACCTGACCCTTGGAAGCAGCAGGCTTTTCAGCCTCCTCGTCCTGTGCTGCCCTGCGTTCTTCAAGGTAACCGTTGAGGATCATGTTCATGTCGTATGGGCTTACCTTGAACTGCTTTGCCCACTCCTCGTCCATTCCGTAAGGGTTTGATGGGTCGTCTGCAGCCATTGCGTCCTTGATACCCTTCTGGAGCTCCTTAAGATTGAGGCTTGCAAAATCATCAAAGAAACCATTGCCCTTGAGCATAAGGCCATAGTTAAGACCAAGAAGATAAGTTACAGTGTCTACCTGACCCTCGGAAGCAGCAAGCTTTACAACCTCCTCGTGCTGTGCGGCCTCCTTACCATACTTGCCATACTTTACAGAAGAAGTCTGTGTGCATGACACTGCGGCAACTACGGCTGCGGCGATTGCGAAAAATTTGAATGTTTTCATGTTTGTTTATCGTTTATTATTAATTTTTCCTTGCCGAAAAAAGCATGCAAATATAATGTTTTTTTGGATTTGTCGGAAAAAATCACTTAACTTAGTATGTCAAAACGTTCAGACTATGAGTATCGATTCTGCTGTGCTTCACACCAAACTGAAAGAATTTTTCGGCTTCGACTCATTCAAGGCCGATCAGGAACGCATTATCAGACATCTTGTTGACAAGAACAATGCCTTTGTGCTCATGCCGACAGGTGGAGGAAAATCACTTTGCTACCAGCTTCCTGCGCTTGTGATGGAAGGAACAGCAGTGGTGATCTCACCGCTGATCGCACTCATGAAGAACCAGGTCGACGCCATCAGAGGTTTCGTGTCAGGAAACGACGGCATCGCCCACTTCCTGAACTCATCACTTAACAAGGCGCAGATTGCAGAAGTACGGGGCGACCTCCTCTCCGGAGCGACCAAACTGCTTTATGTAGCGCCGGAATCCCTCACCAAAGCCGAGAACGTAGCCATGCTCAAAGAGATAAAGATCTCTTTCTATGCAGTGGATGAAGCCCATTGTATCTCTGAGTGGGGTCACGACTTCCGTCCGGAGTACAGGCGCATCCGCAACATCATCGAGGAGATCAGTCTGGCTCCTATCATAGCACTGACAGCCACAGCGACACCTAAGGTCCAGAGCGACATCATAAAGAACCTGGGCATTTCAGACGCCACAGTCTTCAAGTCGTCGTTCAACCGTCCTAATCTATATTATGAAATAAGGGACAAATCAGACCCTAAGAGAGACATCATCAGGTTCATCAAGCAGAACTCAGGCAAGTCCGGCATCATCTACTGCCTCAGCAGAAAGAAGGTTGAAGAGCTTGCTGAACTACTGAACATCAACGGAATAAAGGCCGCACCATACCATGCAGGTCTCGACGCAAAGACACGCGCCGACAATCAGGACAAGTTCCTGATGGAGGAGGTGAACGTCATCGTGGCGACAATCGCCTTCGGTATGGGAATCGACAAGCCGGACGTACGCTTCGTGATTCACTACGACATTCCTAAGAGCCTTGAAGGCTACTACCAGGAGACAGGACGTGCCGGACGAGACGGACAGGAAGGCCAGTGCCTTACATTCTACAGCTACAAGGACATCCAGAAACTGGAAAAGTTCATGCAGGGCAAGCCGATCGCCGAGCAGGAGATCGGAAAGCAGCTCCTCATGGAGACAGTCGCATACGCCGAGTCGAACTCATGCCGCAGAAAACTGCTGCTGAGCTACTTCGGGGAAGACTACACGCAGGAAAACTGCGGAGCGTGCGACAACTGTCTGCACCCTAAAAAGCAGTTTGACGGACGCGAGGAAATGGCGATGGTAATCGAACTGATCGAGTCGCTTCCTGAGCGTTTCAAGATGGAACATCTGGCAAACATTCTTGCCGGAGAGTCAAATTCCATCATCAAATCATACCACCACGACAAGCTGGAGCTCTTCGGAGCCGGAAAGGAGCATTCCATCCGTTTCTGGCATGCTGTCATCCACCAGGGAATGGTGATGCACTTCCTCTTCAAGGACATCGAGGCCTACGGACTCATGTCAGTAACAGATGAGGGACGCGCATTCTACGAGAAGCCTTACGAACTCATGCTCACAGAAGACAGAGAGTTTGCAGAGGGCGAGGAGGACGACGACGATGCACCTGCAGGAGGTGCACGCGGCGGTGGCGGCGGAGACGAGACCCTCCTTGCCATGCTCAAGGATCTGCGCAGAGACGTCGCACGCAAGCGCGGCCTTCAGCCGTGGGTTATCTTCGGAGATCCGTCACTGGAAGACATGTCCATCATGTACCCTATCACAGTGGACGAGCTCAAGAACTGCCAGGGCGTCGGAGAAGGTAAAGCCAAAAAGTTCGGCAAGGAATTTCTTGAACTTATAGCAAAATACGTAGAGGAAAACGAGATCGACCGTCCTGACGACTTCGTCATGAAGTCTGTCGTGAACAAGTCGGTGAACAAGGTCTACATCATCCAGAGCGTAGACCGAAAATTCCCTCTCGAAGACATAGCAGATGCCAAAGGCATGGAAATGAGCGAACTGCTCAGCGAAATCGAAACGATCGTATACTCCGGAACCAAGCTCAACATCGACTATTACCTCGAACAGACCCTTGACGAGGATGTGATCGACGACATCTATGCCTACTTCCACGATGACGCAGAGTCAGACTCACTCGAAGAGGCCATGGCAGAGCTCGGAAGCGACTATGACGAAGAAGAGGTCCGCCTCGTCCGCATCAAATTCCTCAGCGAGGTTGCGAACTAGA
>JAFZEP010000156.1 GCA_017560625.1 Bacteroidales bacterium
TACTTGAATCCCATTTCATATCCTGCACCACCATCACCCTTATCAAATATCTGGTCAGGTTCTCCGAACAGGGCAATAAATTCTTTCTGCGAAAGAGTGTCGCCGATGGACACTCCATTGACATCCAGATGATAGAACCTGGCTTCAAGCATTTCCCAGTTCACATTCTTATAGACCAGAGAGTCAGGATGTACCTGTGACAACATCGATAATGGAAACAACAGACAAAGGGTTAGGGCAAGATAAAGCCTATTCATGACAAAACGTTTTAGATCATTTGAAAGGCCTCACAAAAACCGTTCCGGGAATAATATCTTCCTCCTGCGGCTTCAGATGGATGATGCGCTGGTTGGAGCTTCCACGGAAGTGCAGTTCGGGGTCGCGAAGGTCCTCGACGAATGGGCCGTCGACAAGAGTGTCGATATAAGGGAGGAGCTGACTCAGACGCTTGTCAGCAAGAATATGTTCATATGTAAATCCGGTATAGCACCATATATTTTTACCGGTCTCCTCCTTGATACGACGGGCAAGCTCTGCAAAGGCTTCAACCTGATAGAACGGATCTCCTCCGGAGAATGTGACATTGGAAAATTCATCAGCCTTCACTACCTCCAGAAGCTCATCGACGGTCACTTCCCTGCCGCCCTCGAAGTCCCACGACTGAGGATTGTGACAGCCCGGGCAATGATGCCCGCATCCCGCACAATAGATCGAGGTGCGGAATCCCGGCCCATCGGCCATCGTCTCTTCCAGTATGTCCAGTATTCTGATTGTCATGCGGATTGTTTTACAGATTCTTCACTTCGTTCAGGATGACAGGGGCTTTTTTGCTGAGCTGTGCTGGACGGACGTCATCCCATGACTTGATGGCATCATAAGCCTGGCGGCTGCCGTAGTACGCCTCAAACTTGTCGGGGTCGTTCTCCACCCACCACTGGGTTCCCATTCCCTTTTCAAAAGCATATGGCTTCATGAACATCTTCACTGCCCATGCAGGGGCAAGAAAGGCAAGGGAGTAGAACCACGGCAACTTTGACTTCATAGACGCAAAGTACTCATCCACCGGCACATTTGCCCTGAAATGCAGGATCTCATCAAGCTTGTCGGCATCGGTATACCACATTCCGTGGAAGTTCTTCAGAGCGAACCACTGCGGATCGAACACCTTCTCCGGCGACGGAAGACCCAGAGAAGAGAGCATACGGTTCATGAACTCATAGTTGGTCATGCGGTACTGCTCACCGCTGCTGATGTTATAAGCCTTGTTCCAGAAGTCCTCCGGCACCCAGTCCTCACACACCTGAGCGAGAAGACGGCCGGAATCCTCGATGGTCGCCCACTCAAGTACGCCACCCATAGGCACATGGAATGCAGTCGGGTTGACAACGCTGAGAATACCCGGGTACAGAATGCCTGTCTGCCTCAACGACACCCAACGGTTCAGTCCGGCAGAAGCAAAGATCTCCTCCGAACGGATCTTTGACAAAGCATACATGTCAAACTTCGCAGGAGTCTGACGCTCTGACGCATCTCCCCAATGACGAGGAGGGTTTCTGTCGCCATATTGGGCAACAGAGCCTATATATACAGCTTTGATTTCAGACGCATTCGGCTGAGCAAGGATTGCCTTGACGACATTTTCCGCAGAAAGCACGTTGACCTTGAGGGTCTTTTCAGGATAGTAGTCCGCAGCCGGCGAGACCATGCCGCCTACATGCAGCACATAGTCTGCACCTGCAGTGGCCTGAAGCACGTCTTCATAACGTGTCAGGTCGCCCCATATAACCTTCACATTCGGATCCGACAGATACGGATTCAACTTCCTGCGGTTCTTCTTGCTGTCGCGGGCAAGGATATTTATTCTGAATTTATCTTTCTTCAGGAGCTCCTGAAAGCCGGCCCACCCCATGTTGCCGGTAGCTCCAGTAATGAAAACTGTCTTTCTCATGACTTACTTCTTCCTCAACCAATTTGACGGATTCTGCGGATCCTTGTCCTTCCAGAGCTCAAAATGCATTTGTGATGTACCGTTGATCACTCCAACAGTGCCGAGCTTCTGTCCGGTCCTGACCTTGTCTCCCTTCTTTACTGCGATCTTGTCCATTCTGCAGTAGAATGTAAAGTATGTAGTTCCGTGCTGAACCATTACGCACTGGCCATACGACGGCATCACGAACACGTCAAGCACGGTGCCGTCAAAGACAGCCTTCACTTCCTCTCCGTTTTCTACTGCTATGTCGATACCCTCGTTTGCCGGAAGTTCAAGATTCTTATGCACGGGATGGTAGCGCTTTCCGAAATTTCCGACTACCGGACCGCTGACAGGCCATGGGAGCTTTCCCTTGTTGCCCTCGAACTGGCCGGTAAGCTTGATGTCCTGAGGATCGTCCTTCTTTGATCCCGAAGATTTCTTCTTTGCCTTCTTAGCCTCCTCGATCTTCTTTTGGATCTCCTTGTTCAGCGCATTGACCTCCTTCTTCTTTGCTGAGATCTGTCCCTCTATCTTCTTTCGGTCCTTCTTGAGCTGCTTGACAAGCTGCTCGGCCTCCTTCTCATCTGCACGCAGGTCATTCAGTTCCTTTACGTGAGCATTCTTCATTGCCACCGACACCTGCTTCAGGTCATTCAGGACGGCCTTCTTCTTCTCCAGAGCCGACTTTTTATCGCGTATATCCTCCGCCCTGTCCTTTATCTGCCCCGAAAGGCTTCTGAAATAAGCTGCTCTTCTGAACGCCTGACCCAGATTTTCACTGGCAAAGACATAGAGATACCAGACACGGGCATCACGATATTTATAGGCAGTGCGCACGAGCTTTTCGTAGTAGAAGACCAGCGTGTCCACCTCCTGCTGAAGGCCCTTGAGTCCCTTATTCATGACTGCCAGGCTGTCATTGAGATTTTTGATGATCGCCTCACTTTCAGCCACAAGCGCCTTTCTGTTTGTGATGTTCTGGCGCAGAAGCTCCAGTCTGGTGGTTGCAGAGGTGCTCTGCTTCTTGATGCCGGAAATCTGGCTGTCAAGAAGCTTGATTTCCTTTTCAAGCTGAGCCTTCCTGTTCTGCTGCTTGGTCACATCCTGAGCCGAAGCAGCCAAGGAGACAAGCAGCATGAACGTGCAGACGCAGGCGGAGATATGTCTTGCAACATTTTTCATCGTCCTACCTCCGCTTTCTTCCTCTCCACTTTCGCCTTAAGACCGGGCACGCCGTCTTCGGTGTTCTTCTGAAGTGCCAGATTCCAATATACGAATGCCATATCGTACTCCTTCAGAGCGAAGAGCACTTCGGCATAATGATCCAGAATGACAGCGCTGTCCTTACCTCCGTGAAGCATTGCCGTCTTGAAGAATGCCTTGGCTTCTGTCAGTTCGCCTCTAAGATAAAGGATCCATCCGAACGTGTCGAGATAAGTGGCATTGTCCGGCTCTGCATCCACAGTCTTGCGGCTCATCTCATAGGCCTTCTTGAGGTTCTTGCCCTCGACGCTGAGATAGTAGGCATAATTGTTAAGAACATAGACATAGTCCGGATTTATCATGAGGGCCTTGTCATATGCCTTGTATGCACTCTTTGAGTCGCCCAGCATATGATAGATATCTCCCACTGTAGACCACGCCCTCAGAGTCTTCGCGCTGTCGCTCGGAGCGACTTCCAGAATTGTCCTGCACGCCTCCAGCACCTTTTCATAGCGTCCCTCGTTATAGTCTCCTATAGAAGCCATCTCCAGGAAAGCAGGTTCAGTCGGGAAGCGTGAAAAGGCGTTTCTTCCCTCAACCGAAAGTTCATCCCACTTCTCTACAAGCATCAGTGCCTCCACGTACGTCGCCGCTGCGCTGAAGCTCTCAGGATATGCATCTGCACATTCGCGCATCTGACTCAGGCCCTCCTCCGCTCTTCCTGTATAAAAATAATATCCGCCTCTGAGCTGATATACAAGGCTGTCTCCAGGATGGGTCTGGGAAAGCTTCTGCATTGTGGTATCAAGCTGAGGCATGAAGCGTCTGAGGAACTGAAGGTCAGACTTTTCCACCAGTGTGGTAAGGTACTCAGTCTTTTCGTAAGAAGGCGCATACTGTGTCTCCACATAGCTGTTCAATGTAGGAAAATACTCATCGTAGCGACGGAAGATCCTGCACGCTTCAGCCTTGCCCAGCAGCGCATGTGAATAGGACGAATCCAGATCGAGTGCCTCATTGTAATACATGATTGCAAGTGAGTCGTTGTACATCGCCAGTTCATTGTCTGCCAGAATGGTCAGCACGACCGGAGAAGAATAACGGCTGTTGTATCTGCGGAGATACTCGATTCCCTCTTCGCCTCGTCCGAGAGTATAGTATATCCTGTATGCATATACAGCCAGACTCTCAGTCGAACCTATCGTATTCTCGATTTCTTTGATGGCGTCGAGAGCCTTTTCGTATTCCTGCTGGGAAACATACAGGTCCAGCATCTCGAAATAGAGGTCGCTTTTCTTAGGGAAATCCTTTATCAGCTGTTCATATTGCTCCACAGCCACCTCGCGGGACACAAAGGAATAAAGTCGTGCCAGCCTGTAGCGATACCAGAAATTGTCCGGATCCAGCTCTACTGCTTTTGTATAGCATTTAAGCGCCTGATTGACGTCTGGCTTGTGGATAGCCACTTCACCCATATAATACCATGCGGCATCCGAAGACGGATTTACAATAAGGACATCCTGCAGAAGTTCCTCTGCTCCCTTCACATCTCCATTACCCAGCTTCTCTACCGCCTCAAGCACCATATTGTCCAGATGGCGGCCTACACGGGATTGCGAAAAGGCTGCGGGACTGAACAGGATCAGAGATGTTATAACCAGTATTATATGTATGAATTTATTCCTCATGAACATGATTTTGATTTGCGCATAAAACATACAAAAATAACACTCTAATTCGGGAATCATGCATAACTTTTGAAAAAAATGTGCGGCAGATGCTACATCAAAGTCCCCGGAGGACGTCAGACTTGAAGGCGCAGCTGCGGACTTCACAGGAATAATGTTCACCAACACATGTACACATGGCACATGCAAGGCCGAGTACTATGACTTCGAGGTTACCATCACTTCTGCTGATGCAGCAATGACAGTTGCTGCAGGACGATTCAAGGCCGGTACGTATGGCCGCATCTCTTTACGCACGTGAATGATTGTAACCTAAGTACAACCGTGTCAAATATTGGTTGAAAAGTGACACGGTTGTCCATGAAATCGGGGATTTTGCCGGTTTTGGGCCACCACCGTGTCACTTTTTGCCAGTTTTCCGTCACGGTCCTACAAGGGCAATTCGACATTGTCCCCTTTATCCTAACCGTCACGGTCATACAAGTGCAATTCGACATTGTCACCTTTATCCTAACCGTCACGGTCATACAAGGGCAATTCGACATTGTCACCTTTATCCTAATCGTCACGGTCATACAAGGGCAATTCGACATTGTCCCCTTTATCCTAATCGTCACGGTCCTACAAAGGCAATTCGACATTGTCACCTTTATCCTAATCGTCACGGTCATACAAAGGCAATTCGACATTGTCCCCTTTATCCTAATCGTCACGGTCATACATAGGCTGTCAGCTTCAATCAAAAAACACCAGGCATCTACGGATCTGCGCCTCGCTCAAACGGAGTTTTCGATATAAATCCTCAGCGATTTCCTGCTTCTCTTTGCGGGACAGCTGATAAACTGAGTGTCTCCCATAACGCGTTCTCGCCAACTGATCAAGTTGTGTGCACAATTCAATGTCCGTCAGTTTTCGATAGTTTCCCTTGCCGCCTTCAAAAATCAGCATATTATTAAGGTCCACATCTTTGACACCGTTCTCAATAGACGCAATGTTCACAGGGGGCATACCGTTCTTGTCTTTAGCCTGTTCCCTTTCCCACTCTTCAGAAGACTTACGTGTCATATAGTAATTGAATGCCCTCGGCGTAACAAAGAGATTTTCAACTTGAGAGACATCCAATACACTCTCCCTTAAAAATACACCACTTTCTGTCATCTTGTAGCTATCCGGGAATTCCGCCCTCCTGCCTATATATCGGGAATAGTGTCTTGGATGCAGCAACTTTTCTGTTTGAATCTTACCCATATCCTCCCTGAATATGGCATTGGCTGAACCATGGGGATAAGCATAGGGAATGGATACGACACCATGGTGCAACGCGTTTCTCATAACGTAGACTATAGCAGCCATAAGGTGATGATACCCAATCACCTCCAACGAGAAATGGCCACGTTCTCCCAATCGTCCTTCCCTATGGTACTTGTTGTTGAAATACACGCCATACGATTGACGGAAGCCATGCATAAAATCAGACGGATAATCTGTCTGTACCATCTGATGCATATGGGTTGCCATTATCGCCTCGGCTAAAGCAGTGGAATCTGTTTTATATAAAGCTAGAGCAAAACTGTTGAATCCACGATGATAATCTTCTTCGTCGCGGAACATTGCCTCTTCTCCAGCAGAAATACATAAGTGATATGTCTTTTTCATTTTTATTAAATTCTTTTTTATTAAGGACTGTTAAACATGAATGACCACCGTGTCAAATATTGGTTGAAAAGTGACACGGTTGTCCATGAAATCGGGGATTTTGCCGGTTTTGGGCCACCACCGTGTCACTTTTTGCCGGTTTTCCGTCACGGTCATACAAGGGCAATTCGACATTGTCACCTTTATCCTAATCGTCACGGTCATACAAGGGCAATTCGACATTGTCACCTTTATCCTAATCGTCACGGTCCTACAAGGGCAATTCGACATTGTCACCTTTATCCTAATCGTCACGGTCATACAAAGGCTGTCAGCTTCAATCAAAAAACACCAGGCATCTACGGATCTGCGCCTCACTCAAACGGAGTTTAATGCGGTAAGTTATTCGTATATGTTCTGCTTGTCGAGGAAGCGGTAGGAGGCGGCTTCGGAGAGATGATGCGGAAGGATGTCCGGATCTCCGGCAAGATCGGCTATCGTGCGGGCCAATTTTATGATGCGGGAGCAGGCTCGGGCGGAAAGGCCCATACGGTCGATGATGCGTTCCAGCAGGGACTGGCACTCTGCAGAAAGCGGACAGTATTTCTCTATCTGCCTATTGTTCATGGCTGCATTGCAGAAGATGCCCTCTCCCTCGAACCGAGCCTTCTGCAGGGCTCTGGCCTTGAGCACTCGCGCTGCCACAGCCGCACTCGGCTCGGCCTTCTTCCTGCCTACCAGACGACGAGCGTCCACCCTTGAAACAACCAGCTGAATATCAATGCGATCCATAATCGGACCAGACAGTTTCGAGATATAGGCCAGACGTTTACCAGGAGTGCAGGTGCAGCGGTCACCGTCGCCATAATAGCCGCACGGGCAGGGGTTGGTAGCAGCGATGAGCATGAAGTCCGCCGGA
>JAFZEP010000157.1 GCA_017560625.1 Bacteroidales bacterium
GCGAGCGGCGACGGAGCCGTGTAGACTCTTGCTGCAAGCTCTTTGTCGAGCATGTACATTCCGTACTTGTTGCCCTCTACCGCCTCGAAGCTTGCGATCATGTCCCTTGCATTCTCCTCTTCCTCTACCTGCTCGTCGATGAACCATATGAGTCGGTTCTCTGAAGCATAGTCCTTATCCTCTTTTGCAATGGTCATCAGGTTCTGGATCATACCGGTAACCCGCTTCTCGTGCTCAAGTGTCTGTACGAACATGTCAAGCACCGAATTCCATGTAGGCGGAACAGCGACAATAGGCAGAAGTTCCACTTTCGCTTCGCGTGAATTCAAGTAATTCATAAATATGCGGGCATGAGCCTGTTCCTCCTGGAACTGGACATAAAACCAGTTCGCCACTCCTTTGTGTCCTTTCGCCTCTGCATCGAGAGACATTGATAGATAAAGATATGCGGACCATAACTCAGCATTGATCTGAGCATTGATGGCATCATGTAATCTGGTGCTTAACATATTCCTACAGATTAATTTGTTTATAATTCAGTCTTCCAGAGTCCGTGGAGGTTGCAGTACTCATACACTGCCACAGGCTTGCTTCCGCATGTGCAGATGACAGCTTCAGGCTTGTCCTTGAGATCTACACGGATGCCTCCGTCCTCGGTCTCCACATATATGAAAGCTATGTGATGTTCAGGAAGCATCGGATGCGCAACACTACCCACCTCAACCTTGATCGAGCAGTCGTCAAGCTTTGTCACAACTGGCACATGTTTCTCTACTGCTGCATCTACAGTGTTTGCTACCAACTCCTCCATCTTCTCGCCGCAGCACACTACAGGAACCTGAGAATCAACAACTTTCATGATAACGTTGCCGCAGTGGCGGCATCTGTAAAATTTCACAGCCATGGTATTAAATTTTTATAGTTTTTAATTATTCTAAATAACTTTCAGTTGCAAAGGTAGACATTTATTTCATATCTGCAATAGTTTATTTAGAATTTTTCTAATTTATTTCTACAATTTCGATCTTGCTGGACAAACCTCTACATTTTCCATGCTAAATTTGTATTTCGCGCTCATTTTATTAGTTTTGCAAACCATTATATATATAGTTCGATTATGAAAAGACTTCTAGCATTTGCATTATGCATAGCAGCCGCAGTTTCATGCGGAGAAATAGACAGATATCCAGGAGTGGACAACCCTGGGCAGGAAGGCACTCAGCAGAAGCCTGAGACACCAGACACACCTCAGGAGCCTGAAAAGCCTTTTGTGTGGGACTACTCTCCCGTGACGACTGCTACATTTGGCCACGAAGGCCTGTCATACATCTGGGATGAAAGTGTGATCCCGGAAATCACAATCAACGTCACTCTCGACGAGTGGAACAGGCTTCTTGGTCTTTATGACGCAAACAAGAACACAAAGGAGTATATCTACTGCGACGTGACATATAAGAAAGGCGACGAGACGCATTTCATCGAGTATGCAGGACTCCGACTCCGCGGAAACACATCACGCCGAAGACCGGAGACATGGCAGAACGGCGGCAAGCATGTTACAGACGGAGCTGACTGGCAGCACTGCCACTTTGGCGTCAACCTCAGAAAGCATGTGAAGGACAGCAAGCACGAGATCAAGGGCATCAGAAAGTTCAACCTCAAGTGGTTCAAGGATGACGCCTGCTATGTGCGTGAACTCTTCTGCTACGACCTTTTCAGACGCGCCGGCATTTGGACAGCGGCATTTGACACATATTGCCGTCTCTGGATACACGTGGAGGGTGACTCAAAGCCCGCCTATTTCGGTGTGTATGAGATGATTGAGCCATATGACGACAAATATGTTTCAAAGAGAAAGAAGTGGTTCGGCACCGACGACGGAAACCTCTGGAAGTGTACATGGGCTCAGCAGCCGGCTGACCTGACAAACATCAACGCGGTGTTCGGCCTGGACAACGACAAGGACGACTTCACATACGAGCTCAAGGAATATGGCAGCAACTTCGCCGAAGCAAAGGCACAGCTGCAGGACTTCATGCTCAAGATCCAGGGAAAGAGCGACGAGAGCTTCCGCACATGGATCAAAGAGGTCTGCGACGTGGAACTTCTCATGAGGACATATGCAGTGAATGTGGCTGTAGGCATGTGGGATGACCTTTGGAACAACGGCAACAACTACTATCTCTACTTCACCACTACCGACAAATACGACTACAAGGTCTTCCTCATCCCTTACGACTACGACAACACCCTTGGCACAAGCATCAACTACGACGCAGCCAAGCAGGATCCATATAACTGGGGAGACAGAGGACTCCTCATCGAGAGGATGATGAACATCGAGGAGTTCAGAAACATCTACCGCGACGAGCTCAAGCGCCTTGTCAATCCGGTCTATGGCCTTATGGATCCGGCAAGTTCTATGGCGCGTATCAAAGCATGGCAGTCAAAAATCATGGCCCACATCAAGAACGACACCGGCGAGGACATGACAATCGAAGACAAGCCTGCAAGCTGGGGCAATATCGGAAACTACAACCTTACGCTGACCAACAACAACTACTTCACCGTCAAGGCACAGACTATCAACAATTTGAAATAATATGAAAGCACGCAGAACAATTGCGGCACTGGCAGCCATGTTGACATGCATCACCATGGCTGCTCAGTCAAATACCCTGGTCATCGAAGCAGGATCCAAGGGAATTCCAATCCAGAAGACAATGTTCGGCCTTTTCTTCGAAGACCTCAACTTTGCCGCCGACGGCGGACTCTATGCAGAGAAGATCAAGAACCGCTCTTTCGAGTTCGACAATCCTCTCGCGGGATGGGATGTCATCGGCAATGTCTGCGTCATGGCAGACGGTCCTTTCGCCAACAATCCACATTATGTGAGATTGGGCTATCCTGGGCATCCGAGCATGATCACAGGCATATGCAACGAAGGATTCTTCGGCATCGGTGTGGAAGCTGGAAGCGAATACCGTGTCAGCATGTGGGCACGCAATGCAGGCGACAGACCTCAAGAGCAGATCAGCATTCAACTCTGCCAGCCAAGCACAATGGGTGACGACCAGACTTTCTGCCAGGGAGTCATCACTGTGGATTCTCCCCAGTGGAAGAAGTACGAGTTAGTCCTGAAGTCTCCTCTGACTGTTGCGAAGGCTGAGTTCCGCGCAATGCTTGTGCGTGAGCACAAGGCACATACGCCTGGCCAGGCGGTGGATCTGGAGCACATTTCACTCTTCCCTGTCGAGACTTTCAACGGTGACGAGAACGGCATGCGCAAGGATATTGCGGAGGCTATCCAAGAGCTTCATCCGGGAGTGTTCCGCTTCCCTGGAGGATGTATCGTGGAGGGTACCAACCTTGAGACCCGCTACCAGTGGAAAAACTCTGTCGGACCTGTAGAGAACCGACCGATCAACAAGACACGATGGAGCTACACATTCCCGCACCGAATGTTCCCCGACTACTACCAGTCCTACGGAATGGGATTCTATGAGTATTTCCGTTTTGCGGAAGAGATTGGTGCTGAGCCGCTTCCGGTGGTAAGCTGCGGCATTGCATGTCAGTTTGAGAATGAGCCTCATTGGCATTCGGACGCTTCCCTGGAGGACTTGCAGCCGTTTGTGGATGACGCCCTGGATCTGATCGAATTCGCCAACGGTCCTGTGGACAGCAAGTGGGGCCGCGTGCGTGCCGAGATGGGACATCCGGAGCCGTTCGGAATGAAGTACATCGGCATCGGCAACGAGCAGTGGGGCGAGGGCTACCCTCAGCGCCTGGCTCTGTTTGTGAAAGCTATCAGGGCCAAGTATCCGGAGATAGCTATCATCGGTTCGTCTGGTCCTTATAAGGATGGCGCTGATTTCGAATATCTTTGGAAGGAGATGCGCGCCTTGGATGTCGACCTTGTAGATGAACACTATTATGCAGATGAGAAGTTCTTCACAGAGAATGCTGCCCGCTACGACAGCTATCCTCGCACCGGTCCTAAAGTTTTTGCAGGAGAATATGCATGCCACGGCACTGACGGCCGCAAATGGAACCACTTCAACGCATCACTGCTTGAGGCAGCATTCATGACTGGTCTTGAGAGAAACGCTGATGTCGTTCATATGGCTTCCTACGCTCCCCTCCTGGCTCACGTCGAAGGATGGCAGTGGAGACCGGACATGATCTGGTTCGATAACCTCCAGACTATGCGTTCATGCAGCTACTATGTGCAGCAGATGTATGCAGCCAATTGCGGAACACATAGTCTTCCTGTTTTGATGGACGGCGAGATTGTGGCGGGACAGACTGGCCCGGGTTCAGACAAGTTGAACGGCCCAGACTCAGCAGGCTTCGGAGAAGGTCTATACGCTTCAGCTGTGCGTGATGAGGCTCGCAGGCAGTATATCGTCAAGGTTGTGAATCTTGCATCGGAGGCCCAGGAGATCACTCTGCAGTTCAAAGGCCTCAGCCGCAAGGAGACCCTGGATGCACCTGTCACATGCACAGTGCTTCACTCAGACGATCCATACGCCGAAAACACCATCGATGTTCCTGACACTGTGGTGCCGGTCGTGTCAACCCTTGACGCATCTCTTTGGCACAAAAACACCCTCACAACAACCATCGGCCCACGATCATTTGCCGTTTATAGTGTTGACTACTAGGTAAAGGCACGCACCCACTGCACTGAATACCAACAGGCTATCAATCAACAGTGTCAGTGCGCACAAGCCAGAGAATGCAACCCAATAACTATCAGGCATTTAACAATATAGCCTGCCGCCCCGGGGCGGCAGGCTATTATCATAAACAGCTGAGTGACAAACCATTACATTCCGTGCTGAATTATCGTGTATAGAATTCGATAATACGGCTGATGGCGCGCTGGCAGACCGGACAGAAATGGTCCGGCTTGTTGGTGCGCATGCGGCAGTCGTCAGCAGGGCGGTAGACGCCCTTCGACTGGTAGCCGGCTCCCTCAAGAAGCTGTGCCTGGCCGGCATCAAGCATATCCTTCCACTTTGATTCGAAATCAGCAAGCGTTGTGATGTTCTGCTCCCATGGTTCAATGCCCGGATAGTAGTACTCAACGTACTGGTCATCATAGAAATATTCATCTGCAAGACCGGCGAAACTGTGGCCGAATTCGTGCACGACAACCGGCTTGAATGCAGGATGGTGAGCAGTGGTAAGAGTATAGGAATTATAGATTCCGCCACCACCGTAAGTATCCGTGTTTGCAAGAATTATGATATGCTCATATGGAATGCCGCAGAGCTTGTCATGCATATTCTTCAAACGCAGAGTTGTGAGGTAACGGTCCATATAGAAGGTGTTGAAATGCGCCTTCAAGGCTGTGTTCTTCCAATCGCCCTGTCCCGGCACGCTCACTCCGCTGTCCTGCGACTCAAGCGCAACCGCCACGAAGTTGAATCTGTCCTTATATGTTCCGAAAGGCTCGTGCGCCAAGAGAGCGTTCACAGTCTCCTGTGCATCTGCATAGAATGTGTCCATTTCTGCTGCGGTATATCCTTCCGCTACGATCACGACATCGATGCACTCTTCAGGTGTGCCGCCAGACATGAGGTAACGATGAGGCGCCGGAGTCGGGTTCAACTTACGGATCAGAACGTCCGAGGGGTCAACACCGTGCTTCATCTGAGCCGCAACATTTCCGTGGAAATCAAAGAGTTGCACAGATACCTCAGCCTTGGATGCCGGCATCGGAAGCAGGAAGACATTCTCAAACGACTTGTTCACCCTGGTCGCCTCCTCTGTTGTCTGCCACTCCTGGAAAAGAGTCGAGAACGACATGCGGTAAAGCGTGTCACCTGTCTGCTGGTCGGTCATGCAGATCTGACCGTTGCCCCTCACCGGCACATCCTTCAGATTGGTCCTGCGGCCAGCCCAACCATCGAAGCACGACATCTCGTCAAGCGAAATCACCGCAGTCTTATCTGTTCCCGAGAACATATAGTCCACCCTCAGCGTCTGCTCCTGAGCAGAGAGAACGCATGGCAGCATCAAAGACAAAAAGCACAAAATTCGGTAAAACATAACAATTTATAAATCAGTCACTTACACAATCTGCTTGCTGCACTTTTGCGGCAAGCAGATTACATAATACATTAATATTCAACAACTTCAGTTTTAGGTGGCAGGACTAAGCCGGCACCTGTCACTTAGATCTTAGCAGCGCAGTTGATGCCGTCGAGGGCAGATGATACGATACCGCCTGCATAGCCGGCACCCTCGCCGCATGGATAGAGGCCTGCGATCTGGACATGCTCGAGAGTCTCAGGGTCGCGCGGAATACGGACTGGTGACGATGTGCGGGACTCGATGCCGAGAAGAAGGGCGTCGTTGGTGTAGTAGCCATGCATCTTCTTGTTGCCGATCTCCGGGAATGCATATTTCAGACGAAGCGAAATGTGCTCAGGGAGAAGTTCGTGAAGCGGAGCGTTCTCCACTCCAGGGTGATATGACGACTTAGGAAGGTTTGCAGAAGGGATGCGGCGGCAGAAGTCCATCATACGCTGAGCCGGAGCCTTGAGCGAACCTGTATATTCGAACATCTTGCGCTCGAGATCCTGCTGGAAACGGAGCAGGCAGAGCGGTCCGTGGTGTGCATATTCAGGAAAATCCTCCGGCTCGATCTGCACCACAACTCCAGAGTTGGCCCACTTTGAGTTACGCTGTGAGTTCGACATACCGTTGAGCACGAGCTCGCCTTCTGCTGTAGCAGCAGGTACAAGAATGCCGCCCGGACACATGCAGAATGAGAATACACCTCTCTCAAGTACCTGAGTCACAAATGAATACTCAGCTGTAGGCATATATGGCTGATACTTGCCGTGGTACTGGATCTTGTTGATGAGAGACTGCGGATGCTCTACGCGCACGCCGAGAGCGAAGCCCTTGGCCTGAAGTTCCCAGCCCTTGCCGTGGAACATCTCGTAGATGTCGCGAGCAGAGTGGCCTGTCGCGAGGATGACCTTGCGGGATTGCCACGTCGCTTCGCTCCTCGCAATGACGTCCGACTCTGTCGAAGTCGTAGTCACCTTGAACGAACCGTCCTCCAGCTTCTCAATGTCAGTCACACGAGAGTCGAAGTGGTACTCACCGCCGTGCTCGATGATGCACTTGCGGATGTTCTCAACCACGATCGGAAGCTTGTCGCTGCCGATGTGAGGGTGAGCGTCGATAAGGATAGAAGGGTCAGCGCCGAAACGTACAAGCTGGTGAAGCACCTCGCGGATGTCACCTCTCTTTGACGAGCGTGTGTAAAGCTTGCCGTCTGAGAATGTACCTGCGCCACCCTCACCGAAGCAGTAGTTCGAATCAGGATTCACCACGCCCTCAGTCGAAAGTTTGGCCATGTCGAACTTGCGCGCATGCACGTCCTTACCTCTCTCAAGGATCACAGGCTTGAGGCCACGCATAAGAAGTCTCAAGGCAGCGAACATTCCTGCCGGGCCAGCACCGACAATGATAACCGGCTCAGCATCAGCCACATTCTGATAATCCTCAAGTACATATTCTTCCAATGTCTCCTCAGGCTTGCACACCTCCACCTTGTAGCGGTAGATGATGTCGTTACGTGCATCGATCGAACGACGCACAATGCGGTACTTGAGCTGTGACTTCATCTTTGGAGATACACCCAGAGCCTTCACAGCCGCTGTCTGAATCTCGTCTGCAGTCAGTTCTTTACCTAATTTACAGGTTACTTCTATCTCTTTCATATCTTCGAACCTTATCTGTTCTTTTATTCTTGATTTCTCTATCTTGCTATTTTGTGGTTGGGTAGAAATATGAAAATATGTCTACGTTACCCCTATCCTAAATCCTTTCCCTCGGGGAAAGGACTTGCTATCGCTTCGCCGCCACACACTCTATTTTCTCCACCAAATCGGCATTTTCGTGGACAAACTCACTACAGTCGTCAGGCAGAGGATTGCCACTGCCATTACATGGCCTCGCAATGACGTAATGCACATGGCCTCGCAATGACGTAATGCACATGGCCTCGCAACGACGTGATGCACATGGCCTCGCAACGACGTGATGCACATGGCCTCGCAATGACGTTAAAACTCTGCCAGGCGGGATACCGGTGCCACGTCGAGGGATGAACGGGAGCCGTTCTGGTATTGGAACCAGCCTGCGATCGCGATCATCGCTGCGTTGTCGGTCGTGAACTTGAATTCCGGCAGGAATGTCGTCCAGCCGCGCTTCTTTCCCTCCTCTACGATACGGGTGCGAAGGCCGCTGTTCGCCGACACTCCTCCTCCGATCGTAATCTGCTTGATGCCAGTGTGTTTCGCTGCCTTGATCAGCTTATCCATGAGGATGTCGATGAGAGTCTTCTGGAAGCTGGCACAGATGTCTGCCTTGTTCTTTTCCATGAACTCAGGATCGATGGCCATCTGGTCACGCACGAAGTAGAGCAGCGACGTTTTGATGCCGCTGAAACTGTAGTCGAAACCAGGGATATGCGGTTTGTTGAATTTGAACTTTTCAGGGTCTCCCTCCTTGGCGAGTCTGTCCACGATAGGGCCGCCCGGGTAGCCGAGGCCCATCATCTTAGAGCACTTGTCAAATGCCTCACCCACAGCGTCATCGATGGTCTGACCGAGAATTTCATACTCGAGCGGGCTGTTCACTCGCACGATCTGCGAGTTGCCTCCTGACACCAGAAGGCAGAGGTATGGGAACTCCGGCTGACGGTTGTCCGAATCATACTGCTTGATGAAGTTTGCAAGGATGTGGCCCTGAAGGTGGTTCACCTCCACGAGAGGCTTGTCCAAAGCCATCGCCAGCCCCTTTGCGAAAGATGTACCCACGAGCAGCGACCCGAGCAGTCCGGGACCGCGTGTAAAGGCAATCGCCGTGATGTCTGACGGTTGGATGCCCGCGCGTGTAATCGCCTCACTCACAACAGGTACAATATTTACCTGATGAGCTCGTGAAGCAAGTTCAGGGATAACTCCACCATACGCCTTATGCACATCCTGACTGGCCAGGACATTGGATAGAAGGTAGCCGTCCTTGATGACGGCAGCCGATGTGTCGTCGCATGATGATTCGATTCCTAAAATTATATCTGCCATATTCGTATTGTTTTCAATTAGTCAGGGCAGCCGACACCCTATTTACCACCTTACCTTCGCATCTATCGACTACAACCGTGTCACTTTTTCGGCATTTTTTGTCACGGTTATCCGCAATATTACTGATTTCCTTCAATTTACTATACAACCGTGTCACTTTTTGGTGATTTCTTGTCACGGTTATCTCCGAGCAGGACTGCAGGAGACAAATCCATGCAAGTAA
>JAFZEP010000158.1 GCA_017560625.1 Bacteroidales bacterium
ACGAGGATTATGCAGAGTTCTACAAGGCGCTCTACCCTATGGCTGACGAGCCTCTCTTCCACATCCACCTCAACGTTGACTACCCGTTCAACCTCACAGGTATCCTCTATTTCCCTAAGATCAAGAATCAGATGGAGCTGTCTCGCAACAAGATCCAGCTCTACTGCAACCAGATGTTCGTGACTGACTCTGTGGAGAACATCGTTCCAGAGTTCCTCACTCTCCTTCATGGTGTGATCGACTCTCCTGACATTCCTCTCAATGTGTCACGAAGCTACCTCCAGAGCGACTCGAATGTGAAGAAGATTTCCACATACATCACAAAGAAGGTCGCAGACCGTCTTGACGAGATCTTCCGAAACGAGCGTCAGCAGTTCGAGGAGAAATGGGACAACCTCAAGATCTTCATCGAGTTCGGAATGCTTACTGACGAGAAGTTCTGCGAGAGGGCGATGAAGTTTGCCCTTCTGAAGAACACTGAAAGCAAGTATTTCAGCATCGAGGACTATAAGACAGCAATTGCCGGCGAGCAGACAGACAAGGACGGCAAGGTGGTGTTCCTTTACGCTACTGATGCAGACAGTCAGTACTCGTTCATCGAGGCAGCGAAGTCAAAGGGTTATGACGTGCTTATGATGGACTGCCACCTCGACAGCCACTATGTGCAGCTTCTTGAGAGCAAGATCGAGAACAGCCGTTTTGCGCGTGTAGATTCAGACACAGTCGACAACCTGATTCCAAAGGAGGACAAGGCAAAGCCGGAGCTCACAGAAGAGGAGCAGAACAATCTCTCGACAATCTTCAAGACTGTGCTTCCTAAGGATGCCGAGTACTATGTGCAGGCTGAGAATCTTAGTGCCAACGCTGCACCTATCCTCATCACTCAGAGCGAGTTCATGCGCCGTTACCGCGAGATGTCGGCAATGGGCGGAGGAATGAACTTCTACGGACAGATGCCGGTGATGTACAACATCGTCGTGAACATGGAGAACCCGCTCGTGGAAAAGATCTGGGCATCATCTGCAGAGCACAAGGACAACCTTGAGGAGTTCGCGGGCAGCAACGAGATGCTCAAGCAGGTGACAGACCTCGCACTCCTTGCCAACGGCATGCTCAAAGGAAAAGACCTCAGCGACTTCATTGCCAGAAGTGCCAAGGTCGTAGAAGATGCCTATCTTAAATAGAACTTAGAATCGAAGTTCTATTTAATCAGATTCAAGAACTCGTTACGGGTGCGCTCGTCACGAAGGAAGATACCGCTGAAGGCCGATGTTGTAGTTACAGCATTGGCCTTTTGCACACCCCTGAGTGTCATGCAGGTGTGTGAGGCCTCGATCACCACAGCCACACCGAGCGGATTCAATGTATCCTGGATGCAGTCGCGGATCTGAGTCGTAAGGCGCTCCTGCACCTGAAGGCGGCGAGCGAAAGTCTCCACCACACGTGCGATCTTGCTGAGGCCAGTGATGCTTCCGTTAGGAATATATGCGACATGCGCCTTGCCGATGAACGGCATCACATGGTGCTCGCATGTAGAATAAAGTTCTATGTCCTTCACAAGCACCATCTGCTGGTACTCCTCCTTGAACATCGCACTGCGCAGGATTTCCGCACCGTCCTGCTGTGAGCCATGCGTAAGGAACTGAAGTGCCTTCGCCACACGCTCCGGCGTCTTGACCAGTCCCTCTCTCTCAGGATCCTCTCCAAGCAGTCTGAGGATCTCTCTATAATGTTCTGCTATGGCCGCTGTAGTAGCCTCGTCATAGCATTCGTTCTTTGTATATGCCATTTTGCTTTATATATTTTTATCTTTCAGCCCTACCCGGGCCAGTCCTCAAAAACCTTCAGTTTTTTCGTCTGCAAAAGTAATTAAAAATATCCGCAAATCGTCACGTGGCGATCTGCGGATATTTATTTCTGTCAGTAAAATCTGAATCTTACTTGTACATGAAGCGCTTGATTGACATCTTAGGAGTCTTCTCGAACGGCTGGTCCATGTACTCGACCATTGTAAGTTTGCTGTATGCAGGCATTGTAAGGTTCACCTCAGACATGATAGTCTTCTTGTAAGCCTCAAGGTCTACACCCTCTGACTTAGCCTTCTCTGCATCCATGTATACGAGAGCAACGAGCTTTGTTCCTCTGTCTACAACTACAGACTCTACTACGTATGGCTGGTTGTTCACCTCAGCCTCGATCTCCTCCGGATAGATGTTCTGACCGTTTGCAGAAAGGATCATATTCTTGCTGCGGCCCTTGATGTAGATGTTACCCTTCTTGTCAAGGAGTCCGAGGTCACCTGTGCGGAGCCATCCGTCAGCTGTGAATGCTGCGTTTGTAGCCTCCTCGTTCTTATAGTAACCGCTCATGATGCTGTTACCCTTTGCCTGGATCTCACCTACCTTCTTGTATGGATCATCAGAGTCGATACGAACCTCAACTGAATCTACAGCCTTACCGCATGACTTTGATGCGAACTCCCACCAGTCCTCATATGCGAGAAGAGGAGCAGCCTCTGTCATACCATAACCTACTGTGAAAGGAAGCTTGAATCTTCTGAACCACTTCTCAACCTCAGGGTTCAAAGCTGCACCACCCATCACGATCTCACGAACACCGCCACCGAATGCCTCGAGGAGAGACTTGCGGACCTTCTTGAAGATAAGCTGATTAACTCCTGGAATAGCACAAAGAACCTTCATTGCAGGCTTCTTGATGATAGGAGCAACCTTGCTCTTGAAGATCTTCTCCATTACGAGCGGAACTGTGATGATGAGGTATGGCTTAACCTCCTTCATTGCGCCGAGAAGAAGTGCTGGAGTAGGAGTCTTACCGAGGTAGTGAACTGCTGCACCGTTACATACCGGATAGATAAGCTCGAACATCATGCCGTACATATGCGCCATAGGGAGCATCGAAACGAGCTGCTCGCCTGGACCGGTAGGGAGTCTCTTCTGGCCGAATGATACGTTCTCAGAAATACACTCATAGCGGAGCATTACGCCCTTAGGAGCACTTGTTGTACCTGAAGTATAGTTGATGATTGCAAGTTCTGTATCATTGTCTGTAGGGAATGACACCATCTCAGCAGTATATCCGTTTGGATACTTAGCCTCGAAGAGCTCGTCAAGCTTATCGCAAGCCTCCTGAACCTTTGCATCAGCTGCATAAAGGAGCGAGAAGTCGCTTGATGAGAATATGGCCTGCACTGTAGGCATCTTTGTGATGTCAAGCTTGTTCCAGATGTCAGTGTCTGTAAGGAGCACCTTGCTCTCTGAGTGGTCAACGAGTGAGTTGACAGCCTCAGGGTTGAAGTCTGCAAGGATAGGTACGAGCACTGCCTCGTATGTGTTTGCTGCGAAGAAGGTGATACCCCAACGCGCAGAGTTCTTTGCGCAGAGGGCAACCTTGTCACCCTTCTTGAGACCTACTGTCTCGAAGAAGACGTGGAATCTTGCGATCTGCTTTGCAAGATCACCATATGTAAAACTCTCGCCGCGGAAGTTCGCAAGAGCTAATCTTTCCCAATTTGCTTTGATTGTGTTCTCCAATCGTGAAAAATAGTGCATAGTCGTCTGGTTTTTGAAATTTCGGCTGCAAAAGTAGAAAAATATGCTTGCACGCGTGTAGAATTCATTATATTTGTGGCAAAACGCCTATTAAAGTGGCGAATTTTCACCCTAAATCTGACTTGAATCATGAAGAAGTATCCGATCGTGGCCCTCATCTACGACTTTGACGGCACACTCTCTCCGGGCAATATGCAGGAGTTCGGTTTCATCGAGGCAATCGGCAAGAAGCCTCAGGAGTTCTGGCAGGAAAGCGACGACATCGCGGCCGGTCAGGACGCCAGCAACATCCTCAGCTACATGAAGCTCATGCTCGAGGAGGCGCGCAAGGCAAACATCAAGCTGCGCCGTGAAGACTTCAAGAGATTCGGAGCTGATGTCGAACTTTTCGACGGAGTGAAGGAATGGTTCAAGCTGATCAACGCCTACGGTAAGATGCATGGTGTAAAGATCGAGCATTACATCAACTCATCCGGTCTTGCAGAAATGATCGAAGGCACTCCGATTGCCAAGGAGTTCAAGAAGATCTTCGCATGTTCATTCCTTTATAATAAAGAGGGTGAAGCCGAGTGGCCGGGAGTGGCTGTCGACTACACAGCAAAGACTCAGTTCCTCTTCAAGATCAACAAGGGCATCTTGAGCGTCCGCGACAACAAGAAGGTCAACGCGAGCCAGGAGGAAGGAAAGAAGAGGATCCCGTTCCCTCACATGATCTATTTCGGAGACGGAGAGACAGACGTGCCTAGCATGAAGATCGTGAAGATGTTCGGAGGTAACTCGATCGGAGTCTACAATCCGGAAAGCAAGAAGAAGGTCAACGTAGCAAAGAAGCTGCTGCGCCAGCAGAGAGTGAACTTCATCACTCCAGCAAGATACACCAAAGACAGCAGGACATATCAGATAGTCTGCGCCATCATCGACAAGATCAAGGCAGATTTCGAACTTGCCAAACTGGCGAAACTTAAATAGCATCAAGTGGTAAACATAAAGGACAGCGTCAGGCGCTGTCCTTTATGTTTACCACTTGCCGTAGTGAATATTTTCAGGCTTCCATTTATCCTTTGGCTTGTCGTCTCCTGCAGGATGTCCGATCGGAATCGCGCAAAGAGGCTGAACTGTCTCAGGAAGGCCGAGGAATGCGCTGAGCTCTGCAGAACGCTGAGGATCAGGATATACACCGGTCCAGACTGCGCCAAGTCCAAGGGCCTCTGCTGCAAGAAGGAGGTTCTGGGTGGCTGCCGAGCAGTCCTGCTGCCAGAAGATGTTCTCCTTGCCCTCGAACCAGAGAGTCTCACCGCAGACGATGATCGCCAGAGGAGCCTGCTTGAGCATTCTTGCGAACGGAAGCACCTCTGCCATGGCATCAAGCTGTTCACGTTCTGTAACGACAACGAATCTCCAAGGCTGATAGTTTACAGCAGACGGAGCGGCCATTGCGGCCTTGAGCATAGTCTGGATGTGCTCCTCCGACACAGGCTCTGCTGTGTACTGGCGCACGCTCTTTCTGTTGTGGATGTTCTCAAGTACTGCGTCTGCAGCGCTCTGAGTGTTGTTCGAACATGAAGTCATGGCTGTCAATGTCAATGCCGACAAGGCGATTAATAGATGTCTGAGTTTCATAGTTTATTTGATTTTAACTTCAAGCTTCTTGTATGCACGCTCCGCTTTAGCAAGAGCTGCAGTCACTGAATCATCTGTAGCAAGGATCACTCCCACTCTGCGGTGGCCTGCGATCTCAGGCTTGCCGAAGAAGCGGATCTGCACGCCGTCCTCCTCAAGAACCTTCTCAAGGTTACAGAACTCGTATTCCTTTGTGTTTCCCTCTACAACGATAGCCTTTGAAGCCGACGGGCCATAGAAGCGTACGTCCGGAATAGGAAGACCGAGAATCGCTCTTGCATGAAGACCGAACTCTGACATGTCCTGAGAGATCATTGTCACCATTCCAGTGTCATGCGGACGAGGAGACACCTCGCTGAAGATCACTTCATTGCCTCTTACGAAGAGTTCCACTCCGAAGATACCGTAGCCTCCGAGAGCATCAGTAACTGCCTTCGCTATCGCCTCTGCAAGCTCGAGAGCCTCCTGAGGCATTGACTGCGGCTGCCATGACTCGCGATAGTCACCGTCCACCTGGTGGTGTCCGATTGGCTTGAGGAATGTTGTACCTGCGCTGTGACGCACTGTAAGGAGAGTTATCTCATAGTCGAACTTCACAAAGCCCTCTACAATCACCTTTCCGCTTCCGGCGCGGCCACCTTCCTGCGACACCTGCCATGCTTTGTCGATGTCATCTGCAGACTTGATTGTTGTCTGGCCATGGCCTGAAGAACTCATTACCGGCTTGACCACACATGGAATGCCGATCTCCTCGACAGCCTTGTCGAACTCTTCACGGGTCTGGGCAAAACGATATGGCGATGTAGGGATGCCAAGCTGCTCTGCTGCGAGACGGCGGATGCCTTCACGGTTCATTGTGATGCGTGTTGCCATTGCAGTCGGAACCACATTGAATCCGTCCTCCTCAAGTTTCACGAGCCTGTCGGTTGCGATAGCCTCGATCTCAGGAATGATATAGTCCGGCTTCTCCTCTCTGATGATTGACTCGAGAGCGTCTCCGTCAAGCATCGAGAGCACATATGAGCTGTGAGCCACATGCATTGCAGGGGCATTTTCGTATTTGTCCAATGCCACGACCTCAACGCCATAACGCTGAAGTTCGAGTGCCACTTCCTTTCCAAGCTCGCCGGATCCGCAGAGGATCGCCTTCTTGCCCGACTTTGTGAATGTTGTACCTATGCTTGCCATATTATTTTCCGTAACGTTTCAAGATTGTCTCTCCGTATGCATCGATGCGTCTGTCGCGGAAGAAAGGCCATCCACGACGTACGTATTCTGTTCTGTCGAGGTCGATTTCCACAACCTTTACGCCCTCCTCGTCATTTCCGAACTCATAAAGAAGTTCGCCCTGAGGACCGGTTGCGAATGAACGTCCCCAGAACTTGATGCCTTTTGTAACTCCGGTAGGGTCATCTTCCTGACCTGTACGGTTTACAGTCACGACAGGAAGTCCGTTAGCGACAGAGTGACCTCTCTGGACAAGCTGCCAAGCGTCGCTCTGCACCTTCTGCTCCTCGACAGGGTCTGTGTAGACACCGCCGATCGCTGTAGGATAGATAAGGATCTGCGCTCCGTTGAGAGCCATGCATCGTGCTGCCTCCGGATACCACTGATCCCAGCATACGAGCACTCCGAGTGATCCCACTGATGTCTCGATAGGGTTGAAGCCCATGTCACCTGGAGTGAAGTAGAACTTCTCGTAGTAGCATGGATCGTCTGGAATGTGCATCTTGCGGTATTTGCCGGCGATTGTGCCGTCCTTCTCCATCACCACTGCTGTGTTGTGATAGATGCCTGCTGTCCTGCGCTCATAGAGCGAAAGCACGATCACGATGCCTAGCTCCTTTGCGAGAGCACCGAATGTCTCTGTCGAAGGGCCTGGGATCGGCTCTGCGAGGTCGCAGAGCTGAGCCTCCTCATGCTTGCAGAAATACACAGAGTTGTGGAGCTCCTGAAGCACCACGAGCTGAGCGCCCTGCTCTGCACACTTTCTGATGTTTGACTTGAGTTTCTCTATGTTTGCCTGAATGTCATCTCCGCAGCTCTGCTGCACCATTCCTACTTTTAATATATTCATAGTCAATGTATTTTTATTCGTTAAACGGATTGCCACGGCACTCCGTGCCTCGCAATGACGTGAAGAAAGTCGTAATGACGTGAAGAAAGTCGTAATGACGTGAAGAAAGTCGTAATGACGTGAAGAAAGTCGTAATGACGTGAAGAAAGTCGCAATGACGTGAAGAAAGTTTATCTAAGGAAACCTTCCGGGAACTGCATTGTGATGC
>JAFZEP010000159.1 GCA_017560625.1 Bacteroidales bacterium
GGATTCATCCGTCGCTGGACGCTCCTGGAGCCGATCAGCAAACCGAATCCGACCAACACTGTGTTTGTGGACAGCTACATAAGGGAGAATCTTGACACCGGATGGAACAAAGATGGTTTTGATGTACCTGCCGACGGCGACATGGTAAACGTCAATGGTCAGACGCTGACATGGCATGCATTGGACAGCAAGCTGTTCAATGTGAAGCTCTACAGGTTCGCCGTAGGCACAGGCACAGGACGCTACGGCATGATCTGCCGTGCCGTCACTGTAATCGATGTTGCGGAAGACATTGAGAATGTGCGATTTGCAGCCGGATCCAATTCCGCTTCGATGTGGTGGATAGACGGAGAGGAGGTGCTGATCCTGTCCGGTGACCGCCGCATGGTCATGGATGACGGAGCATCCAGAAGAATCACTCTCAAGAAGGGTCGACACGTAATCACCGGAGCCGTAATCAACGGTCCGGGCATGAGCGACTTCTGCGTACGTTTCATCGACGCTCAGGGCAACCCTGTGCACAATTATCAAATCCTGAAATAGACTGGCTATGAAAAGACATATAGTTTCACTGGCAGCATGCATCGGCATGTCGGTGGCGGTCTCAGCCCAGGAGGGCAACCCTTGGATCCACGACCCTGCCACCATTACAGAATGCGATGGTAAATACTACACCTTCGGCACCGGAGGCGGAGGCCTGATCTCTGAGGACGGATGGAACTGGAATCCTGGCGGAGTACGTCCAGGAGGCGGTGCCGCACCAGATGTAATCAAGATCGGAGACAAGTATCTTATAGCCTACAGTGCCACGGGAGGAGGACTCGGAGGCGGGCATGCAGGCCGCGTGCTCACTATGTGGAACAAGACACTGGACCCGCATTCTCCCGACTTTGCCTACACCGAGGCAATCGAGGTGGCCGCATCTGCTGAAGATGAAGACTGCGACGCAATCGATGCCGGCCTGTTCATGGACCCTACTACAGGACGCCTGTGGTGCACCTATGGCACCTACTTCGGATTCATCCGAATAATAGAACTTGACCCACGCACTGGAGCGCGCGTGGAGGGCAATGAGCCCGTCAATATAGCCATTGACTGCGAGGCTACGACTGTCATCTGGCGTGACGGATGGTACTATCTGCTCGGCACCCACGGCACATGCTGTGACGGCGTAAACTCGACATACAACATCGTCGTAGGCCGTTCACGCAATGTCACTGGACCATATCTTGACAATATGGGACGCGACATGCTTGCAGGAGGAGGAAGGATGGTCGTCGACGCAACAGACCGTCAGTTCGGAGCAGGGCACTTCGGACGCTATATTGAAGATGAGGGCGTGGAGAAGATGTCGTTCCATTGGGAGGCGGACCTCGACCGCAGCGGACGCAGCGTGCTTGCCATCCACCCTTTGCTGTGGGAAGACGGCTGGCCTGTGGCCGGCGATCAGTTCAAGGGCGGTGTGTACGAGATCTCGTCGGTGCGCAGGGGCTATGCTCTTGAGCTTGCTGTGGACTTCGTGCGACATGAGATCCCGAGAAGCAGGTTCTGGATGATCGATCCGAATGAGGAGGTAGTTTCATACCCTAACCAGACTCTGGAAGAAGTCATCGGCACTTGGCCGGAGGGAGATATCCCGGCACGCATCGGTGATTGGATGAACCGCCCACATCAGAGATGGGCCATTACAGCCGTCCCTGAAGCAGGCGGATATCTTGGAGGACAATATTATAAGATATGTATAGAAGGCACAGAGAGGACACTTGCAGCATCGGAAGGCGCTGAAGTAGTCACAGTTCCGGCATTCACCGGAGCTCCGGAGCAGCTCTGGAGGATCGAGCAGCTGACAGACGGCACCTTCCGCATCATGCCGAAGGCTGTGCAGAGCGATCATAGTGACACGCCGGACGATGCCTCCGACACATGCTACGTCCTATCATCAGCGGCCGACAGCACTCCGACACTTGCCCGGTACGACTTCAGCAGCGACAACTGCAAATGGAAGATGGTCAGGAAGTAGTGTCCATTAAATATTGTTAAACACATAGGAAGAACCTGCCTTGTCCATACCGGTGCTAATGCAGTCACCCTTGTGGAGCAAAAGCTGAAGAGGGTTGCCCAGAGCTGAAGCATACGCCTTGACAGTCTTCGGATGGTGGTACCTGATGGCATCTCTTTCAAGGTCAGAGAGTTTGACCCCACATTGTCTGAGGATATACAACGACCTCTGAGGATGGTGTCCACGACCCACGTGACGTCTGTTCTTACGAGCCTTTCCAAGGTCGTGACAGAGTCCCACGAGGATAATACTCTCTCGTGCAAAACCTTCAGTATCAGAGCCTAACATAGCGTCTAGAACCTCAAGACTGTGGAACATCAGTCCGTATCTGCCCTTGTGGTGAGAGTAGCAGGTCGCATCAGTCAAGTAGTCACTCTCTTGGACAAACTTGATAAGGTTGTCGATTCCGTCTCTTTTTACCTCACCAAGGAGGGATACAATCTTCTCTTTTGCAACGTCAGGGGTCATCATAGTCATCTTCGTATTATTCATCATTAATTTCGGTTCTTAGAATACGGTGATCGTCCCCAAATGTTAACAGAATTCTTCGCAAGGAGTGTAAACTTTGGCTAAATTTGCAGGCAATCTCAAAACTTACCCTTATGGATTTCTTTAAAAACTTACTGTTAGTCATTCTGGCTATCATCATTGCTGCGGCCCTTACATGGTTGGGCTTGTGGGCTGCCAACATTTTCAACTATATTCTTTCCTTACCTTTCGGATTTATAGGATTGGCACTTGACGCAATGCCTGACGGATTAATAAGTTTCATCTACAAGTTCATTACATTCGGTCTGGCATATGGAGTTACATTCTATTTAGCTCAATGCATGATCACCAGGGAAGACGGCATCTTCATGGATGCAGCCCCTTGGGCAATACGTGTAGTGGTGGTCCTGTTCACTGTCTTCATGATTGCAGTGATAGATGGATTCCTTGATCCAGTCATGCCTCAGGCCATTTTGAATGGCATGGATTTCCTCAGGGAGGAATGCGGAGTATACCTCCTGACCCCTATCAGCTGGCTAGAGGTGATGGAAGGAGGATCGGAACTGGGAAGAATGGATTATATTGTATTCAACACGGCAATAACGGTCGGAGGAATCGGATCCCTCGTCTTCAACACCTATGACAAATAATGATAAACAAGTCGAGCTTGACATTGAATCATCGATTCTTCGTCAAGCTCGATTTGGATATTACTGAATGAAATACGTCAAACGTCTTCAGTCGGTCTGCGTATGCATGAACCGATAGAAACTGAGGTTGGACGTGTTCTTCAGTTCCACGTTCTTGAAATAGTCGTCTCTGACTGCATGGTTGATGTAGAACCTTCCATCTTCGATTCTTACTATAATGGCGGCATGATAGGCTTCGCCGGTCTCAGGACGGTGCTGGATAAGCATATCTCCCGCTTCCGGCTGATCGACCTTTGCAAAGTTCCAGCGCTCAGGGTTCTTGACGAAATCCTTGCAGCTTGAGCAGGTGTGATACTTATTGTAGAAAGAAGTTGCAGTGTTGATGCACGATTTGTCTGTGCCGCGGACAGTCATTGCGATGCGTCCCGGTACGCTTGCATTGCTTGCAAACAGGAAATTGTGATTCGGCTTTTCAGCTTCTTGAGCGAGCTCCAGAAAATTGTCGTTATACATGCGTGGCAACACAAGGTGCGTCATTGCGGCATAGACTGAGATCACTGCAGCAGCCACTACACAGGTCCAAAAAGTTTTCATATCATGAGAATTGAGAGTTTTCACCCTTTAATGTCTCATGATATGAAAAGGTTATCCGATCTTCTCGAAATGTTCAAGTCCTACGCCGCATGCCGGGCATGTCCAGTCAGGCGGCA
>JAFZEP010000031.1 GCA_017560625.1 Bacteroidales bacterium
ACATGTCAGGATTGTTGAGGCTGATGTAGAGAGTGTGGAAACCACCCATTGACAGACCGCAGATAGCGCGGCTCTGCTTCTTGGCGATAGTCTTGTAGTTGCTGTCGATGAACTTCACGATCTCTGGGAATGCTGTCTCGAATGTTCCCTCCATAGTCTGAGGAAGCTGCATTGTAGGACGAGTGTAGCCAGTTGAGTTCTCACCAGGAGCTGCCTCCTGAGAGATGTTGCCGTTTGTGAAGACAACGATCATTGGCTTAGCCTTACCCTGAGCGATGAGGTTGTCAAGGATCTGAGCTGCACGGCCCTGAGCGATCCAAGCGTCCTCGTCACCACCGATTCCGTGGAGAACGTAAAGAACTGGGTAGCGTGTCTTTGCAGTAGGGTTGTAACCTGCTGGAGTGTAGACAGTGAGTCGACGGTCGAAACCTGCAGTTGCGCTCTCGTACCATACCTTTGCTACAGTTCCGTGAGGAACGTCCTGGATAGTGTAGAGGTCAGCACGCTCACCAGGAACGATGAATGCACTTGTGAGTGACGATACGTCGCGGTTTACCCACATGTTATTGTTGTCGATAACTGTGTTTCCGTCTACGCTGAATGTATAAGTGTACATTTCAGGAGCAACCTTGAAGTCAGTTGTGTACTCCCAAACTCCGTTTCTGCCTTCCTTGAGTTCAGCTACGCCCGGAGCGTCGAAAGTCATTTCCTGACCGCCCATGTTGTATTTGATCTGCTGAGTAGGGAGGAAGTCACCTGAAAGGGTAACCTTTACTGCCTTAGGAGCCTGATAGCGGAATGTAACTGTTCCGTCAGGGTTAACTACAGGAGATTCTGTAGATGCGCCGCCCCAAAGTGCCTGCTGAGCGAATGCGCTGCCGGCTACGCAGAGAGCTGCGATAATTGAAACAATCTTCTTCATTTTTTTACGTCATTTCGATGAGCCACGTCGTGGCGACGTGGCTATCTCATTATTTGAAAAGGAGTGGAGCGAATGTGTTGAGGTAGAGTCTCCAGTTAGCCCATACGTGGCCACCTTCGCTTACGAAATATGTATGCTCAAGACCGTTTGCTGTGAGTGCGCCGTCGAGTTCGTTAGCGTTCTCGAAGAGGAAGTCTGTGTTACCGCAAGCAAGCCAGTAAAGCTTGTAGCCTGCCTTCTTGATACCCTGGAGCTGAGCGTCAAGCTCTGGAGTTCTCTGAGCACCCATTGAAAGAGGGCAGATGTAGTCGAAGAGATGTGGATACATGCCTGAAGCAGAGATAGTGTGACCACCACCCATAGAAAGACCTGCGATCGCTCTGTGTGACTTCTTGGCAACTACGCGGAAGTTCTTCTCGATGAAAGGAACGATCTCCTCGCAAAGGCTCTTTACATAGTTGTTGCGAGTTGAAGGATCTCTCCAGTCCATTTCAGCGTTTGGAAGACCGTAAGTCTGAGCAGCCTGCTGGTTGCCGTTACCGTTTGGCATAACAACGATCATAGGCTTGCAAAGACCCTTCTCGATAAGGTTGTCGAGGATCTGTGCTGTGCGGCCCATTGATGACCAAGCCTCCTCGTCTCCACCTGCTCCGTGAAGGAGGTAAAGAACAGGGTACTTAGCCTTAGGGTTAGCCTCATATCCGTAAGGAGTGTAGACAGTGAGACGACGGTTGATGCCGAGGATCTTGCTGTCATACCAAGGATGGCTGATTGTACCTCTCTGGTTAGCTGGCTTGTAGTTCTCAGTGCGCTCGCCGTCCACGAGGAGCATGTTGAGGAAACGTGAGCCGTCACGCTGAACCATTACGTTCTGAGGGTCGTTTACTGACACGCCGTCAGCGATGAAGTTGTAAGTGTAGATCTCTGGCTCTGGGAGTGGAATAGTAACTTCCCAAACGTTGTTCTCGCCACGTACCATGTCGATAGAACCGCCCCAAGGGTTTGGCATCCATGAACCGCTGAGTTTTACTACAGTAGCGTAATCAGCTTTAAGTCTGAAAGTTACGCTGTCATTCTGAATCTCTGGTGAAACGATTGGTTTCTGTCTGCCGAAGCCGAACGAGAAGTTCGCAAGCTCCTGTGCTGACAATGCGCTGATAGACATAGCTACAGCTGCAAGTACAGTAAAGAATTTTTTCATGTTAGTGTTATTTAATTGGTTTATAATTATTTGTATTAGTCTTTAAAAGTCTCACCGCATTTCTTGAGGACCTTTGGAAGGCATTCCTGCCAGAACTTCCAGTCGTGTGTTCCGTCACGGGTGATGAAATCATGGGCAATGCCCTTGCTGACAAGATGATTGTGGAACTCTGTATTGTCTGTCAGTGGAGTTGTGTAGTCATGAATACCAGTCTCGATTGTTATGACCGGAAGGGTTGCAAGATCAGCGTTTGTCGCCAGGTCATAGAGGCTAGGGTAACCCCATCCCATGTTTACAGCCGGGCTGCATGCATATGCGCAGCAGAACTTATCCGGCTCGCCCAGACCATAATACAGTGTTCCATATCCTCCCATTGAAAGACCTGCGACTGCTCTTGAATATTTGTCAGTCTTGACGTTGTATTCCTTTTCGATTGCAGGAACCAGCTCCTCAAAGAAGTATCTCTTGTAATTTCCCTGGTAGCCGTCAATATAGAATGTGGTGAGAGCGTCTGGGCATACTACAATCATCTGCTTGCCTCCCTTGCTCTCATAATCCTTGGCGATCTTTGCAAGATTTCCCTTGTCAAGCCATGCGTTGTTCTCGTCTCCGTAGCCGTGGAGCAGATACAATACAGGGAATGATTCTCCAGTTCCGTAGTCTTTAGGAAGATAGATCGAATATTTCATCTCGCGCTTCATCTGAGCACTGTTTACAGAGCGGTTTCTGATTACAGTGCCGACGAAACTCTTGAATTCTATCTGGCCCTGGAATTTGAATCTGAATTCTTCATTTCTGCTTATGACAGACATGTTGATCGTGTAGGCATTGTTGTCTGCAGTGATCTCTACAGTTCCGCTGCTTACTTTTCTCTCGACATATCCAGAGTTGAAACTTACGCTGCTGCCACCGGTTTTGACTTCATATGAGCCTGCTCTAAGCTTCATGTCCGGGTTTGGTACGGAAAGCTTTACAGTGTATCCGCCTCCGCTCATTGTCATTTCCAGGTTGTATGAACCGTCATCATTGGTGGATGCTGCTGTCTCTACAAGTGTGTCTAATACGATGATCTGCGACTTGGGATTGTTTTCTTTCTCGCATGACAAAGCGAGTGCTATCGCAGCAAAAAGGATCAGAAGTTTCTTCATATTATGTGGTTATTTAGTTCCCTATCACAGGGTCAGCCGTGATAGGGATTTCAGTGGGTGACCGTAAGTCACCCACGTTTTGTTTTATTACCATCTGTCGTACAAAACAGCCTCTGAACCGTCGAGCGCGATGCTGTAGGTCTGAGTGAAGTTGTAACGAGATGCTGAGTTAGCTGAACCGGTTGCAAGAGCAGCGAGTCTCACGTAGTGAACGCGCTCATACTTGAACTCAGTTGCATTCTCAGGAGCCTCAGTGCTGATAGCCACCTTTACAGTAGCCTTGCCGTCAGTAAGCTGAACGTTCTGTACATAAGCACCTGCGTCATTCTTACAGTTGTTGAATGAAGTACCTACGTGGCAGTCAGTGTAGCAGCAGAGACGAACCTCAAGGTTAGGTGTCTGTGTAGGGTCAGTTACCTGTACTGTACACTCACCGACGATCTGCTTGTTAGCCTCGTCATAGTAGAACTTCTGATCCTCGAATCTTACGAATGGAGTAACCTCGAAGTTAACTACGTTATCACCCTTCTTGAGCTCGAACTCCTTAGTGAAAGGATAGTAGTTAGAGTCGTTTGTCTGCATACGGTATTTACCTGCCCAAACAAGGTTGTTGCAGTATGTTCCGTTATTCTTGATGTACCATGTCTGAGCAGCCTCAGAGTCCCATCCAAGTTCAAAAACCTTGAATACACCTGTCTGTGAGCTGTATACCTCTGAAGGCACGAGCTTACCAGTCTCTGCATCTACAAACTTTCCTGAAATCTTTGCGTTGTGTTGCTCCTGGTTATCAAGAACGAACCAATCGCAAGAAGTTACAAAGAATGCAGCGAGAACTGTCATCAATATGTATTTGATATTCTTCATAATCATAATAATGTTTAAAAATTAGAGCTGACTTGGATTAGGAACCAACTTGTTCTTGTCGTAGTTTGGAATACCGCCGTAGTAGTTCTTTGGCTGGAGTTCGTATGCTACTGGAAGTCTGTCAGTGTCATCAGCAAACATGTTTGCACGTACATAGATATACTGAGCCTTGCCGCTGCGTACATCAGCTACAGGGATGATGGCATGTCTTCTAGCCTCCTTTACTCCTGCAGGATGGTTTGGACGGTAGAACTCACGACGACGATGGAGAGTCATGGCTCTGTCATCCTCGAAAGCAAGCTCGAGACGGCGCTCCTTGAGAACGTTCTCAAGAGTTGCGTCGATCTGATCGTGGAAGAATGCTCTTCTACGGATAGCGTTGAGATGCTTCTTAGCATCACCAGCGTTTGCACCGTTCTTCTCTACCTGAGCCTCGCAGTAGTTGAGAAGGATCTCAGTGTAGCGGATGTCATACCAAGGGTTAGTAGAATACTGCTTAGCACCAGCTGGGTCGAGATACTTGCGGATACCGAAACCAGTTGAATACCAGCTACCGTCGTTTGCATGACCGAGCTTGTTGAATCCTGAGTAGTTGTCACCGTTAGATGCACCGTACATGTAGTACTTCTTGCTGCCTGCAGTCACATAATCCTTCTCAGAGTCGCAGATAAGGAGCTCATCACCCCAGATACCGCCCTGGATAACGATGTCTACGCCACGGAAGTTGATACCAGGATAGATTACCCATGCCTGGAAACGAGCGTCCTTCTTAGCGAAGAGGTCACCCATGTTTGAATAACCCTTATAGTCGATCTTTGAAGCCTCTGAAGAGTTTGCGTAAACCTGTGCGAGCCAGTTTGTCTCAACACCGTCCTGACGAGTAGCGAGTGTGCCGTCTACAGCACCGTTGCTTGAATCGTAGTATGGATAAAGGTCAGCAAGGTCAGCATTTACGTTGTAGCAACCCCATTTCCAAACACCCACTGCCTCAGAGAACTTAGCCTGCATAGGCGAGTTGTTCCAGTCGAATGCATTAGATGCTGAAGGAGTACCGTTGTTGTATGAGCGACCGAAGATCCACTCCTCATCATGCTTAGCAAGGAAGAGGTCTGAGAGACCAGTGATAGCTGCATCAAGAGAAGCAGGCTCTGCATTGTAGAGAGAGAATCTGCCAGAGTTGATGATCTCCTCAGAAGCCTCGATACACTGCTGGTAGTAGTCATTAGCATAAGAAGCCTCCATATAAGTGAGTCCCTTCTGAACTGGCTCATATGAATTGTCGATAGCAGCGTTCTGCCAGTACTTACTTACTGAAGCAGCATAGAGGGCAGCGCGTGACTTAAGACCGAGAGCGGCCCACTTGTCAGCTCTGTAAGCTCCGTCAGTTCTTGTCTCAGGGAGAAGCTTAGCTACCTCAGTGAGCTCAGAGAGAACGAAATCCCATGTCTCCTTCTCAGTGCTTCTTGGCACGTAGAGACCTGCATTCTCACCACCGTCATACTTGTCATCAAGCGGCTCAGTGATGATTGGAACTCCACCGTATGCTCTTACCATACCGAAGTAGTAGTAAGCTCTTACGAATCTAGCCTCAGCAATATAAGTGTCGCGAAGAGTCTCGCTGATCTTACCTGCCTGATATGAGCTCTCAACAATCTTGATAAGGTTGTTGACGTCACGCATTGTAGTATAGTTCCAGAACGAAGGAGTACTGTTGCCGATTCCTCCGCCGTGAGTGTCGACAGCATTGTCGGTGTTCTTGTCACCGTTTGCAAATGCTCCCATCGGGATAGATGCATAGACAGAAGCCATCATTCTTGAAAGACCTGCCTCTGACTCTGCAAGGTAGTCACCTGACAGCTTTGACTTGTCACCCTCGAGGTTGTCGAACAAAGCCTCGCAAGAAGTGAAGTTAAGCGCAAGTGCGGCTATAGTTATAAGTGATAAAATCTTTTTCATTGAAATCATGGATTAGAAGTTCAAGTTAAGACCGAAGCTGAATGTTCTCATGAGTGGGTAACCACCGGCATTCATGTAAACGCTGTCGTTTCTCTCAGGGTCATAAGCCTTGAGGATGTCGTTACAGATTGTGAAGAGGTTAGTACCACTAGCATAGATACGGAGAGACTTCACATGAATAGCGTTAGTCCACTTTGCAGGGAGAGTCCAACCGATCTCAGCACTCTTAAGGCGGAAGAATGTCGCGTTAAGATAGTTGTAAGGCTGGTTTACACGGTAAGTAGAGTTTGAAGAACCGTCGTATCCACCTGTTGCCTTCGCGATTGCAGGGAAGTAACCTGCAGTCCACTCTGAGTTAGGGTTGAATGGATCTGTAAATCCAGCTGCGAGGGTGTAGTGATCCATGTATGTCTCATAGAATGTAGGGAAGAAACCGTAACCGTATGCACCTGAGAGAGATGCTGTCTTGTGTACGAGAGCTGAACCTGCGAAGTTCAAGCTGATGTCAAATCCCTTGTAGCGACCTGAGAAGATGAGACCGAACTGGAGAGGAGCATTTCCTTCACCCCATGTGTAATACATATCGTTACTGTTGATCACACCGTCACCGTTGCGGTCCTCGATCTTGTACATACCAGGAAGGAGGTCGTTCATACCGGCAGTTGTGTTGTGGAGAACTGGGTGTGAAGTGATGTCGTTCCAACCTGTGAACTGTGTGCCGTCCTCCCAATGATAGAGAGAGCCAGAGCGTGCGTTTGACCATCTGCCTGTCCAGTGGTTCTGGTAGTAGTTCTGTGAAGATGAGTACATTGCAGTCTTGTCAGACTCCTGGTAAGTTGTACGTGATCTTGAGAATGTACCGGTTGCTGCGATTCTGTACCAGAAATCACCGATGTTGTTCTGGTGAGAGATCTGGATATCGATACCCACGTTCTCAGAAGCGTTGAGGTTCTGCTGAGGGAGTGAGAGACCGTAGAAGTCAGGAACTGTAGTTGTAGCTGTGCCGGCGATACCTGAAGTTCTTCTCCAGAACCAGTCGATCGAACCGCCGAACTTACCGCGCCACATATCCCAGTCGATACCGAAGTCCATTGAGCGTACGTCAGCCCATGAAAGGAGAGTCTCAGCTACAGAGTGGCTGGCGTAACCGTTAAGGAGCTTGCCGTCCTCGAATACGTATGAACCGTTCTGAGTATAACCGAGCTGCCATGCATAAGCGCCACCCTGAGGTGAACCCATCAGACCGTCTGACCAACGGAACTTGAGGTTGTTGAACCAAGGCATTGCCTTCTTGAACCACTCCTCCTCAGAAATACGGTAACCGAGAGAGTATGCAGGGAAGAATCCCCAACGATAACCAGGAGCATAGAGGTATGTACCGTCGTAACGACCTGAGAAGTCTACGAGATACTTGCCCTTATAGTCGTAGCTTGCGCGGAAGATGTAGCCGGCCTTTGCATTGTCGCTGCGTGAACCGCTGTTAGTCTGTGTAGAAGCATCAGCCTGATCGAGAACGTCGTGAGTGAAGAAGTCACCGTACTCACGGTAGCCGCGGATGTTGTTAGATGTGTTCTTTGTTGCCTCAGCAGCAAAAGTAGCACCTACATTGTGGTCACCGAATCTTCTGTTATAGTTAGCCTGAACGCGGCCGTAGAAAGTCTGTCTTGTGTTCCAAGACTCTGAGTATGTGTTTGCCTCAGCATTTGCACCAGTCTGTACGTCTGTCTGATAGTCGTAGAGGTAGAGGAGCTTAGTGAGGTCGTCCTGTCTGTAGTTGTTGAAGTCGTAAGCACCTGAAGCAGAGAGAGTGAATCCCTTGAACCACTTAGGCTCGTACTTCACTTCGAGGTTGTTACGGATAGCGAGGTTGCGGTTGTCGCTGTAACCTACTGCGTCTCTATCTGTAATTGCGAGAGGGTTTCTGTTCTCTGAATCAGGAAGAGCAGAATAGTGATCAGGGTTGCCAAGAACGTGAGCAGGGATAGTTCTGTCAGCGTTAGTAGTGTAGTACCAGATGTTCTGGTTAGTTACACCTGCCATACCCTCGAGCTTAGAATACATGAGCGATGTCTGGAACATAGCTGTCAACTCAGGAGTGATCTTTGAAGTCACGTTAGCGTTGAAGCTGAGACGGTCGTTGTTCATGTTGTCCATTGTAAGGATAGAGTTATCCTCTGTGTAGTTACCACTGATGTAGTACTGAGTCTGCTGGTTACCACCGCGAACTGAGAGGTTGTGAGTCATGTTGAACGCATAGTCCTTCATAACTACGTCGTACCAGTCTGTGTCAACGTAACCTTCCTCACCATTAATATAATGCTGGATGTACTCCTCTGAGAACTTCGCACCCTGACGAGAGTTGATACGCATCTCGTTCTCGAGTCTCATGTAAGTAACGATGTCAACCTGATCAGGTCTTGATGTAGGAACACCGAATGAGAAGTTGTTAGAGTAGTTTACAGTCGGCTTGCCGATCTGACCCTTCTTGGTTGTAACGAGGATAACACCGTTTGATGCCTCGAGACCGTAGATAGCTGCAGAAGCATCCTTGAGAACTGTAATGCTCTCGATGTCCTCTGGGTTGAGCTGTGCGAGCGCAGCAGAACCGTTCTCATCCATCCAGTATCCCCAGTCACCGTTACGAGCCTGTGCAGTACGTGCAACACCGTCGATGATCACGAGTGGGCTACCGAAACCACGGAGGCTGAGGTCTGTATCGAATGTACCTGGCTTACCTGACTTCTGGCGGATCTGGAGACCAGGAACCTTACCCTGGAGAGATGCCACGAGGTTAGTCTGCTTTGTAGAAACGATATCTTCGCTCTTTACGGTAGCGATCGCAGATGTGAGTGAAGACTTCTTCTGCTGACCGTAACCTACAACGACAGTCTCTTCGAGCTGCTCGCTGTCGACTTCGAGCTCTACATTGATCTTAGCTCTTGTTCCTACTGTAACTTCAACTGTACGGTAACCGATGAAAGATACAACGAGAACATCTGTATCCTTAAGAGATTCGAACTTGACGATACCGTCGATGTCAGTCATCTCTCCTTTAGTTGTGCCTTTAATAAGGACGCTGGCTCCTGGGACAGGACCTACGTCATCTTTAACTGTAACTGTCACATTCTGCTGAGCGAATGCCGAAGTCACGTAAAGAATTGCCAATAGGCAGACAGTTAATAATTTTTTCATTATGTGTTATTATTTAGCGTTAATATTCAATTTTATTAACCTATAGTGTTAGATTACTGTGCAGGAGCTGCAAGAGGACCTACGTACTGAGCGTTACATACAGAAGACTGGATAGTAACTGTGTAAATGTCTCCGCTCTGCTCGATAGTTACGGTACCGTCTGTAATCTTTCCAACGAGTGTAGCTGTGCCGTCAGTGACAGAATACCACTCTGATCCACCTGAATCGTCACCGGCCTTAACCTGATTTGGCTCTGGTGCAGATGCTACAGTAGTGATCTGGTATACGCCTGGAGTCACAACGCCACCTTCGCAATAGAGCTCAAGCTTGAGGTGGTAACCTGTTCCTTCATATGTGTACTGCCACCATGAGTTAGTCACTGTACATCCTGTAGAGTAGAAGTCGAGACCGAGCATGTTCATTCCGAACATTCCGTAGTCGATCCATCCGCCGACACCAGCGAGGGTAACGCCGTTGAATGCTCCGCCCTCATCATCGTCGCCGCCTTCGCCGCCGCCTGTACAGTCTTTACAACCGTCGCAGTCGCAACCGCAGCCGCTTCCTTCACCTTCGCCGCCTTCGTCTTCCTGAATCTCACCGATAACATACTTACCAGCGATTGTAGCGCCGTTTGAAGTACCCTTCACGATGATAGTTGTCTGACCCTTGTTCTCAGTGATCTTGATCTTACTTGTCTCAGCATCAACAACGTTAGCTGTTCCGTCAGGACCATAGAGGATAGTACCGCCAGACATTACGCCTTCGCCCCATCCCATAGCACCGAGGTCAATGTAGAAACCGTTACCAGCCTCACCAACTTCGTCTGGATAGCTTGTTACCTTATACTCACCTGCGAGTGATGTCGCACCAGCCTTAGTCACGAGGTCAAGCTCTGCCACGAGGTTGCCGGCAGCGTCATTGATCTGAACCCAGTAAAGTGAAACTCCCTCGAGAGCTGCACCACCTGAAGTCTGGTTGTTGGCTGTGTCGTCAGTCATTGTGTATGAGAGACCCTCGTGCTGGAATACGATGCTACCAGAGATTTCCCATGGATCAGCAGGCTCAGCAGGCTTAGTTACCTGTGGGATCTCACCTACGAACTGAGCAAGAAGCTCACCGTTGTCCACTGTAATAGTATAAGTAGTACCATTGAGAGCTACAGTGATGTCACCTGTAGTGATCTTCTGAGCAGATGTCTGAGGAGTTGCGTTCTCGTCAACTGTCCACCAGCAAGTACCCCAGTTCTCGAATGCCATACCGATGTTGTAGATGTCACCTGGGTCCCAACCGATGCCGTACTCGCCCTTGTTGATTACGCCACCCTGAGCACATGGCTTGTATGTACCTGCAGCAAGATAACCGTCCTCACTGTAGAGGTCGATTGCGAGATAGTTACCAGCGCCCTTGTAGACAGTCTGGTATGTAGTCATATCCATCTCAGCTGTGAAGTTACCGTCGCCAAGATTGAGAGTTACAGACTTTGTACCGTTGGCTACGTTGCTCTGAGCGCTCATTACTGTGTTGAGCACCTTCATTACAGGAAGACCTGTCCAAGCAAGAGCAACACCAGCGCACTTGAGGCTGTAGTTCTCGCCGTTGCTGAGTTTAACGATTGCAGAAAGTGAATAGCTTGTACCATCGTTCTTTACTTCGATTGTACCGGCTGTCACGAGGTACTTCTTACCGTTGAGGTAAAGCTTTGTACCCTCTGCGCCTGTGATGAAGTTGCCGCTGATAGCAGTTGAAGCAGAAGCCTCAGTGTACTTACCGGCAGCAAGAGTTGGAGCGTTGCTTACGAACTTGACATCGAGTACAGCGCCGGAACCGTCCTTTGTTGCACCCTCAGTACCGAACTCTACTCCCAGAATGTAGTTAGGGGCAACCCTACTACCGTCTGTAGCAAGCACATCCGTAAGTACTACTTCACCAGCCAATGGAGGCAGCTGAGCTTCCCCCAGGTTCTCTTTCGAGCAAGATGTCATGCCTGTGATCATGACCGAAACTGCAAAGAGAATTGTCGCTAATTTGAGTTTCATGTGTTAATTGTTTAGTAGTTAGTATTGAATAGTGATTTAAATCTGCGTAACTCGCACATTAACTATGCAAATTTCGGAAATCCTTTCAGGACCGGCTTTCACGCCCGTGTAATAGTTTTATATATGCGTTCACGCGTGTTTTCTATTTGTTCAAAAGTTTTCAGATTTGTTCAAATACCCCCTCTGTATTGCACCAATCGGCAATTATTGCTACCTTAGTTCTTGTAAAGGTAATAACACTATGAAAAAACAATTTCTGGCCATGGCCTTTATGTGCGCCCTGGCGATTGGATGTGAAATTCACGAGCACGAGTCGGATAGCACTCTGCCCGAATCACCAATAATAACCAACGACATTTCCAATCAGAAGGTGACCTCCTTTGCGGAGGATGTGCACGGTCATATATGGATCGGAACTTTCCGTGGTCTGAACCGTTTCAATGTCCACGAGTTTCACCAGCATTTCTGCACGAGCGAAGACAGTACAATCCCGGACAATCAGGTCCAGAGCATCTATTGTGATTCCCGCGGCAGACTGTGGGTCTGCACTGTAAACGGAGTCGCTCTTTACACAGAGCAGGATAATTTCATAAGGATCCCGACTGATACCCACAGCCACAACATCTATCAGATATTCGAGGATAAGAACGGTAAGATCATAATCAGCACGATGGTTGAGATCGCCGTTTTCAATGAAGAGGAAATGGCTTTCAAGACAGTGCTTTCTGCCGTAAACGGCCAGATGCCGACTTTGACCCAGGCTTTTATCGCTTCTCATGACAACAGTTTCTGGACAGCCACATCCACCCATCTTGCAAAATTTGACATTGAGACATTTGAACTGCAGCATCTGGAAGAACTTTCCGGCTTTCCTTCATATTTCAAGATGGTAGGAGAGGGAATCATATGGATGCAGGGCTATTCCGGTTTCTCAATCTTCGACACCCGCTCGAGTGAATATATTCAGGCACCTTCTGGCTTGAAGTCCCATTCACTTTTCAATCAGGCTCAGGTGTCTCTCATTTACCAATATGGCGACGCATTTCTTTTCAACACTGAAAAGCACGGACTTTTCTATTACAGTGTAGCGGACGACGCGATATACCATCAGAAAGATCAGGGTTTCCCTTTTGATATGCCGGATGACAAGGTTACATGCCTCTTCCAGGATTCACGTGGCAATCTTTGGATAGGAACCTATGATCATGGCTACCATGTAGTGTATGCATATGAGGAGAATTTCAACAACGACAGCTGGCTCAAGTCAAGTCTTGCGAACAAGTCTGTGGTTGCAGTGGCAGACGATTCCAAAGGGAATCTGTGGATTTCAACCCTCAAGGATGGTGTCTATCTGTATAACTCATCATCGGAACTGTTCAAGAGGATAGACCTCAGCCGTACATTCGGCAACCCGGCGGCTCAGGACATTGACGTGTCTCACATCTATGTCGACCGCAGCGACAAGGTGTGGCTCTCCACCAATTTTGGTGTGGCTCGCTGTCGCGAATACAAAGGCACTCTGGCAGTGGAGAACATGTGGCCTATATTTATGCCGATGGCAATCTCACAGGATGCTGACGGCAGAGTGTGGATAGGCTCGATGGGTGAGTATGTGTCTTACGTGTCTCCAGAGGATGATCAGGTCCACACCGTCAAGGCCGTTTCTGCTCCGTTTACCTTTACTCCTTATTGTCTTCCGCTCAAGGATGGCAATGTGCTTTCGGCTTCCTTCGAACAGGGCTTTGCACTTATTGATGGAAAAGCAAACCATGTAAGGCAGCTTGCTGTCGATCCGATCGTGTGGAAGAACAGCATCAAGAGGTCTGTGTTCGTGCCATCATGCATGCATCAGACATCAGACGGAATGGTGTGGGTCGGAACTCTGGCGAACGGATTGTATAAGTATGATCTGGCAAAGAACCACTTCGAGCATGTGTCGGGAGCTCCATGTCTGGACATCACTGCGATCGAAGAGGACAATGCCGGATATCTCTGGATAAGCACTCAGTACGGTCTCGGTAAATATGACCCGGCTGCAGACAAGTTCACAAACTGGTTTGCCGACGATGGAATCGGTGGCAATCAGTTCTATGACAGAGCGTCCTGCAAGCTTGCTGACGGAACCTTGGTGTTTGGAGGAACGCATGGCCTTACTATATTTGATCCTGCGTCTGTGACATTGGACAGAGAGGTCCCTGTGTATTTCGAGGATCTGAAGATCCATAATGTGCTTGTGCGTCCGGGAGAGGATGCATGTATCTCGAAGTCGCTGGCATTTGGTCCGGAAATCAACCTGGAGTATAAGCAGAACTGCTTCAGCATTTCGTTTGCTGCCCTGGAGTACGGTGAGTTCGAGAGAGTGGAGTACCAGTACATGCTTGACGGATTTGACGGACATTGGATTGATGCGCATAGTAATAGGGAGGCCTATTATTCAAACATCCCGTTTGGACGATATGACTTCAAAGTCAGAATCCTGAATCATGACCGCTCGGCTGTGTTGTCTGAAAATCAGATCTCAGTCCATATTGAACCTCCAGTCTGGTTCTCATGGTGGGCGATTGTCATCTATGTCCTTATTGCTGCGGTGATCATTTATGTGATATATAAGGCCAACACCAAGATCGGCTTGGAGAAGAGGGCCAAACTTCAGGCTCAGCAGGAGAAGGAACAGGAGCAGAAGGTCAATCAGATGAACATGAGCTTCTTCGCAAATGTCTCACACGAATTCCGTACTCCTCTGACGATGATTTCAGGTCCTGTTGCTCAGCTTGAGGAGTCTCCGGATATGACTCAGGAGAACAGACGTCTTCTCAATATCGTGCAGCGAAACATCTACCGTATGATCCGTCTTGTAAATCAGCAGCTGGATTTTAACAAACTTGAAAACGATACGCTGAAGTTGGCTGTCAAGCAGATGGATGTCATCTCTCAGATGGTAGAACTTACAGATACATTCAAGGTTACTGCGGAAGAGAAGGGAATCACTTTCAGGGTATATGGCCTTGAGGATTCTGTGAAGGTGTGGGCAGATGCTGACAAACTTGACAAGATCTGCTTCAATCTTCTTTCAAATGCGATGAAGTTCACTCCTTCAGGCGGTAAGATCGAGTTCAGCCTTGATGTCATTTCACGCGAGGAGGCAGCTCATCTGTTTGCTCTTTCTAAGGATGACAAAGATGCACATTATCTTAAGATTGCTGTAAGAGACAGCGGTACCGGCATTCCGGAGAGTCAGCTTGAGAGGATTTTCGACAGATACTACCAGCTTGAAAACCAGACTGGAGGTGCCCACAGCTGGGGAACCGGTATCGGTCTGTATTTCGCCAGGGCTTTGGCTAATATGCACCACGGCCATCTGAAGGCAGGAAACCAGCCTATCGGAACGGGAGCAATATTTACGCTTATCATTCCGGTTTCTGAAGCATCATACAGTGAGGCAGAGAAGGCTCGCAAGGCTGATGACACCGGAGTTGTATTCAAGTCGGGCAATGTCAAGTTCCAGACGGCTCCTGTTCCTGCGACTGGAGAGAACCGTAAGAAGGTGCTCATAGTCGATGACGATGCAGACGTCATCCATTATCTCAGAGAACTTCTTATGCCATATTATGACGTGCTCAGCCGCTTTGATGCGGAGTCTGCTTATCAGGTCATAAAGGAAGAGGCTGTGGACGTTGTGATTTCGGATGTGGTAATGTCTGGTCAGACAGGTTATGACCTTTGCCGTCAGATCAAGGAAAACATCCAGATATCTCATATCCCTGTAATCCTGCTGACAGCTAAGGCTACAGTAGGCGATCAGGTTGAGGGTCTCGACAGCGGAGCTGATGCGTATGTAACTAAGCCTTTCGAGCCTCAGTATCTTTTGGCTCTGCTTCAGTCGCAGCTTAAGAACAGAGAGAAGATCAAGGACATTCTGAACCGCGCAACAGACGTGGAAAACATTGAGGAAGATGCGCTTTCTCCTCAGGACAGCGCGTTCATGAACGAACTCTATCAGCTTATGGAAAATGAGTTGTCGAATTCGGAACTTGACGTGTCGCGTATGACTGAGATGCTTCACATATCAAGAACAAAGTTCTATTATAAGGTGAAGGGTCTTACCGGAGAGAATCCGAGTGTCTTCTTCAAGCGCTATAAGCTCAACAGAGCAGCACAGCTGATCAAGGAGAGAAAATACAATGTGTCAGAGATCGCCGACATGACAGGCTTCAGTACATTGTCGCACTTCTCAACTAGCTTCAAAAAGCAATTCGGCGTTTCGCCAAGTGAATATGCAAAATAGCAGCGACGTGGTCCAATCGACGAAGTCGCTTGAGCAAGGCGAAAGAATCTCCTAAAACTCTGCAGCAGCCTCCATCTTCTGCTGGATCCTGTCGTTGCAGAGGTTGCCAAGGCTTCCTATTGACGTGTGATTCAGGTCTGCCGGTGTGAGCTGACCGTTGGTCTTGCCTTCGGCTCCCTGGTAGCGGAATTTGCCCTCATTTACCTCGATTCCCACAGTCTTGTAGGCATCTCTGAACGGCATGCCTTCAAGTGTGCGTCTGTTTACCTCCTCCACAGTGAACAGATAGTCGTAGATCGGTGCGTCTAGAATGTTCTCCTTTACCATAATGTGCTGGAGCATGTAATCTGCCATCTGGAGGCATTTGTGCATCAGTTCAAGGGTAGGGAAGAGTATGTCCTTCAGCAACTGGAATTCGCGGTGGTAGCCGTGAGGCATGTTGCTGCAAAGCATGCTGATCTGAGTCTCTGCTCCCATGATGCGGTTGCAGTTGCCTCGCATGATCTCCCACACGTCAGGATTCTTCTTGTGAGGCATGATGCTCGATCCTGTCGTCAGCTGGTCAGGGAACTTGATGAATCCGTAGTTCGGGCTCATATACATGCAGCAGTCTGCTGCGAATTTATTGAGAGTCAGTGCTATAGCTCCCATTGCAGATGCAACTGCGCGCTCGGTCTTTCCGCGGCTGAGCTGAGCTGCAACAACGTTGTAGTTGAGACTTCCGAATCCTAACAGGTCGGTTGTCATCTGTCTGTCAAGAGGGAATGAACTTCCGTAGCCTGCCGCTGATCCCAGCGGATTCTGATCTGTCACATTGTAAGCTCCGCGAAGCATGTACATGTCGTCTGCAAGAGCTTCAGCATAAGCTCCGAACCAGAGACCGAAAGAAGAAGGCATCGCCACCTGACCGTGGGTGTATCCAGGAAGGAGGGTCTCCTTGTGCTGCTCGCTCAGTTTCTGAAGTGTGTTGAAAAGCGTCATCACTTCTTCTCTAAGCTTGAGTGTCTCGTCCTTCAGGAATAGCTTCACATCCACGAGCACCTGGTCGTTTCTCGAACGGCCTGAGTGGATCTTCTTTCCCATATCCCCGAGTCGGCGGGTGAGAAGCAGCTCCACCTGAGAGTGGATGTCCTCCACGTCGTCCTCCAGCACGAAGTCGCCGGCTTCAATTTCTGCCAGAATCTGATCAAGCGCCTTTGTCAAGGTGTCGAGCTCATCGCTCTCGAGCAGTCCGATAGATTCAAGCATCTTGATGTGTGCCTTTGATCCAATAACGTCATATTTTGCAAGGCGCATGTCCAGCACTCTGTCGTTTCCGACAGTGAAATCCTCTACCAGATCAGTCGCCTGTGTTCCCTTACTCCAAAGTGTACTCATACGTGTTTTTGTTTGTCTTTCGACTATTCTTTATTTGTCTTCTCGAGCGAAGTCGAGCGATCTTATAAATTTAATATACGTTTCAATTCCCTCTGCAATCTCCAGCTCGGTTACAAATTCATCCTTTCTGTGCGATCTGTTGGAATCTCCTGGTCCCATCTTGATCGCGTCGCATGTGATTCTCATCCAGTCAGATGTCGTAGCTGAAGAGAATGTCTCAATTCCCAAAGCCTCGGCCGTCTTTTGCAATGGCGAGCCTTCGCGAGTAGCGCTCGACCTGTTTGCAAGATTCCTTGGCTTGAGTTCGCTTTTGCAGATTTTCTGAAGTTCTTCCAGTATTTCTTCGTTAGTATATTGCTCCGTAGGCCTGATGTCGATCACGAAGTCGCATCTGTCAGGAATCACGTTGTGAGCACTTCCGGCCTTGATCTGAGTCACATTCAGATTGACTTTGCCCATCTTAGGTGAAACCTTGCAGAATTCATGCTTTCGCAGATTTTCTATGTCCTCTATTGCAATGTACAATGCATTTTTACCTTCATTTCTTGCTGCATGACCGCTTACTCCATGTGCTGTGGCATCAATCACAAGCAGTCCTCTTTCCGAAGTGGCAGCCATCATTTTTGTCGGCTCTCCGACTATGGCGAAATCAATCCGATTGAGTCGCTTGTCCCACAATCCTGTCATTCCGCCTTTGCCGGATCTCTCTTCTTCACATGTAAGTACAAGAGTTAGATTGATTGGTGTATGGGTAGTTTTCAAAACCGTGCTACCCCCCTGGCCGCAGGGGGAGGGGCCCGCGCCTATGGCGTGGGAGGGGTTGTTTTGAAAATTACCAAGACGCCAATATCTATAGGCCGCGATCATACTGACCACTGAAGCTCCGTCATCATTGCTTCCAAGGCCCTGGATCACGCCTTCAGGTGAATTCTCTGGCTTGTATGGATCAAATGAGTAACCTTCGCATGGATCCACAGTGTCGATATGAGCGCAAAGCATCAGTGTTGGCTCCTCAGGGTCGACAATGTGTTCTGCAATAATGTTGTTGCCGATGCGCTCATGCTCTACTCCCTTCTGTGTGAGCCAATTGCTTATGTGACTGCACACATCCTCCTCATGAAACGACGGCGACGGTATCGCAATCATCTCCTTGAGCAGCTCGACAGCCTCTGCTGTCAATATGTTTATATTGTCGCTCATTTCGTATTTAATACGTCTTCCGTCCGTGATTTTTGCCCTTTTTACGGATGGGATTTTTCATCTGGTTATTTCAAGGTTGTGCCTTTACTGTTGAGCAGATTCTTGGCATGTTTGATGATCACTTTTCTCACTCCGCTATCGATCGCCTTGAATGAATTTGTCAGCTTCGGAATCATTCCGTCTGCCACTCTTCCTTCCGCTTTTAGCGATGCAAACTTCTCTCTGTCTATTACTTCTATCACGCTTGCATCATCATCCTTATCATATAGGACGCCGTCTTTTTCAAAGCAATAAATCAGGTCAACAATGTGAGTAAGTCTTCCGTCATCGCTGCAATGGGTGCATTCTTCGCATCTGCAGCAGACTTCTCTCTTGGTTCTGTATTGGTAATTTGCCATTGCTATTGCCAATGACGAAGCGATCGTATCTGCATTTGTATTGAGCAGATTGCCTTCTCCGTCGTGATTGATCGCATTGAACACAGGCACGATACCTTTCTCAAGAAGCGAGTAGATAAACCTTGCATTTACGCTGTCTGCTGTAACATCGCCGACATATCCATAGTCGACGTCCTGTCCAAGACTTTCGACATACACAGGCGCACGCTTCTTTGCCTTGATTACGTTTCCGTCCGCACCGGTAAGGCCAATGGCGTTGCACCTCTCCGCCTGCAGCAGGGCAGTTATATTCTTGTTGCACCATCCGGCATAGACCATTGTCACCACCTTCAGCGTCTCCTCGTCGGTCACCCTTCGTCCTTCCACCATCTGCGGCACCATTCCCATTGCCTTCTGCATCTGGCTTGCCATGACTCCTCCACCATGCACGAGAATCTTCATTCCCGGCATTTCAGCGAAATCCCTGACAAACTCCCTCAGCAACTCGGGGTTATCCACCACATTACCACCTATCTTAATAATCCTTATCATTTACCTAAACTTCAACTGGTTGATAGTCAATGGCTTCCTTTAAATGCTTGCTGCCTAGATGCGGCAAGCATATTCTATAATCTACTTATAATCAGATAATTAACTTTTATATTTCACGCAGGATTTCCTTCAGGATTGTCTGTGCAGACACTACGCGGTTAGCGGCCTCTGGAATCACGAGTGACTGCGGGCTTTCGATAACGTCGTCTGTCACAATCATGTTGCGGCGAACAGGCAGACAATGCATAAAGAAAGCGTTGTTGGTCAAAGCCATCTTCTCAGCGTCCACTGTCCAGTCGCGGTCATCGCAAAGGATCTTGCCGTAGTTGTCGCCTGCGTATGCTGACCAGTTCTTTGCATAGATGAAGTCTGCGCCCTCAAATGCCTTGCGCTGGTCATACTCCACCTTTGCATTTCCGACAAATTCAGGATCAAGCTCGTAACCATGCGGGTGAGTGATCACAAACTCGTAGTCAGTCATGTTGATGCCCTCAGCAAATGAGTTTGGAACTGCCTGAGGAAGTGCTCTTGGATGAGGTGCCCATGTAAGAACCACCTTTGGCCTGGCAGTCTTCTTGTGCTCCTCGATTGTGAGCAGGTCAGCAAGAGTCTGCAATGGATGTCTTGTCGCAGCCTCCATGCTGAACACCGGCTTGCCTGAGTACTTGATGAACTGATTGATGATCACCTCGTTGTAGTCCTGCTCTCTATCCTGAAGTCCTGCAAAAGCACGCACTCCGATCACGTCGCAGTAGCTTCCCATTACAGGGATTGCCTCAAGAAGGTGCTCCGGCTTGTCGCCGTCCATGATAACTCCGCGCTCAGTCTCAAGCTTCCATGCTCCCTGGTTCACGTCAAGCACAATGACGTTCATGCCGAGGTTCAGAGCAGCCTTCTGAGTACTGAGACGAGTACGAAGACTTGAATTGAAGAAGATCATCAGAAGAGTCTTGTTCTTGCCAAGCTCCTGATCTGCAAATGGATTTTCCTTTACATATTTTGCTGCCTCCAAAGCCTCTGCAAGGTTCGGAAGCTGTTTGATCGATGTGAAATGTCTCATAATGTCATTCTGAACGTAATGAAGAATCTATTACTTGGTCAATTCTTTCCAAGCTGCCACAAACGTCTCTGCAGTCTCCTGTGAAACTGTCAGTGATGGGAGAAGTCTGATAACCTGTGCTCCTGCCGCTCCAGTGAAGAAATGCTTCTCGAAAAGAAGCTTGTTTCGAAGGCCGACATACTCGTCCTTAAGTTCAAGGCCGATCATCAGACCCTTTCCGCGGTATTCCTTGACAGCCTTGTCGTCCTTGAATGCAGACTCAAAATACTCTCCGATCTTTGCTGCATTCTCTACAAGGTTCTCTTTCTCAATGATGTCAAGTACTGCAAGCGCAGCTGTACAAGCCAGGTGATTACCTCCGAATGTTGTTCCGAGCATGCCATATACCGGTTTGATCTCTGGGCTGATCAGCACTCCGCCGATAGGGAAGCCGTTTGCCATACCCTTGGCAGTCGTGATGATGTCTGCCTTCACGCCATGATGCTGATGTGCGAAGAACTTACCTGTGCGGCCGTAACCTGACTGGATTTCATCAAGAATCAGCACGCATCCGTACTTGTCGCAAAGAGCACGAAGACCGAGCATGAACTCGGTTGTAGGCTCGTAGATGCCGGCTACGCCCTGGATGCCCTCGATGATCACAGCTGCAAAACTTCCTCTTGAAAGCTCTGCATCCACTGCCTCGAGGTCATTAAGCGGAGCAAATACGATATTGTCTGTGCTGTTGAACGGAGCCTGGATCTTAGGATTGTCAGTCGCTGCCACAGCTCCTGATGTTCTGCCGTGGAACGCCTTGCGGAAAGCAAGAACCTTAGCCTTTCCAGTGTGGAATGACGCTACCTTCAGCGCATTCTCATTCGCCTCAGCGCCACTGTTGCAAAGGAACAGAGCATAATCATCATATCCGGAAATCTTTCCAAGACGAGCTGCCAACTCCTTCTGCAGTCCATTCTGAACAGCATTGGAATAGAATCCCAGCTTACCGACCTGCTCGGAAATCTTCTTCACATAATGCGGATGGCAATGGCCGACCGAAATCACGGCATGGCCGCCATAAAGATCGGTATACACCTCGCCATTCTTATCCCAAAGTGTTGTGTCCTGGCCCCTTACAGGCTCAATATCCCATAATGGGTATACGTCAAATAAATTCATGTCTGCTTTATTTTACAGATTGCCACGTCGCTTACGCTCCTCGCAATGACGTGATGTGTTATTTCATACTGGCCTAAAAAGCTGAAGGCTTGAGGCGAAGGCCTGTGTCCTCCGGAAGGCCGAACATGATGTTCATGTTCTGAACCGCCTGACCGGCAGCACCCTTGACGAGATTGTCGATTGCTGATGCAATGTGCACATATCCGTCGTGAAGCTCCACATGAAGAAGACCTTTATTGGTATTGACAACCTCCTTCATCGAAATGCCCTCCTTCGAATGGAAAACAAACGGCGAAGCAGCATAATAATCCTCAAACAGCTTCTGGTAGTCTTCCTGGCTCATGCCCTCGACAGCCCTAGTGTAAACACTGGCAAAAATGCCTCTGGCAAAATCACCTCTCAGCGGCACAAAATTCACCACTGGATCTTGCTTCAGATGAGTAGTCTGACAGCTGGAATTGGCATTTTCGCACCCCCGCGTAGGGGGAGGGGCCCAGCTTGCTGGGAGGGGGCCAATGGAAGCTGCAGACTTCTCAGATACCCTCACCAGATTCTGCTTGATCTCTGCCAAATGCTGATGGCTGAACAACTTATAAATAGAAATATTATCTGTTCTATAGCTGAAATGAGTAGTCTCACCAGGCTTCTTTCCGGCTCCTGTCGAACCGGTCAACGCTGTCACATGGATCTCATCATTGATAAGCCCTGCCGCTGCAAGCGGAAGAGTCGCAAGCTGGATAGCAGTCGCAAAACATCCCGGATTCGCCACATCATGCGCCTGAGCAATCTCCTTACGCGCACTCTCACACAGACCATAGACGAAATTCCTTCCGGCATAATTGCCGTCCAGACGGAAATCATTTCCTAGATCGATGATCCTGCACTCCGGCTTGATCTCATGAGTGTCGACGAACTGACGCGAAATGCCATGTCCCAGACAAAGGAAAATCACATCCGGATCATTCAATTCCGTGCCGAAGCAAAGATCAGTCTCGCCGATAAGATCCCTATGCACAGAAGCTACAGATGTACCCTCGGAAGAAGTCGTCGTAGCCGCCACAATCTCCACATTCGGATGATTCAGCAGAATCCTGAACAACTCTCCACCGGTATAACCCGTACCACCGGCAATCGCCACTCTTATCTTATTGTTATTGTTCATTCTTTTGATTTTATGGTAATGTTGGTATTAGCCTTTGATACGGAATTGGCTCGCTGGGAGGGGGCCAATGGAGTACAATGGCTGATATCAATTATTCATTGTCAATACCGCCATTGACCGAATAATAGATCTTCAATGGATTTGCAATCACCTTTGTGAAACCGATCACGTCACGTCCTGTGTACGAATTGTTGATCTCACCATAAGCTCCGAACTTCGAACTCATGAGGTCGTGGTCGCTTGTGCATCCGAGAACAGAGAAATGATAAGGCATCAAAGCCACCTCAACCTCTCCGGTCACATTCTGCTCGATGCTGTCCATCATTGCTTCCATGTCGCGGCAGACAGGATCAAGATACATAGCCTCATGCATCTGCTGGCCATACCAGCCTGCAATCTGCTCCTTCCAATAAAGCTGACCCTTAGTCAAAGTGTGCTTCTCAAGAAGATGGTGTGCCTTCACAAGAATAAGCGGAGCCGCAGCCTCGAAACCTACACGACCCTTGATGCCGATGATAGTGTCACCGATGTGGATGTCACGTCCGATTCCGAACGGTGCAGCAACATCACGCACAGCCTTGATGACCTCTACAGGACTCATCTCCACGCCATTGAACGACACCGGCTCACCCTTGCAGAAACCGATCTTGATGTGCTCAGGCTCAGTCTTGGTAACCTTGGTAGGGTAGGCCTCCTCAGGAAGATAACCGCTTGATGAAAGAGTCTCAACACCTCCGATGCTGGTGCCCCAAAGACCCTGGTTGATAGAGTATTTGGCCTTCTCCCATGAGAAATCGAATCCGTGCTTCTGGAGGAAATCGATCTCATACTGACGAGTGAATCCCTCGTCACGCACTGGAGCGATGATATTCACCTGCGGAGCAAGAATCTCAAACACGATGTCGAAACGCACCTGGTCGTTACCTGCACCTGTACTTCCGTGAGCCACCGCACCTGCGCCAAGCTTCTGCACATGCTTCAGCACCTCGAGAGCCTGGAACACGCGCTCCGAACTTACAGAGAGCGGATATGTCGCATTCTTGAGAATGTTTCCATAGATGAGATACTTGATACCCTTATTATAATATGTCTCGACTGCATTTACATTTACATGAGATGCTGCGCCCAAAGTAAGTGCGCGCTCCTCGATCGCTTTCTCCTCCTGAGCTGAGAAACCGCCGGTGTTTACCATGATGGTATGTACTTCGTAACCTTTCTCCTTAAGGTAAGGGACACAGAACGATGTGTCAAGACCGCCGCTGAAGGCGAGAACAACTTTATTATTCATATATCTATACTTTATTAATTATCGGTTAAAGATTCTCTTCGCAGAGGTGTGCTCGATTTGCAACCTCGATGTGTTCCTTGGGGTCATAAAGCAGACCTGTGCAGAGGCACATCTTATAGTCGTTGGACTCCAGGATAGGGAAGTTCCTGCATCCCTGGCATCCCTTCCAGAACTCAGGGTCGTCGGTAAGCAACGAGAACGGAACAGGACGGAAACCGAGTGAATAGTTCATCTTCATCACAGCGGCTCCTGTGGAAATACTGAAGATCTTAGCTTCCGGATAAAGCTCCTGAGACAGCTGGAAGATGCGTCTCTTGATCTTCATCGCTATGCCGAGTCCTCTGAACGCATGGGATACGATAAGACCGGAGTTAGCTACAAACTCCTTATGTCCCCATGTCTCTATATATGAGAAGCCGGCAAATCTGCCGTCTTCGGCTATCGCGATCACTGCCTTTCCGGCTGCCATCTTTTCTATCACGTACTCCGGTGTCCTTCGTGCGATACCGGTGCCCCTTTCGCGGGCTGAAATGAATACCTCTTCGCAGATCTCATCTGCATACACTGCGTGGCTTTCGTTAGCCACCACTACATTAATGTGCATGATTGCTACAATAAAATTATATCCGCCTCTTAGGCGAAACACTATTTAACTAACTCTGATTTTTGCGGAATGCCCTCGAATGAGGGAAGTCGATAGGGATCCTAACGGCAAGACAAACCGAGATTGTCGATTGCAATTGGGAGGGAATTGCTTCGAGAGCCCCTCCTAAAGTCGGACAAATATGTATCCCTTAATACTCATAACATACAAATGTAGTAAAAATCTCAATAAAATGCTACCTTTGTGCTGAATATCTATAAAATAACGATACGGAAGTGGCTAAGAAAAAGAAAAATACATCGCAAGGAGTGGATCCGGAGTATCTTAAGAAGCAGAAGGAGGCGTTGACTCGACGCCATAGACAGGTGATTTACCTGAATGACAGCGAAATGGCTGCCATCAATCTTTATTGCGAGAAATTCAAGGTTGCCACAAAGGCGGTTCTTTTCCGCAAGGCGATAATGGAGAAGATACTCTCGGAATTGGATGATAACCATCCGACACTCTTTTAGCGGTCAAAGAAGAAAACTTAAACACTTGAATATATGAAGAAGATACTGGCTCTGGCCATTCTGGCCATCTTCTGCGCTAATGTGCAGGCTCAGGAAAAGACAGCAACAGATCAGGTAAAGAAGGAGGTTATCGTGGACGATTACAAGATCATCAAGGATGAAGTTGTAGATGGAGTACGCTATGTGGTTGCATCTCCTAGCGCAACAGTGTGCTCAAAGCAGATCGATATCCAGATCAAGGACGGCATCATCGAGTCTGTGGTCTACACAAGAGGATGTGACGGTAACGCAAAGGGAATCGGTGCCCTCATCAAGGGCATGAGTGTCGAGGAGGCAATCAGACGTCTTGAAGGCATCACTTGCGGCAAAAGACCGACTTCGTGTCCCGATCAGCTTGCCAAGGTGCTGAAAAGCTTGAATTAAAATAAATTCAAAATAAATCAAAAGGCCGACGATCGTCGGCCTTTTGATTTATTATTAGAACTTTCCTGTAATGTCAGCGATGCTGAATGTTCCGCTCATCTCCTGCACATCAACCTTTCCGTTGTTGATCTCGAAGAAGAACTTGCGGATTGTCGGAATGTCAAGGCGCACCTGGTTGCCGTCCTTGTCTGTTCCGAAATCATATGTCTTCAACAGCTGTGAGCCGAGGCTGGCTGCAGTGAGAAGGAAATGATTCTGGAACTTGTCAGTGTCAAGAAGGTCTGCAGCGAGAACCTTGCCGACCACTGTGTAAGATCTGAGGACCTTCTGTACTTGCTCATCTGCGAGTGTGCTCTTCACCTCATCAGTTTCGATGTCCATAGGGATTCTGCCGGATCTTTCAGACTGAGGCTGACCCTTCATGAGCGATCCGAGGTCTGCGAGGCTGAGATTGTACATTTTTGTGCCTGCAGCCGCGTCGAGCTTCTCGATTGAGAACGCACTTGGAAGAAGGAGGTTGATGACACCTGAAATTCTTACAGTCGGTGCGTTGAATGTTCCGACAGTGGTGTTCTTGAGGTTGATCTCCTGAGTAGCGAATACTCCACCGATGACAACGCAGTTCTCCAGGATGATCTCATCAGCATAGATGCTGCCTGCTATGAATGCATTGTACAGTGTCACGCTCTTAGCGTTCACATCGGAGTAGAATGTGATCTCGCAGTTCGCTGCGCGCGATACGATAGAGTTGGCAGATGCTACGCATTTTCTGAATGTCATCTTGCCGTCTGCGTCAGAGTTCACATAAAGCTCCTGCTGAACGAATGCGGCACCATGAACGTCATGGTTACCCTTCTGTACCTCCATGCGGTTTGCAAATACGGGCCCCTCTACAATGTTGTCACCTTTGAAGATGATGTTGCGGGTCAGTTCTGCAATTTTTTCCGGTAGTATTGAGCCTCTGACGAGGTTGTCCTGTAAAATTATCTCCGATTCATTGAAGCGGACTTCTTTCAATTCTTTCATATTGGTCACTATTCAAGTGTGTTATTAAACAATTTGGTAATGTAGTCTCTTACTCTTTCGTCGTGCGAATCTGAGTAAGCGTACTTGTCAGCCACCTCAGCGCTGAAGTGAGTCTTGAGCATGTCTTGGTCGAACTCGTTGGTTGTAAAGGTGACTTCCTTCATCTTCTCTGCCAGTCTGTTGTTCGGCTTTCCGATGAATTCAGAAGTGTAGAGCTCGCTGTTGATGACGTCAGACTCTCCCTTTGTCTCGATGTAGCAGACAGGTGCATAGTATACTGCGTCAGTACTCTCATTTATGCTGCAGCTGTCAAGGAGCTTTTCGCAGGTCTTCTGCTTTACAAGGAAGGTGTTGGCCTTTCCGATGGCTCCCATAGCCTGCCTCTTTGTGACTGATGCGCCAAGCATTGCCTCAAGGTGGCCGTTCTCAGCTCCGGAGATGGCAACTACTGACGCCAGGTCGGTGCCGAGACCTCTGTTTGCAGTCTTGTCACTGGTCTCCTTGAATTTGAATGTAGGTCTGTCCAGCTCATAGATTCTGTTCTCCAGCTCCTTGTTTAGGTCTTCGAATATAGCGCCATATCTGCTGGCCAGTCTGCCGTAGTCAGTCTCCATCTGTTTCTGCTTTGCGATACATCTCTGTGCCATTTCGCGCAGATGAACCAATGTTGCTTCTATACGTGAGCTTATCTCCATGATCTGCTGACTGATCTCAGACTGGACAGTTGTAAAGAAACCCTGGATGATGGTCTCTCCGACTTTTCTGGAGTTCTCACGTATGGAGGCTACCTGGGCGGCTTGTGTTGCAGTGACTGATCCTGTCAGTACGTTTACCGTTCCATTACAACGATCCACGCTGTTCTCAAAAGAGTCAGTGTCGACGTTGACATTGACGGTTACGGTCTCGTATACAGTGCCACTGTAGTGTACAGATACCGTTTTGCTGCCTTCTCCTGTGGATACTGTAGCGTATTCCGTACCGGAGTAGTGGACGGGTATTGTTTTAGTGAAACTTCTCCTGTAACTCATAAGCCCGCCTATTTAATGGTTTCATACTCGTTCGCAAGGAAGAGGCTGTTTGCCATCTCCTTTACTCTGTCAGATGTGTTTGCTGCAGAAAGAAGCTTGTTGAATTCACTCTTCACCTCGGGATCGATAGCTTCTTTGCTCCAGTTCATTTCTGGGGCATGAGCTACCATGACATTCTTGACAGAGTCCTGTGAACGTTGCTCAAGGCAGTCCTTGCTTACGAATACCTCAGTTCTGACGTTTCCGAACCTGTCATAATTAGACTCGCTGTAGATTACAGGGATTGCATAGCATGCATCAGCTTCTGTCTTGTTTGATCTGAGCATGATGCGGTCTGTCAATTCCTTCTGTTCCTTCATCTGATTGAGGAACTCATACATAGTCTCGATTACCAAAGCTCCCCTGTTCTTCATGTTTGAAGCAAGGATTCTCTGGCTGATTGCAAGCGTCTCGGCCTGTACTACCGGAACCGTAGATGTCAGCAGCTTAGGTCTGTTGGATATGGCTGTGATCTCCTTGACTGCAAACTTGATGGTCGGTTTGTCGAGTTCGTAGACTCTTACCTGGAGATTTTTGTTGATTCCGTTGAACAGCTTGATGTAGCGACCTGAAATCATTCCATAGTCTCTTTCCATTCTGCTCTTGATGCCGATAAGCTGCTTGCGAAGCTGGTTGAGTTTCATCAGGTGTGAATCGACTTCGCTCTGAAGCTTGGCGATCTTCTGTGATATCTGTGAATGAATCAATGCGTAGAATCCCTTGTTCACATTATCGCATACATGATCTGCTGCATCGTTCTCAGCCTTGATCACAGCAGCCTGCATCGCAACGACTGCTGCTGTCGTTCCTTTAATATGGTTAGACACCGAATCAATTTCTTGAGCCATTGGCCTGGTGTCGATAACACAATCAATATATGATGACATAATATTCAGTTTAGAGATTCATTACATATTGTCGTCGTCATCCTCGTCGAAGTCGTCATCCTCGTCCTCGTCGAAGTCCTCGTCGAAGTCCTCGTCGTCATCCTCGTCGAAGTCTTCCACCTCTACCTCTTCGGGTTCTTCAGCTTGCTCTGCTACAGCCTGCTCTGCTACAGCCTGCTCTGTTACAGCCTGCTCTGTTACAGCCTCTTCAACAGTCTCCTCGTCAGCCTCATCAACTGCTGCCTCGACTGGTCCGGCCATTGTAACGAGCTGTTCGACTTCCTGCTCAGCTGCGCTCTCAGCGACTGCTACTTCAGGAACAGTGATCTCTTCGATCTTGTCGAGTGCGTTCTTGGCAATTACAGGGAGGTTGAGTGAGATGTGCTCGAATGTGATGTCCTCTACAGATGGTTGTGGCGGAATCTCTGAAGTCTTCGCGAAGTGTGGATTGACTGTTGCGAGAGCCTTGCGGCGCTCATCGAGAGCGTGAACCTCGTCAGCAGCTACAGCCACTTCATTTGAATATCCGTCACGAAGCTTCGCGTCGTAGTACTCTACGTGACCGAACTTCTGGGCCTTGAGGTCGATGTCCTCCTTGAGGCGCTCCATGTACTCCTCGAACTCCTCCTGAACCTTCATGAACTCCTGTGACTGATACTCGTATGCCAGGATTGTCTCCTCTGAGTTGTCCTGAGTCTCGACAACTGTAGAGTTGATTGATTTGCTCTGGTTCATGGCGTTCTCAGTCTTCTTGAGTGATGCCAATGTGTTGTATGCTGCAACATACTCGCGGAGGCTCTCCTGCATGAGGTTGATGATGTCTGAACTTTCAGCGCGGTTTGCTCTGTAGAATGCCTCAGTGTCCTGGTGCCACTTGTTGAGATATGAGATCTTCTGATCCTTGATGTGGTTGTAGATCTTGAGACGCTCGATGCGTGTTTCCTGCATGAGGTTCTGTACAACCGGAGCGACGATTTCCTCGTAGATCTGGTGAACGCCGAACGGTACATTGCTGGTGTTTCCATCCTCTGATGTCCACATGCCTGTCACGAGGTTGAATTTCATGCGTGAGCTCTGTTTCAGGTTGAAAGGCTCATAGTTCTGCACATCCTCAGAGTAGTCGAAGCTCTCTTCACGGATACGCTCGATTTCCTCGAATTCAAGAGTTGGAGAATAGTGGTTGTAAGGTGATTTGAGAATGTTGAAAAGAACCTTGTTGGCCTCGAAAATGACCTTGTCTACTGATGCTACCTTCAGGGCAGAGATAGTCTGCACTGAGTTTGCCATTGTTACCATAAGGTCCTTGAGTACAGTCTCGAACTGCTGAGTCTTGTTTGAAAGCGAGTCTTTGAGCTTGTTGAGTTCCTGGAATTTCTCTACGCTGGACTCATATCTCTCCTTGTCGAAAACTTCCACGATCGGAGCTGTCTCAGGAATGTCTCTTGTTGCGTACTCGTTCAAGCTGTGCAGGTACTGGCTGTTTTCCTGTACGAGTGGAAGCGATACTGAAGACACCTCAAGGTCGTCCATGCAGTAGGCGATTGTACGGAGTGAGCGCTCGAGGTTTCCGAGATAATCGTAATGGTTGATCTCCTGGATCGATCTTGAGTATTCCTCTGTCTCTACCTTTTCTATATCATCAGAATTCTCGACAATCGGTGCCTCAGCTGAAAGCTGCTCAAGCTTGCCTATCGTTTCAACGAGAAGGTCGTTGCGACGTGACATCTGGAGTGTCACCTCAGATTCGTCTACTTTACCGGTGTAGTCGACAATGAAGCTCTTGTCTTCATATTTGATCTGGTCTGCTACAGGTACGTAAGCCACGCCGAGCTTAGACACCTTGTAGTCTCTGAAGATTTCCTTGTGCTGCTTCTGGAACTCTGCGATGCGCTCGTCGATGGCAGCGACCTGTTTAGCGATGTCCTTAGTCTTCCAGAAATAGTAGATGGACAATGTCAGGATTGTGAAAACCCAGAACGCGAATGTTCCAATCTCAGCCTGAAGGAGCGCTTTTTCTTCTTCAAGAGATTTAATCTGTTTTTCAATGCGTTCCTCTTCCTTTACAATCTTTTCAGCAACCTGCTGGTAATAATTGAAAAGGATCTTGGCCTGGTCTTGATAGACATTACCAGAGTCAGAAAAAATCTTACCGGTCATAATTTTGATGTTTTAATTAGAGTATGTGTTTTTTCTTTGGTTGTAGAGCCTGTCGAGCTTCTGCAGCAGCACTTCAATGCGGTTTGCATTCATCTCGAATGATTTCAACGCGACCTGGATCTCAAATGCTGTCTGGACGAACTTCTCTTCGTATTCCTTGGCCTGCTGGCTGTCTGAAGGAGAAACATATCTGAGGGCCTGGTCTAATTCTTTGATCTTGCTCTTTACCTGTGGAGTGGCTTCCTGACATTCGAGGAGTGCATCCTGAAGGTCGCTTACGGCGCGCTTCATTTCAAGGACTCCATTCCTGTCTGCATCCTGTTTCTCCTGTACTGAACGGATCTTGTCGGAGGCCGCAAATACTCCCGCGAAACCGCCTGCCAGCATCAGGAGTAGAATGATGTGTACGAAAAGCTGGAATGTGAATCCCAGACCGAACAATGCCATGAGAAGCATTGCTCCGATCGAAGCAATAGGGTATGCTGTCAGTATGACCCACTTTACGCCCCAAGCTCCGATCACATGACCTTCGCTTTCCTTTGTCCTGGACTCTCTGAGGAGAAGATTGCCGGCAACCACCAGATAGGTGATGACGCTGACTGCAAGGTTCAGATAGAAGATGTTGTCCGGTGTGGATTCTCCCCTCCAGATGAAGAAGAAGGCTACGAGGAGTGCCAGTCCGCCCCAGAATACGGTGTGCAATAGTATGTTCTTAGCTTTCATGACAAATGGATTTTAGCGTTTGTTACCACATGAAGGACAGAACTTGACGCTTGGCGCAAGCGCTGCTCCGCATCTTGTGCATGTGTCGCTTTCGACGAGTTTCATTCCGCAGTTGCCGCAGAATATGCTGCCCGAAGCAATCGGAGTGTTGCAGCCTGGGCAGTAGTCTGATGAGCCCATGATGAGGTATGTGCCGCAGCTGATGCATCGTTTTGCGTTCACGTCATTGTCTGTGCCGCACTTTGGACATGGGTTGTAGATGTCGCCGCAGTTCGGGCAGAACTGCATGGTGCTAGGGAATTTCTTTGCGCAATTCGAACAGAACACCATCTTCACCTGCTGAGGCTGTGGCTGTCCCTGCTGCTGGTTGCCGTATGGCTGTGTGCCGCCAAATGTAGGGTTGTTGTATTGAGGCTGCATCATTCCCTGACCGATACCGGTATTGCCTCCGGCCATGCCGCCCATCATGTTCATGGCCATGAGACCTCCGATCAGGCCACCTGTGCCAGACATGTTCGAGAGTCCGTCGATAGCCTGCTGAGCTGTGCCGAACATCTGCTCCTGTTGCCATGTGTGTCCTGTGATGGACATTGACGACTGCTGTGCGATCGCATTCTTGACCTTCATTCCGTCAGGAGTAGAGTCGTCGATTTCGATAGTGCTTACATAGAATCCTGTGAGCTCCAGTCCGAGGTTGTTCCAGAACTCGTTCATGAGCATGCGCAGATGTCCTGAAATGGAATCCAGGTATGCGGAGATGTTCTTGAAACCCACGTGGTTTGTGTGCATGAACTGCAGTATGCATGATTTCACCTTTGTGGTGAACTCTCCTCTGAACTGATCTGTGAGGTCGTTTTCTGTGAAGCCTGATTTAGGTCCCACCACCTTGACGAGGAACTTTTCCGCGTCGATCACCTTGAGGCCATACTGGCCGTTGGCTGTCAATGGGAGCTGAGTGTTATAGTCGATGTCATGGATGGACATTCTGTCGATGTCCCAAGGAATGTTGTATGGCTGGAGTTTGTTGACGAACCATACTTCTGCTGTGAATGGGTTCTTGGCTCCGAACGGAATGCCGAACAGACTTCTGAGAACAGGCAGATTTTCGGTGCTCAATGTGTGCTTTCCCGGACCGAACTTGCCCACTATCTGTCCTTTTGAAAAAAGGATGGCCTCCTGTGACTCCTGCACGATCAGCTGTGTGTATGTGCTGAGGTTTGTCTCAGGATAGCGCCATGCGAAAATGTTTGTATCGCCGTCAGGCGTCCATCTTACTAAATCAATTATTGCCATGGTTATTGAATTGATATGGATTTATATTCAGGGTGTTGCTAAAACAATGTAAGCCTTTCAAAGTTAGAAATGATTTGTCTAAATACCAAGAGGAAGCCTCACAATACCAAGAGGAAGCCTCACAATACCAAGAGGAAGCCTCACAATACCAAGAGGAAGCCTCACACGCGAGGCTTCCTCTTGGTATTGTCGTATTTTAACTGAACTATTTTGTCTTTACTGCTTCGTTGTAGCAGTGGCGGCAGAGAGGCTCATAGATGTCGGTCTCTCCAAGCACAACAAGCTCTGAACTTGCCGAAAGGCGGTGCGAGTGGTTTGCAGGGCTGCCGCATCTTACGCAGATTGCATGAACCTTCTGGATGTCTTCTGCAACAGCCATGAGAGATGGCATAGGGCCGAACGGCTTGCCCATGAAGTCTGTGTCAAGACCTGCGATGATCACTCTGATGCCTTTGTTGGCCAGGGTCTGTACGACTTCAATGATGCTCTCGTCAAAGAACTGTGCCTCGTCTATTCCCACTACCTCTACATCCTCGGAAAGCTGAAGCATGCATGAAGGTGAGTTGATAGGAGTGGAAGGGATGCTGTGTGCATCGTGTGATACGACATTGTCTTCCGAATATCTTACATCGATGCAAGGCTTGTATATTGCGACTTTCTGCTTGGCGAACTGCGCCCTCTTCATTCTTCTTATAAGCTCTTCCGTCTTTCCGGAGAACATTGATCCGCAGATTACTTCAATTGAACCCGCTTTTTTTGCACTTTCTAAAAACATTTCCTTACTTTTGTGGATTGAGAACGCAAATATAGATATTTATTGCCTTATGGAAAATAGAGAACAGCAAATTTTGTCTGAAATCAAGAGCATGATGTCTTCGATCAGAATTCAGCTTGAGCAGCTTGATGCGAAGATGGCTGAACTTCAGCAGGTTGTAGATCCGGACGACATTTCTGCCATGCCGATAGACCTTGAAATCATTGAAGATGAGGTTGATACTGTTCCGGTTGAAATTGTTGTAGAGGATGATCTTCCGTTCGTTGAAGAGCCTATGACAGAAGAGGTTGTGACAGAAGAGGTTGTGACAGAGGAAACAGTGATTGAAGAAGTTGCTGTCGAAGAAGCAGCTGAGGCTGAAGAAGAGGAAGAGGAAGAGCCTGAAGAAGAGCCTGTGGTTGATGAGACTGAGGCTGAAGAAGAGGAAGAGCCTGAAGAAGAACCGATTCAGGAGGAGGATGACGACGATGATCTTCCGCTGTTCGCAGAGCCGAAGCCTTTATTTGAGGCGGCGATAGAGTCTCCTAAGGCGAAGAAGGCTGTCATAGATGTGATGACCGACAAGGAGGCTTGGCGTACAGACATGGTGGGCACACCGGTAAGGGATCTGCTCAGTGCAATTTCGCTTAACGACAGGGTGCAGTTCATCAATGTACTGTTCAATGGTGATCCGGTTCTGTTCCAGCAGACAAGGGCAAAGATCAATGCCATGACGTCCCTTGATGAAGTGGTGGGCTACATAACCTCTACATTCGACTGGGATATGGGCTCGCAGGTGGTATATCGTTTCATGATGGCTGTCCGTCGTAAAGTGCAGGCATAAATATGGCTGGAATTCTCTATATAGTACCGACCCCTGTCGGAAATCTTGAGGACATGACATTCAGAGCCATCAAGGTGCTGAAGGAGGCTGATCTCATTCTTGCGGAAGACACAAGGACAAGTTCGGTGCTGCTCAAGCATTACGACATCAAGGGACGCTTGGAGTCTCATCATAAATTCAATGAACACAAGACCGCCTCTATGATCAAGGAGCGCATCCTTGCAGGTCTGAATGTGGCTCTGATCAGCGATGCAGGCACACCGGGAATTTCAGATCCTGGTTTTCTTCTTGTCAGGACATGTGTGCAGGAGGGCATCGAGGTGCAGACTCTTCCTGGTGCGACAGCTTTCGTTCCTGCCCTCGTTTCGTCAGGCTATCCATGTGACCGATTCTGCTTTGAAGGGTTCCTCCCTCAGAAGAAGGGCCGTCAGACACGTCTGACTGAACTCGCTGAGGAAACAAGGACAATGATATTCTATGAGTCGCCATACAGGCTTGTGAAGACACTGGAGCAGTTTGCCGAGTTCTTCGGTGCCGACAGAGAGTGCTCGGTGGCACGTGAAATCTCAAAGAAGTTTGAGGAACACAAGAGAGGCACAGTGACGGAAGTGGCTGCATGGTATAAGGAACACGAGCCAAAGGGTGAGATTGTGATCATCGTGGCTGGAGCTCCTGAGAAAAAGAAGGAGAAAAAGACCTATCACAAGGACGAAACTGTTTAAAAAAGAGAAAAAATTTAAAGAAAAAGAAAAATCTGCATGCCTGGATGGCCTTTTTTGCAGGAAAGTCCGCATCGGATGCTATCTTTGTATATGAGATGATGACATTACGGCGGGGATCTGAATTCAGATCCTCGTTTTTTTATCTCGTTTGTTATGAAGTCAGAAGATTCGAAAAAGTCCGGACTTTCTGAGTCCTTTGTGATGGGTGTGATAGCTGTGGTTTTTCTGCTTGTCGGCTATCAGACAGCTTTGTTCATACATAGGGCGGCGGTCACCAAGATTGCAGCCAACAGGGATGTGCCGGATACGGTCTATGTCTATCGTGAGGTTGTACATGTGCCCGGCAATGCAACGGCAGGTCCTGTAGCTGGAGCTACATATGAGCGTAAAGATGCAGAACATCATCCGCGTGTAGAGTCGGTGCGTACTAATTTCCCGAGATCTAAGGTTGAGTCTTTTGCATTCAATCCGAACACAGTCACTCAGGAGGAACTGTGCCGGCTTGGATTTTCACGCAAGCAGGCCGAGTCGATTGTCAATTATCGCAGCAAGGGTGGAGTGTTCCACAGAAAAGAAGACTTTGCGAAATCGCATGTCGTTGCAGACAGCGTGTATAGTAGACTTGAGGCATTCATTGAGATCCCTCTTGTTGATCTTAACGAGGCTGATGTCGCGCAACTGGATGAGCTGCCGGGCATAGGGGAGTGGTATGCGGAAAAGATAGTAGAGTATAGGGAAAAACTGCACGGCTACTCATTCAAGGAGCAACTGCTGGACATATATAGGTTCGACCGTGCCAAGTTCGATGCGTTGAGTGATCTGGTGACTGTAGACGAACCGTATGCCCTCCCGTTGTGGACCATGTCGGCTGATTCGCTGAAGTACCATCCGTATATAAGGAACTATGAGACAGCCAGATCCATTATCCTGTTCAGAGATAATAATCCAAGGGAGGCATGGAAGGTGGATAATCTGTGCTCGGCGGGGATACTGTCGAAGGAAGATGCGGAGAGACTGGGGCGTTGTGTATTGTAAAATCATTATATTTGTACGCATTTAATACAGTAACCCTATGCTACTATCTAAAGAAATAGCTGTAGAACTCAATCTTACAGGCTGCAAGCTCAAGCACTTCATCGCGACAAAACTGAAGGAGGTTCATGTGCCTTTGACTCCTGAGCAGTTCATGCTCATCGACCTGTTGTGGAATCACGGGGAAATGTCTCAGCAGCAGCTTGCTGACCTCATGCATAAGGACAAGAATTCTGTGACCAAGCTTGTAGATGCCATTGAGCGCAAGGGATTTGTGGTGCGTCGCCAAAATAGGAACGACCGCAGGTCGAACACCCTGGTGCTTACAGAAAATGCCAATCAGCTTAAGCCGGGGGCAAAACTGAAAGGCATTTCCATTTTGGATCAGATGCTTGAGGGCATCTCTGAAGAGGAATTGCGCGCTTTTCTGGCAACCCTCCGAAAACTCAATGTCAACATGAGTGTCGACGAAGCCGACCGCTAACCGAAGATTGTGTTGAGTACGTAAGCAAGTCTGTATCCTCCTACGAGAAGACGGTTCTCAAGAAGATCTGAGAAGTCGTATACGTACTGGTAAGAGAGGTTAGGGTTTTCTGTTCCCAGATTTTCTACATAATCGTAGAGGGCTGCAGCGTACTTCACTGTGTCGTTGAACCACTCTTCATATGTGCCTCTCATTACGCTCTTCTTGAATTTCTTGTCTGTTCTGTCAAGTTGCTCTACCCACTCGATGTAACCCCATTTTCTTGCTGAGTTGATCATTTTGCTGTCCCAAACAGAGTGGAGGTTGGTGTTCTGGCCGAACCATCTTACCTTCATTCCGTTACCGCCTCTGTCTGAAAGTCTTCCGGCGTGCATTGGACAGTGCATGTCGCCGACCATGTGCACGATCATCTTCACATAGTCAACCCTCATGCTGTCTGTGAGGTTGTCATAGTTTTCTGTAAGTTCACGAGTGAGGAACTCAAGTCCTGTAACCACATCTCCGTCAGGATTCTTCTGCATGGTCTGGTAGGTGAGTCCCTTGTCTACGTTGCCGTAGTGCCATGTCTTTGTTTTGTTGTAGCCGTCCTCCCAATATGGAGAGTTCTGGATGCTGTCCATCCACGAAGAGTAATAGATGATCGACTTGCCGCCAAGGAGTTCGTCCAAGGCCTTCTTAGCCTTCTTTGTCAGATGTTTTTCTGCGATGGCAGCCACAACGTCGTGACCTTCCGGACCCCAGGCAAATGCTGAGAAACTGCTGAAAAGCAGTGTTGCGCACAAAAGTGCAATAGCGAATTTTTTCATTGGAAATCTGTTTAATCTAGACAAAGTTAATGTTTTTTTGTGTCCGATTTGTATCTAAAAGGTAGAAAATCGTGATTTTATCGGCATTCGCCATTTCAGCTTTTCAACTGATGATTTCTAATCATAATTCGTTTACGGCTTACGATTTGTAAGTGATGTTGAACCTCGGTGCAAAATTGTCAACGAGAATTCAATATCATAACTAATTGTGTTAAAAATACTTATAAAAATATTTATTTATCTTTGCGCTCCCCAAAAACAGTAAGTGTCATAAAACGAATGGCGCAAGCCAAACAGATGGACAGTTAGTATAGTGTTGGCGGTGTGATGCCGCCGTATGGTTAAAATTAAAAGATTAATTATTATGGAAATCAACAACATCGGAAACAACGCAGGTCTCGTATGGAACGCGCTCAACACAAACGGCAAGATGACTGAGACTAAGCTTAAGAAGGAGACTGGTCTTGCATCAGCAGAGTTCTTCGCAGCTCTCGGTTGGCTTGCTCGCGAGGGTAAGGTTGCAACTGTAGTAGAGACTCGTTGCGGTAAGGATTGCGAGTACTACACTCTTAACGCGTAATTTCTTATCAACCAAATAAAATGGCGACCCGACGGGTCGCCATTTTTCGTTTTATTTCATTTCTTCGAGAACCTTTTCGGCTTTTGAGTATCCGTCAGCCGGAGCATTCCAGATTCTGGCTATGACGAGGCATCCGAGTACGCCGAATGCGATTGCTACCACAAAGACGGAATTCCATCCCCAATGGTCGGCCATGAAGCCGAATCCGACTCCGGAGATCGTTGTGGCTGCGTATCCTGCGATGCCGAGCACTCCGTTGGCTGTGGCGCTGGCTCTCTTGGTGGCCTGCTGTGATGCTGCAACTCCGAGAAGGGCCTGAGGACCGTAGACGAAGAATGCAGACAGGCAGATGAAGAGGGCGCTGAAGAACCAGTGTGCATGTGCCGGCATGAGCCAGAAGAGTGCGAAGCTCACTGTTGTGCCCAATGTGCAATAGAGACATGTGCGATGAGCCTTGTTCTTCATGAACTTGTCTGTGAACCATCCTGCGACCAATGCGCCTCCGACTCCTCCGACGATTTCTGATGTGGCTACGATGTTTGCAGCCAGGTCAGTCTCCATTCCCTTGAACTGCGTGAGGAAAGATGTTCCCCACTCAAGGATGGTGAAGCGGATGACATAGATGCAGAAATTCGAAAGGGCGAGTATCCAGATGATAGGGTTGCGGAATACGAGCTTCTTGAGGAAATATTTGTATCTGCTGCCCTCGAGCTGCTCTTCAGGTTGAGCCTCGGCTTCTTTGTTTTCTGAGTCCAATGCTTCTACTTCCGGCAGACCGACTGATGACGGTGTGTCGCGAAGTGTGAAGAACACTGCTACTGCTCCGATCAGTGAGATGATGGCAGGGACAGAGAAGCACAGATGCCATGCTGATGTGCCGTATCGTGTCAGAAGCCATCCGCACAGTGCGATCACGACTCCTGCTCCGATGGAGTGGGATGCATTCCAGATGGACTGCTTTGTTGCCAGTTCTGATGGCTTGAACCAATGTGCCATGAGGTTGGCGCATGGAGGGTATCCCATGCCGTGGATGTATCCGTTCAACACCCAGAGTGTTCCGATTATGTATACAAGTCCCACAGTGGCTTTGCCTTCTGCGTCAAGAAGGTTGAGCACGCCATCCAGCATCGGGCTGAATGCGATGGCAAGGTTGATGACTGCTGAGAGTATCAGTCCTCCGGCCAGCAGCTTTCGGCGGCTGCATCGGTCTGCAACGAAGCCGTTGATGAAACGTGAAAGTCCGTAGATGATGCCGTTTAGGGTCAGGAAGAGACCGAGCTCGGTCTTGCTGATGCCGAGTTCTGTCTGCAGTGCCGGCATTACTGCGCTCAGGTTCTTTCTGAGGAAATAATAGAGCATGTAAGCGACCATCAGTGTGATGAGTGTCCTCCACTGCCAGTGCTTGTACTTTTTCAGTATTGTCTGGTCCATGTTTTTTAGGTTGAATCTTTGCAAAAGTAGTGAGAATTTTATTAAATTTGTGAGATTAACGCATGAATAATACAAAATACAAAATATTATGAACGACAACAGACTTATGAATCTTGCTGCGGATAACATCCGAATCCTGGCAGCGTCTATGGTAGAAAAGGCAAAATCAGGCCATCCTGGTGGAGCTATGGGTGGTGCAGATTTCATAAACGTGCTCTACTCTGAGTATCTTCAGTATGACCCTGAGAACCCTTCATGGGTTGGTCGTGACCGCTTCTTCCTTGACCCTGGTCACATGTCTCCGATGCTTTACGCTCAGCTTGCCATGATCGGCAAATATTCTATCGAAGAACTCAAGCAGTTCCGTCAGTGGGGTTCACCTACTCATGGCCATCCGGAGCTCAATGTCGCTCGTGGAGTTGAAAACACTTCTGGTCCTCTCGGACAGGGCCATGTGTTCGCGGTAGGTGCCGCAATGGCAGCGAAGTTCCTTGCAGCTCGCACAGGCAATCCTACTTTTGCTAAGGAAACAATCTACGCATATATTTCAGACGGCGGTATCCAGGAGGAGATCTCTCAGGGTGCCGGTCGCGTTGCCGGAACTCTCGGCCTTGATAATCTCGTGATGTTCTACGACTCGAATGACATTCAGCTTTCTACTGAGTGCGATGCTGTCATCGTTGAGGACACTGCAAAGAAATATGAGTCATGGGGATGGCATGTAATCACTATCAACGGTAATGACTGCGATCAGATCCGCAAGGCTCTCGATGAGGCTAAGGCAATCGATGACCGCCCTACACTTATCATCGGTAAGTGTGTGATGGGCAAGGGTGCAAGAACAGCCGACAACCAGAGCTACGAGCGTAACTGCAAGACTCACGGTGCTCCTCTCGGTGGAGATGCATACAGAAATACAATTGTAAACCTTGGCGGAAATCCAGACGAGCCATTCGTTATCTTCGATGAGGTCAAAGCTCTTTATGAAAAGCGCGCTCAGGACTTAAAGGCAGTAGTTGCAGAGCGTTATGCTGAAGAGGCTGCGTGGGCAGCTGCAAATCCTGAGAAGGCTGCTCAGCAGGAGCAGTGGTTCAGCGGTAAGGCTCCTCAGCTTGATTGGACAGCAGTTCAGCAGAAGGCTGGTGATGCTACAAGAAACGGATCTGCAAAGGTTCTTGGAATGCTTGCAGAGAATGTTCCTAATATGGTTGTAGCTTCAGCTGACCTTTCAAACTCAGACAAGACAGACGGATTCCTCAATAAGACACATGCATTCCAGAAGGGTGACTTCAGCGGTGCGTTCTTCCAGGCTGGTGTGGCAGAGCTCACAATGGCTTGCGCATGCATCGGTATGGCTCTTCACGGTGGTGTTATCCCT
>JAFZEP010000003.1 GCA_017560625.1 Bacteroidales bacterium
GATAGACTCAGGGAAACATGTTCCATGAATTCCGATGCTGGTGAAGCCCGGCACCGCAAGTCTTATGAAATATGGACCGTAGGCTCCCTCGATCACACCTTTGCCATCGCCGAAGTCATGTTTCCACGATGTCGCGTCATAAATCATCTTGACAGCAAAAGTTCCTTCTGGAGTCTTGCAATCACCTATCGCCGTCTTTGTTCCGGGATTTTTTCCGTATGCAATGCTGCAATGATACAGCGTGTCATTCTGCTCCGAAAGAACTGTCAGGGTAAAGTCTGTCTTCGAAACGACAATTCTATTCTTTGCTGATACATTGACTGTCAAGAAAGACAGCAGAAACAGGACAAAAAGTTTTTTCATATTCAATTGGTCATATGCCCAGCAAATATAAGCCAAATCATAATATGGACATAAAAAAAAGAGGAAAAACAAAAGTTTTTCCTCATTAGTAGCGGGGGTGGGAATCGAACCGCACGACCTTCGGGTTATGAGCCCGACGAGCTACCAACTGCTCTACCCCGCGATATTGGACTGCAAATATACGGACATTTTTTGAAACTGCAAATTTTATTTACAAAAAATGCAGAAAAATTACAAAAATGTAATTTTTCTGCATTTTTTACTGACAATGATGCTGGGAATTACTCCTCCATCATGAACATAGGGTCCCATGCAGGAAGCAATGTAGGCTCCTGATCAAGCATCTTGAGGACATCCTCAGGAACATACTTCTTCTCCACAACGAGACGGAACATGTACTCATTGAACCACTCGTCTGTCATGATGAGACATCCCTTATAACCTGAAGCCGGGCCCCAGCTGTTCTCCACCATCCACTTCACCGGCTTGCCGTCAACGATGTCGACTGCGATAAGGGTCATCGCGTGTGACGAACCGCTGGCATGAGTCTGCACTCTCTGCTTCTTGTCCATTCCGAATGTCACACCCATAAGTGAATCATAGTCGAAGTTTGCAATGTCGAGAGTTCCCTTCGACTTGTCGTAGAACTTGCCCACATCGCATGAGAAGTACATCGCCACATTGTCCTTGATCGAAGCGATAGCCATCTCCTTGATACGCTCTACAGGAAGGTTGATGTAAAGCCAGTTGTGACCGTCATACACATGTCTGTCATAATCGATCTCATACACCTTTCCGTATTCACGTGTCGGGTCGTTCATGATCATCACATAGTTGTTCTCGAGATCCTCACCGATGAACTCCTGATAGAAACTCATTGGAGTGTAAGTTCCACGGCTTACGATGTTGTTGTCCTTGTCGCATCTTGTCCACTCGAACTCCTTTACAGGCTCACCAAGACAGAGGGCAAGCATGCGGTAGATCTCGGAAAGCTGACGGAGCTTCATCTCCTGAAGCTCTGCCGGACGAGCCTTCTGCGCAGCTCTGATCTCAAGGCCATATTCACGAAGCTTGAGCTTCAGAAGGTTTGACATCTGAGATGTGTTGTTGGCCTGGAAAGTCTCTGGCATCGCCTCAGCAGGCACAACACCATATTTTGTGATAAGGTTAGAAACACCTGTAAACTGGCCGCCGTCGCTGAGCGGATTGCTGAAAAGCCAATCCACCTTTCTGTCATCGAACGGAAGCTTTCTTGTGTCGATCACACCCTGGAGGAAGAGATTCGCCTTCTCAAGCTGATCATAGAAGAACAGATAGCTCTGAGAGAACTCCATACCAGGAAGATCGTATTTGTCGATCATCTTTGCTCTGAGCACGTTCAGTCCTGTGAAGAGCCAGCAGCGACCTGAGGATTTCTGGTCAGTGATGCCTTTTGTCTTTACTCTGTCTGAGAAATGCGTGTCGATCATGGCCGCATTGTCGGCATTGATGGCCAATGTAGCGATCGATGTGCCGGCAAGAGCATTGCTGATTGCCTTGTCATAAGCGTTATCTGCATATGTCGCACTGATCTTTTCAAGCATGCCTGGAGTGAGACCTCCATCAGCCGACACAACAGGCTTCTGCGCCGAAGCGACACCTGCACCAAGCAGCACCAAAGCTGCCGTAATGAGAATCTTCTTCATAATCATATAGGTTAAGCCATAAAGGCGATCATGCTATCGATGTCAGTCTTTGCGAAAGACTGCTGCTCGCCAGACGAGAGGTTCTTGAGGTTGACAACACCTGCCTCCACTTCGTTTCCTCCCACAATTGAAAGGAAAGGAATTGTCTTCTTGTCTGCATAGTCGAACTGCTTCTTGAGCTTAGACGACTCTGGATAGATCTCGCAAGCCACGCCTGCTTCACGCAGTGCCTTGACTACAGGGATCAGGTATTTGAGCTCAGCCACACCCATGTTTGCAAAGAGAAGCTTTGTTGTCGAAGTCACCTCTGAAGGGAACTTATCAAGGCCCTTGAGCACATCATAGATGCGGTCTGCGCCGAATGAGATGCCCACGCCCGACATATTAGGAAGGCCGAAGATGCCTGTGAGGTTGTCGTAACGTCCACCGCCGCAGATGCTTCCGATAGCAAAGTCCTTTGCCTTCACCTCGAAGATTGCGCCAGTGTAGTAGTTCAGGCCGCGTGCAAGAGAAAGATCGATCTCCACTTCGCAGCGAACACCAGCCGCATCGATATACCCAAAGAGTTCCTCAAGCTCGTCAAGACCCTTGAGACCAGCCTCAGAAACGATACCGGAAGCAGACTTTCCACCCATGAGGTCACGCATAAGAGCGATCTTCTCAGATGTAGTGCCGGACATTGTGAGGATTGGGCGGATAACAGAAATAGCCTCTGCAGTAAGACCCTTTTCTGCCATCTCTGCCTCGACTGCATCGATGCCGATCTTGTCTATCTTGTCGATAGCCACAGTGATGTCCACCACCTTGTCAGGGAAACCGCAGATCTCGGCCATACCTGTGAGTACCTTACGGTTGTTGATCTTCACGCATACGTTCACGTCAAGGAGAGTGAACACACGGTCCACGATCTGCACAAGCTCAAGCTCGTTGAGCTGAGATGTTGAGCCGATCACGTCCACGTCGCACTGATAGAACTCTCTGTAACGACCCTTCTGCGGACGGTCAGCACGCCATACCGGCTGGATCTGGAATCTCTTGAACGGGAAAGTGATGTCGTTCTGATGCTGAACGACAAAACGTGCGAAAGGCACAGTGAGGTCATAGCGGAGACCTTTCTCGCACACCTTCAGAGATAGAGCCTTGCTGTTGTAGCCATCCTCTGTTCCCTCTACGCGGAAATCATCGTAGTTGATCTTTGAGAATGCATCTCCCGAGTTGAGGATTCTGAAGAGAAGCTTGTCGCCCTCCTCACCATACTTTCCGAGGAGAGTGCTGAGGTTCTCCATCGAAGGAGTCTCGATCGGAGCATAGCCGTATGTCTTGAAGACTGAGCGGATTGTGTCGAAAATATAGTTGCGTCCTGCCATTTCTGCAGGTCCGAAGTCTCTTGTTCCTTTTGGAATTGACGGTTTCTGTGCCATATATGTTCTGTTTTCTTTTTAACAACTTACAAATATAGTAAATATCATTGAAAAACAGGTGCAGCCGATCCACTAGATACAGCTGCACCACACCATTATTAACCAAAAACAAAACTTTAATCAGCGATTATGCGCAATCACTATCTAATCGTCTACTTCCAGAAGATTGAATACACTGTTGAACTTGAGTTCGAGTCCGTTGGTGAGAGTCACCTCATAAGTACGTCTGTCCACCTCGTACTCGCAGAATCCCGCAGAAGGATAATGTGCAGAAACATAGTCACGGATGCTTTGAGGGACCACTTCGGCAGGAATGCCTTTACGGCATGACACTTTCTCAAGAGCACCGCTGTTGCTGAACTGGAGTTCAGTACCGCTTTCCAGGCGCACCTCATAGTCAGGACGTACAAGATCGTCATCCTTTGAAGCGACAACGATCTTATCACCCGGAAAATATGTATTTATGTATTCTCTTGCCGGAGCTGGAAGCTGCTCAACAACCACGGCCTTCTCCATACATGAAGCCATCACACACACCGCGAATGTCGCAATCAATATAGTCATAACCTTTTTCATAACC
>JAFZEP010000004.1 GCA_017560625.1 Bacteroidales bacterium
CGTGGCACAAAGCGCTTGTACATGACATCCTGGGCTTCTGCATTTTTGCCTTGCAATAGCAGATCCCTGATGTCCTTGAGACTTTCTGCTGCATCAGGGTTTGCATAGTCAGCCTCGCATCCGCTCCACATCGATATCTCGTTGAGGATGATGTGTTCTTCGTGCACATCTCCGTCCACCATCATGCCAAGTCGTCCGTTGCCGAGGGGCAGCATTTCCTCCCATGCCTGTGCAGGAGAGTTGTACCAGAGCTGCTGCTCCAGTTTCCGCTGAGCTGCCTCCACATTTACGTTGTGGACGATAAGTATGTCCGGCGATACCTGGCAGAATGCCATTGTGGCCAGGCTGGCTATTATGCTGAGTGCTGTCATATGTTGTATTTTAAAAAAACGACGCAGCTAGCTGCGTCGCTGTATTAACTGCGCCAGAAGAGTTTCAGTTTTGAGAACAGGCATGTGACTGCCACCATGAGGAGGGTGTAGGTCAGACCGCAGAACATGGCGCCTGCTGCAGAGGCGTAGCCGAGCTTGAAGAGCCATGGGCCGATGCCACACATTGCCAGGACAGGACTGATGAGGAAGGTTGTCACTGTGTAGGCAAGCATAGGGTTCTGTCCGCAGCCGCTGAATCCGCGTCCCTTGATGTTCCATTTAAGCTCAAGAGCAAGCACGAATGCTCCGGTCAATGCCGTCATGCCTGTTGTCGTGAGCATGTATGAAAGGTTGCAGTAGTCCTTTGTGATGCCTCCGTCGATCGGGTCGAAGATGATGCCTACAAGCATGAACGCAAAGCCGAAGTAGCCGAGCCATGTCATGATGTTGCGGCGCTTCAATGTCAGTGCAACGAACGCAAACGCCAGTACTGCCGAGATGATGAAGTCGGCAAGCACCTGTCTTGTGAACAGGCCCCAAAGCTGCACGATCATGGCTGCAAGGGCGATTATGCCTGCAGCGATATGCCATTTGTCGATGTTTGCCGCCTGGCCTGATCTGGCGTGGTCGAGCAGTTTGTCTCCCACTATGGAGCCGGCAAGAGCGATCACCAGGTACTGAAGATATCCCCAGTTGAAGAACCATCCGCTCTTGCTCATCGCAGGCACCCAGTCAAGTGCCTGAGGGGCATATGAACTCAATGCCTTAAGGGCAATGATGAACACCAGCACAAGCCAACGAAGTCTGAGGCTGTCCTTGGTGAACATCCAGAGAAGACCTCCCACCAGAGCGATGTTTGCCAGGATCATGATGATCACGTCGCTGTTCCATAAGTTCAGCGTCAGGCCCATGTATGTCTTCGCGAGAACAGTCATAGCGATAATCATAGTCAGGCCTGAGAGATTGATTATCAGTCCCTTCTTAGGATCTTTCACTCTGACCAACGCGAGGAACAGAGCTCCCCAGAGTGCCACGCTGAACAGACCTTTTACGAGGTCCGGGCGTGTGCTTGCTCCTATCATGTAGGCGTTTCCAAGAAGGATGGCAAAGGCAGTGAGGATCACCCATCTCTTTACCAGAGAGCCTGCCACACTCCATCTGCTTGTGCCGCTTTCAAGCCTCTTGCGCATTGCAAGAGGGAAGGCCGCGCCCATGGTGAAGAGGAAGAAAGGGAACACAAGGTCCACCCATGTAATGCCTTTCACGCCTGGATCAAAGGCGAAATCAGGCGGCGGGGTCTGTCCATGGAACATCCATGCCGGAAGATTTGGGAAATATATGTTCGCACAGAGGATCATCGCAAAGATCGTGAGACCTCTGAGGATGTCGATGGTGATGATGCGCTTAGTCGCTGTAGAAGCCATGATTATCTTTCAACAACTTTTGTGTATACTCTTCCGAAACGGTCAGTCACGCGGACCTCAAGCTTCTTTGCTTCAGCCGAGATAGGTGCTCTGAACATGTTCTCTGTAGGTGCAGCATATACCCAGCTTCTCTTCAGGCTTGAAGGATCCTTGTAAAGTTCTTTGGCAAGGATGTCCTGTGCCTTGAAACGCTGCATGTCACACACCTTCACGCCATCCTCGAAATATTCGACCTTCCATGCAGGGTCAAAATCCCACACGTTGGCGATCATTTCGCCAGGATAGTCAGGAGTGTCTGCGTATGTTTTTACCTGATAGTCAAGCGGATGTCCGCAGCCCTTGTAGATCCACTGGATGTCGCTGCCGTTCATGTCAAGAACCTTGTATCCGGCAGGTGCCCCGTCGATGCAGACCTCTCCGCACCACCATGCACCGCAGAATCCTGCGATGTTCATCTCGAAGATATTCTCGCTGATCTGCTCGTAGTCAGCAGTGTGGCTGTGTCCTGAAAGGATAGTCGCCTTGTATGGCTCGAGCATGCTGTAAAGAGCAGGCTTGTTGCAGAGATTGTCGCCGATGATGCCGTACTGGAAAGCATCACGGTCAGAGATGTCGTTGGTTGTCTGGATATGCATGCACACCACTACTCTCGAGCCTTTCTTCACATATGAAAGGTCCTTCTCAAGCCAGCTGAGCTGTCTTTCATCTAGGTAACCGATATAGAAATAGTCGCGGCCGACGTAGAAGTTGTCGTTCATCACGACATAGTGTACATCACCTACATTGAATGAATACCAGGCCGGACCATACATGTCGCCGTAGTTCTTCATCGAAGTCTCGTATGAACGTCCCCAGTTGGTCATGTCGTGGTTGCCTATCACATATCTGTAGTCGATGCCGGCCTTGCCCATGATCTCGTTGTACTCCGGATAGATGCTGTGGTCCCATCCTACGATGTCACCGAGGCAAATACCGAATGTGTAGTCGCCATCCATCTGAGCGACAAACTCTGTGATGTCATCCGACTGCTTCGCAAGGTCTGCAAGCTCGCTCCTCTCGCTGATCTGCGGGTCTGCGATCACAATCACATTGTGGTTTGTGTCGTCCTTGCTGTTCTTCTGCAACACGAAGTCGTATGATTTTGTCTTGTTGCGTATCTCCTTGTAAAAGAGAGTCTTGCCTTCAAGTGTCGATGAGATGTAGCCGGCAGGAGTGCTGACAAACACAAATCTGCTGTCCTGGTCTGCATCCATCTCGAAGTGTCCCTTTGCATCAGTGGTCACAATATTGAGACCGTCCGACACCACAACTCCAACCACCGGTTTACCCTCAGTGTCCTTCACTGTGCCCTTGATGTCCTTAGCATGCAACGCCACCATTGCATTGACACCCACCAGGAAACTTATAAATATCTTCTTCATTTTAATCATAAATATCTTATTTATAAGGCTTCTCCTCCATATCCCAACCTGTGAGGGTAGCGATATAAGGAATCATACAGCTTGCCACCTTCTTGTGACCCTTGTAGTTCGGATGCCAGCTTGCGCCGAGCTCATCCTCGTAGTTGTGTGCACCTCTTCCCACTGTCATGAATGACACATTCTCAAGGCCGCTCGCTACGACAGCGCTGCGGATGTAGTCGTAGAGGTAAGGATCTGCATTCGAGCCCATGCAGAGGACAGGGATGCCCTCTCCATAATTAGCCTTGATGCTTTTGAGGAGTCTGATGTAGTTGTTTCTGAAGTACTGCTCGTTAGGCTGCTGTGCAGTAGAGAAATCGTTGGTTCCAAGGTAGATGACCACCACGTCAGGAGTGTAGGCTGCCTTGCTTGCATCCCAGATGATCTCCTTGTCGTTGTCGAATGTCTGAAGATAGCGGTCAGGCATATGGTAACCTGGACCGTAGTTGTCATAGTTGCGGAAAACACCCTGGCCAGAGTGGCTGGTGAGATTGAAGTCCGCGTTGAAATAACGTGCTGTGATGGCAGCGTATGTGAGGTTGCAGTTCTCAGTCTCGGCGAGGAACGGATCGTCCTTGTCTGGGCTTTCTGTGCCGTAACCGCATGTGTATGAGTCACCGATGAACTCGATGTGGCGATCCTTGCGTCCGTTAGCCTGGAGGATCTCGCCCTCAGTGATGAATGAATGTACAGTGAAGCGTCCCTGCTCGCCCTCGGTTCTCTTCTGGAGGATCACCTCATGAGCACCCTTGCCAAGACCTTCTGCAAGCACGATCACAGTGTCTTTCGACTCTCCGACCATGAATTTCCTGTCAGCTTCCGGTGTCATCTCCTTGTCGATCCAAAGGTTGAACCAGCAGTTCTTTGTGTCTGAACACTTCATTGCGAGTGACGGACCGTTGAACTTCACTCTTACGTATACACCGCTCCAGTCGTATGAAACCTCATTGCCGTTTACGAGTGTGCGTCCTGTGTACTCGATGCGGCTGTCTGATGCCGGAGTCTCGATTGTCTCCTTGACTTTCTTTGCCGAGAGGTCGGCTGTGAATGACAGTCCGAGAACTGCCATGATGATGCTTAATGATCTGCGCATATGGTTATCTTTAAATGTTGTCAGTTTAACCTTCAAAGATAACCATAATTATTAAAATATTTTAATTTGTTGATGCAAATATTTAAAAGGTGCATCCATTGGCAGGCATAGGCACCTTGCAATACCGTCGTTTTGCATCAATGCAGCAAGCATCTCATGTCAGTTGTTGAAATACAACGACCTAGATTGTAGGTAGGCGGAAGATGTTGAGCAGATCGGAGTCGGTGGCGTTACGGACGATGACGCTTGCCCCCTGGTAGCGGAACTCCCATGTGTTTTGAGTGCGCTTAACCTTGACGCCGCTGTGTGTGAATTCTGACTGCTGCTTGACGATGATCTCGTTGAATGCCATCACGGACTTTTCCTGGATGTCATATGGCATCATCTTGAACAGCTTCTCGAAATGGCTCAGCTGCATGGTGCCTGATGTGATGCCGGGGATGTTGTATTCTACAACCGCATTAGGATTGTTGCTTGCAGTGGGAATACTTGCGAATGCAACAGCAGACAAACCGACAATTGCTGTGAGGACGATGACTGTCGTAATTAGGAATTTCTTCATGATATTGTGTTTTTAAGATTGTTTACATCTTATCATGTTGCCTCGTTCAAAAGGTAATCACAAAGCATCGTCAAAATGTAAAATGTTTTAACTTTGTGTGACAAACATGACGATATGAACAGAATTTCAACTTTCATTATTGCTGCTGCCGCTTTCTTGGCAGCAGGACTCCAGGTTTCGGCTCAGGAAGCCTCAGCCCCTCAGCCAGTTTACACTGATGCATCTGCATTCCCTCTCTACGGTAAGGTTACAGAACAGACAAGCGCTCTGTATGAGCGACTTCCGATCGAACTCAAGGGAGTGAGCCGCGATCCTGTGTGGTACCTCGGCACTCATTCTGCAGGTCTCTTCATCCGCTTCCGCTCAAATTCCACTTCGATTCATGTGAAATGGGAGTCTACATACAACAACACCATGACCCATATGACTGACACAGGCACAAAAGGTCTTGACCTCTATGCACTTGTGGATGACGAATGGAGACATGTGTGCAGCGCCCAGCCTCAGGGTAAGACCTCTGAAAGGAAGATGATAGCCAATATGGACCCTGTCGAGCGTGAATACATGCTGTATCTGTCGCTCTATGACGGTGTGAAGTCGTTGGAAATCGGCGTTGACGAGGGTGCGACTCTCGATCAGCCGGCAGTCGACCGACCGTCCCGTGAAAAGCCGATCGTGATGTACGGCACCAGCATCCTCCAGGGAGGCTGCGCCAACCGCGCCGGAATGGCCCACACCAACATCATCAGCCGTCGCCTCGACAGAGAGGTGATCAACCTTGGATTCAGCGGCAATGCTCTTCTTGATCTTGAGATCGCTGAGCTGATGGCTTCAGTCGAGGATCCGGGACTATATGTGATGGATTACGCGCCTAATGCATGGGCTGAAACAATCGATGAAGTCGGTGAGAAATTTTTCAGAATAATCAGAGACGCTCATCCTGATGTACCTGTCGTATTTATCGAAGACGTCATCTTCCCGTTCTCTATTTTCGACAACCGCATCCTTGCTGAGGTTACAAAAAAGAATCAGGCGCAGAAACGCCTGTTCGATAAGCTCAAGAAATCAGGTGAGAAACGTATATATTATATAAGTGCAGAAGGCATGATCGGTGAGGACGGTGAGGCCACAGTAGACGGCACACATTTTACAGACCTTGGAATGATGAGATATGTAGACCATGTCCTGCCGACTCTCAAGAAGGCGCTTAAGAAAAAATGATTAAATTTGCATAGATATGCAGAACCATAACAAGACCATTTCTCCTGAACTCAAGGAGCGACTTTCAAAGATAAAGCATCTTGCCCTGGACATGGATGGAACCATCTACATGGGCAGCACCCTTTTCCCGTTCACGACAAAGTTCCTTGCCGACATGTCGGAGGCTGGGATAGGGTATTCGTTTCTCACAAACAATCCATCAAGATCGGTGGCTGACTACCTGAAGAAACTTGCAGGACTTGGCATCGAGGCAGACGAGTCGAATATGTACACGACTTCGCTTGCTGCGATCGACTACATCAAGTCTCATTATCCTCAGGCGAAGAGGCTGTTCCTCCTTGGAACTCCAAGCATGATTTCTCAGTTCGAGAAGGCCGGCTTCGAGTCTTGTGCCGATGATCCTGATGACGTTCCGGATGTGCTGGTGGTCGCATTTGACATGACTCTCGAGTACTCGCGTCTGTGCAGGGCTGCATGGTGGGCGTCGCAGAACATCCCTTATATCGCCACAAACCCGGACCGCGTGTGTCCAACTGATCAGCGCAATGTGCTGGTAGACTGCGGATCGATGTGCAAATGCATCGAGCATGCGACAGGACGCCAGCCTGACATAACTCTCGGCAAACCGGACCCGAATATGCTCAAAGGCATTCTCGACCGCCACGGACTCAAACCGGAGGAAGTCGCTATGGTGGGAGACCGCATCTACACCGACACAGCGATGGCACATAATGCCGGAGCGTTTGGAGTGCTGGTTCTCTCTGGAGAAACAACCATCGAAGTTGCGGATGCTGTCGCTGAAGATGCACGCAACAATCCTGCGCCGGAATTCTTCCCTCCGGATCTGATCTGCCGCGACATCAAGGAACTTGGCGAACTTCTGCTCATGTCGAAGAAATAATATTGAATTCCCCCCTTAACAGCAAATAGATACATGCCACAGATTTCACACCGAGGCGAAGAAATGCCTTCGTCACCAATCCGAAAACTGACTCCGATGGCCAACAATGCCAAGGCCAGGGGAGTGAAAGTATATCATCTGAACATCGGTCAGCCGGATCTTCCTACGCCTCAGAAGGCCTTGGACGCTCTTCAGAATGTTGGAAGACAGGTGCTCGAGTATAGTCCGAGCCAGGGTTTCCTCAGCTTGAGAATGAAGCTGGTGGACTATTATTCAAGATATCACATCATGCTTGCTCCGGACGACATCATCGTCACCAGCGGTGGCTCGGAGGCTGTGCTCTTTGCATTCCTCGCTTGCCTTAATCCTGGAGATGAGATCATTGTTCCTGAGCCTGCATACGCAAACTACATGGCTTTCGCCGTGTCTGCCGGCGCTGTGATCAAGACTGTTACGTCTTCTATCGAGACCGGCTTCGCTCTTCCTCCTGTGGAGAAGTTCGAGGAACTCATAACAGAGCGCACAAAGGCGATCCTGATCTGCAATCCTAATAATCCGACCGGATATCTTTACACACGCGCGGAGATGAACCGCATCCGTGACCTTGTGAAGAAGTATGACTTGTATCTCTTCTCTGACGAGGTCTACAGAGAGTTCATCTACACAGGCTCTCCATACATCTCTGCCTTCCATCTCGATGGCATCGAGCAGAATGTCGTGCTCATCGACTCTGTTTCCAAGCGTTACTCTGAGTGCGGAATCCGTATCGGTGCTCTTGTAACAAAGAATACAGCAGTGCGTGATGCTGTCATGAAGTTCTGCCAGGCCCGTCTCAGTCCGCCGCTTATTGGACAGATCGTGGCAGAGGCTTCAATCAACGACACGGAGGAGTATGCTGCCGACATCTATGAAGAGTATGTGGAGCGCAGAAAATGCCTTATCGACGGCCTCAATAAAATCCCTGGAGTATATTCACCGATCCCAATGGGTGCGTTCTACACAGTAGCCCGCCTGCCGGTGGATGACGCAGAGAAATTCTGTGAGTGGTGTCTTACCGATTTTGAATACGAAGGTGAGACCATCATGATGGCTCCTGCCAGCGGATTCTATTCGACTCCTGGAATGGGACGTGACGAGGTGCGTATTGCATATGTCCTCAATAAAGAAGACCTCAAGAGGGCCATCATCGTCCTTGAGAAGGCTTTGGAAGCATATAACGCACGATAGCCATGGCAGACAACTACCTTGAAAAGAAAATGGAGATGCTCCAGGAACGCAAAGCAAAGGAGCAGCGCGCCAAGCAGATAGCTTGGAAGAAGAGGATGGAGGCTTATAAGAAGCGTCTGGAAGAGGAAAAGAAGGCTAAGGAGGCCAGCAAATAATATTTGAGGGTGACAAATGATGACTGATTTGTCACCCTCTTTTTATTCCACATGGAGGATTGACAACCGTGTCATATTTTAGCTTATTTTTGATACGGTTGTGTCAAAAATCATTGATTTAATGCGATTTTACTCATAACCGTGTCACTTTTAGGCCAAAATATGTCACGGTTCTCCTGTCATCATGTTGTAGCTGGATATAAAAAGAAGAAGGCGACTATAACAGTCGCCTTCCTGTATTTAGCACCCCGACTGGGCGAGGTGTTGTGTTCAGATTAGAGAGCTGGACCAGCTGCTACGAGAGCCTTACCGAGGTCGTTGCCTGTGAACTTAGCGAAGTTCTTGATGAAGCGGCCTGCGAGATCCTTAGCCTTCTCCTCCCACTGGCAAGCGCACTCGTAAGTGTCGCGTGGGTCGAGGATAGCTGGGTCAACGCCAGGAAGCTCAGTAGGAACTGTGAAGTTGAAGTAAGGGATCTGCTTAGTAGGAGCCTTGTCGATAGAACCATCGAGGATAGCGTCGATAATTCCACGAGTGTCCTTGATAGAGATACGCTTAC